>NZ_LT629784.1:1270909-1588636 GCF_900105595.1 Stappia sp. ES.058 | reverse complement strand
GATGTGGTCAAGACAACCATCTGGCTGACCGACCCGGCCGATTTCAGCCGCTTCAATGCAGTCTACAGCACCTATTTTCCCAGGCCCTTCCCTGCCCGCTCGTGTGTCGCGTCGCAGCTGATGGTGGATGCCAGCGTGGAAATCGAGGCGTTGGCCTACAAGCCTTTGCCGGCCTGACTGGCTGTTGACAGACGAGGGCCCGGGCCTTGGTGAATGGCCCGGGCCCGGTCGGGTCGGCGTGTCCCCGGCAACCGCCTCAGGCGGCCTTGCGATGTGAAAGCGCCTCGAGAACGAGATCCGCGGTTTTTCCGGCGGAAGCCGGATTCTGACCTGTCACGAGGGCGCCGTCGCGCACCGCGAATGGCTCGAAATCAGGGCCACAAACATAGTCCGAGCCAAGCTCCCGCAAGCGGGTTTCCAGCAGAAACGGAACCGATGTATCCAGACCGACGGCGCGTTCCTCGCTGTCGGTGAAGCCGGCGACCTTGCGCCCAGCCAAAATTGCGGTGCCGTCTTTGCGCTTGGCGTTTACAAGGCCGGCTGGTCCATGGCAGACGGCGGCCATGATCTTGCCTGCATCCAGCGTATCGGCGACAAGACGGGCGAGTTCGTCGCTCTTTGGATAGTCGAACATGGTGCCATGCCCGCCGGGCAGAAACACGGCATCATAGCCGGAAACGTCCAGCGTGTCGAAACGCGGCGTGTTCGAGGCAGCTTCCATCAATTCCGCATCGTCATAATAGCGCTCGACGGTCGCGTCATTCTCGCCCCGCGGTTTCACGCTCCGCGCATCGACGGGGATTGCTCCGCCCGCGATCGAGGCCAGAGTGACCTCTGCACCGGCATCCCGAAAGGCGTAATAGGGAGTGGTCAGTTCTTCAAGCCACACGCCGGTCGGCTCGTCGGAAGGTGCCATGGTCGCTGCCGAGGTGGCGATCATCAGGATCCTGGGTGTGTTGCTCATCAAAAGCTCCCGTACCGTGTTGGTTTGCGTCTGGGCAAGAAATGGTGCGCGATGGTCGGTCACGAAAATAATATCTTTCGCCTTCAGGCATAAAATTATTTATATGTCCGGTCATGTCACTGGTTCATCTGCGCAGCTTCGTCGAGGTCTATCGGCACCGGTCCTTCACGGCTGCCGCCCGCGCACTCGGGCTCACACAGCCCGCGCTTTCGCATCATGTCGCCAGTCTGGAAGGCCAGATCGGCCGGACCCTGTTCGACCGTCATGCCCGCGGGGTCTTGCCGACGGCGGCGGCTGACGATCTGGCGGCGCGACTTGGCAGCACGCTGCAGGACGCGGAAGCCGCACTCGCGTCGGCGCGCGCGCGCTCAGCGATGCTGACCGGCACCATTCACCTTGCCGGTCCGTCCGATTTTCTGGCTGAAGGCTGCGCGCCCCTTTTGATGCGGCTGCAAAAGGCCGGACTGACGGTTCGGATTGATGTTGGCGGACGTGACGCACTCTATGACAAACTCTTCAACGATGAGGTCGATCTCGCCATCACCGCCTCGGCTCCGTCCGATGCGCGCCTCGACCATGCAAGGATTGCAGAGGAGCGTTTGCTGCTGGTGGCCGCACCCGAGAAAATGCCCGCTCTCATAGCGTCCGCGAGCCTCGAAACAGGATTGCACGCGGTCCCCTGCGTTGCCTACGACCTGGACCGCCCCCTTGTCAGGACCTGGCTCGAGCACAACGGGATCCCTTTGCCGGAAACATCCCCGGTCCTTACCGCTCCCGACTTGCGCATGCTGCGAGCGCTTGTGGGTGAGGGAGTCGGCTGGACGGTGCTCCCGGACTATCTGTGTGCGGAGGCGTTTCGACTGAAGCGCCTGGTCTTCCTGCCCGCGCCCGTGGCGACGCCGGTCAACCCGCTCAACCTTGTCTGGGCGCGCAGCGCATTGCGGCATCCGCGCATTGCCTTTGCCCGCAAGATCATGCTTCAGGCGCCCGCCTGAAGACCGGCCTCGCCGCGGGCGGCAACCCGTGGGCACCGCGCATCTTGATCCTGCGCCTGTTGGGGACTTCGCCGCGACGTCTTGAAGTCGCCTTTCACATGGTCCCACCAATACCCGAGATAGGATCTGTCGGCGCGTGCCGAAAACACCTCCGGCGCGCCGCGCGCAAGGTCTGGAAGGCGCGTCCACGGGACGTTGGGAAACGTGTGATGCTCGTTGTGATAGCCGGTGTTGAAGAGCAGGCGGTTGATCCAGCCGTAGGTGGAGCGTGTCGGTGTTTCGACATCATCGCCTGGATGCTCGCTGAGCGACTGGCCGAGGTTGCTGATGCCGAACTTTCCCAGGAAAATCGAAAGCGCCCAGTTGTGATAGAGCCATCCATAAAAGCCGAAAAAGACCAGAAGCAGCACGTTGACGCCGAGCGACCAGCCAATGAACAGCCGACGCTGCCAGGGTGAAGGCGCGCTCGAGGGGATCTTGCGCTTCGTGTCGCGCACAGTGCGACCGGTCAGGCGTTCATAGAGGCGCGGAAAGATCTCGTCGCTAATGATGAATCCGAACGGAAGCAGATGAACGAACAAAGTCGCGATCGAAAGCGCACGCTGAAGACGCGGTCGGTCATGAACCAGCATCTCTCTCGCCTTGAACGCACAGAGATCCTCGTGTTCATAATCACGCTCATAATCCCCGATAAACGGATGATGGCTGGACAAATGTTCATGCTGGTAGGTGAGTTGCTTGGAGAAGGATCCCAAGACTGTCTCGAGGCCGAGATCGAAGGCGAGCTTTGCGCCCTCCCCTCGGAAGATCAGCTTGTGCGCCGTCTCGTGGACAAGGGCACCAGCTGCATGAATGACGAATTGACCGACGAAGAAAGCGGTAAGAAAGACCACCAGAAGATTGGCGTCGGACACGGCCCATGCCACGCTCCAGTGGATCGCCAGGAGCAGCGGAACCGCGAAGGCGGTGCGCCATTCCGGACCAGCCAGCGCCCGCAAGCCGGGATGTGCCACCAGCGCATCCTTGCGCATCTGGAGGTGGCGTCGCGCCTGTGGTGATATGCTGGTCGCCGGCCTGTCGATATCGGTCTTGGGACCATCGGCAAGCGACCCTGCCTGCAAAGCTGTCATTGTCGGTTTTCCGTGACGATCATCTGGCCATTCCTTGGACACAAAACCTTCGGCCATGTCAAACTTGCAGACCCGCGGGACTTCGCCGCATGTCGGATGAAGGCCCGCCTACCTTTCTTGCAGTGCCAGCCGAACCCCGAGAGCGCAATAAATGCTGCCAACGACCTTGCCCTGCCATTTGAGAACGATCGGGTTGCGGCGGAGGAAGTTGCCGAGGCCACCCGCGGCAACGGAGTAAACGATTGTGCTGACGAAGCCGATCAGCGCGAAGACACCCCCCAGAATTGCAAGCTGCATGACCACAAAGCCTTTTTCCGGAGCCACAAATTGCGGCAGGAATGCAAGGAAGAACAGTGCGGTCTTGGGGTTCAGGACTTCGGCCACAATTGCCTGCCGAAACGCTCGCGATGCCGTGACCGGGAGGCGCCCCTGCCCCGGGCCGACTGATGTTTTCGCGAAGATTGCTTTCAAGCCAAGGTAAACCAGATACGCCGCTCCAAGATACTTTACGATGGTGAAGAGCATTGCAGATGCCGCGATGATTGCCGAAATGCCGATGACAGCCATGATCGTGTGGAGAAAATCGCCAGCGGTGATGCCTGCACCCGTCGCAATGCCGACTTTCGTTCCCGACGTGGTGGCCCGGGCAACCGTCAACAGGGTGGCGGGGCCGGGAATGAAGACAAATCCAAGAACGATCAAGGCGTAGGTTACCAATACTGCCGGGTCTATCATTTTGCGCGCTCCAAAAATGCTTGAAATACGAGCAATCCATAATCCGCGGGCCAAGACAAGCACCGAGACAGGACATTTACCACAGCCCGACGAACAAGCGGTTCAGTCTCGTCGTCGGGCATTGTCCGGAGAGCGTGAAAGACGAACCGCCGATGTTCCGCAAGCGCCAGGAATCCAGGGGCTCCCGTGCAGGCGATGAGCACCGTTCGGCCAGACAAGGGCGCACATCGACTTCCTCTTCGAGGCTCCGGTCGGATTGGTCCTTCCCCGGTCACTCCAGACTGTCTTGGCGCATCGCACTCTTTGCACCCATCGTCGCCTCCGGAAAACGGGCGACTTGTCCCGAACTGCAACATGAATTTCAACGCAGAAGCGAAAATAACTCAAGCTATTGGCGAACTCGAATTGAGCGCCCAACGCCTTTGTCTGGTGGACAGATGCGTATTATTGTCAATAAAACCTCCCTCTTGAAGATTAAACACTCCTTCACGACTCCTTGTATATAATAATTCTTCAATATTGGAGATTGTAATGTCTCTTTCCGCATCCTCAAAAGTTGCATTCTTTCTGGCTCTCTCAGCGTGGCTGGTCATTTCTGCCCAAGGGTCACCGAAATCTGGGGCTATAGAAAATTTGCATGCGCGGACGGCCGGTCTCAACAGCGAGGCCTTGCGGCGGGATGTGGTCGAACTGGCAAGGCTGGCACGCAGGCATGTCGAAACGGAAGGGCTTGTCGTCGCACTCGACGAGTTCAAGAGGAAGCCGTGGAAGCGTCAGGCAAATGGGCTCCATATATGGGGAGTGACGATGTCGGGATTGAGTTGGTATGACGTCGGGCATCCGGATCTGGTCGGAATCGATGTTAGAAACATCACCGATATCGAGGGCCGGTACTGGGCAAGACTGGCGCGTGAATCTGCCGAGGGCAGTGGCGCCAGGGTGTTTTCTCTCCTGTTTCCACATCCTGAAACGGAACTTTCGGCGCGTAGCCTGCACACATGCTTCTTGCTGAAGGACGGCCAGCGGATCCTGTGCGCAGGCGGGTTTGAAGATGTACCGCGTTAAGCCCTGGCTCTGGTTTTCCAACTGGAGGATCGTCTGTCGCGTGCTGGCTGCACCGCTCGTGATGCTCTTGACACTTGTGCTCCTCTCCTTTGTCGGCTTGCAGATACTGCAAGCGCAGCGCTCGATGATCACCGTCGGATACGAGGAATTGCAGCCTGTCCTTACCCACGCGACCAGCGTTCCGCAGGAACTCGCCCGGATCGAAGCTCATCTTTACAAATTGTCGGCATGGGGCCAGATCGGCGTAAAGGGATCGGAACTCGAGAAGACGATCCAGAGCATCAGTCGAAGCCTCGATATTGTAAGAATCGACATCGAAGCCCTTGATACCGGAGGGCTTGAGGGCGTTGATGAGTTGGAGCGCGCCTTCAAGGACTATCGAAGCAACACCCTCAATGCGATGCAATTGATCCTGCGCAACGCCACGCTCGGTGCAGTGGCGACCCGCGGCGGCCACGCTGTGTACGTTCGTGCATCGGAAGCCGCGCGCAGGATTTCCGAAAACGCCCGTGTGCGTGCCCGGAACCGGGCCGTCGCTGCGATCAATGCCGCGGAACGCCTGACGCGCGATTTCATAACGGCGTCCGCAGTCGCCGGCCTGCTTGCAATCATCATCAGCCTTGCCGCAGCACGCACGATTGTCGCTCCCATCCGCGGTCTGGTCCGGGCGATCCGGGCCCTTCTTGCCGGGGATCTGACGGTAACCGTTCCGTTCGTTGAGCGAAGCGACGAGTTCGGCCGGATCGCTCAGTCGGTCAAGGCACTTCAGGATGTCTTGCTCGAAAATCGACTGGCTGCGAACCAACAGGAAGTGAAACAGGCGGAGCTGCAATATATCGCCACCCACGACGCGCTGACCGGGGTTGCCAATCGCAAGGCCTTCGACATGTTCATGACGGAAAAACTGTCAGGCTCCCCGCAGACTGCCGGCGCGCTCGTCTATATCCTGCTGGATCTCGACGGGTTCAAGCCGGTCAACGATACCTACGGCCACGACGCTGGTGATGCGGCCCTGAAGGCGCTGGCCCGACGTCTGGAACGCAGCGCAAGGCCCGGCGATCTCGTTGCGCGGATCGGCGGCGATGAGTTCGGCATTCTTCTGCCGATGCACGAAACCCGCTATGATCCGGAGGCGATCGCCAACCGTTTTCTGGATGCTGTCCGGCGTCCGGTCTCCTTCAATGATCAGGACCTCCACGTCGGTGCGAGCATCGGTATCGTCCGTCGATCGGACGTTGACGGTGGTACTGCCGAATTCATCGCTGCGGGCGATCAGGCGATGTATATCGCAAAGCAGGAAGCAGGCCCGTCGTTTCACGCTTACAGGTCCGATTCCACAACCCTGGTCTCCGAGCTTGCGGAGCGGCAGAAAATCGAAACCGCGCTCCGGACCGGCGAGTTCGTTGTCCACTATCAGCCCAAGGTTGATTTGCGCAGCGGTTCGATTGCTGCATTCGAGGGACTGGCACGCTGGCGCCATCCCGAACGCGGGATCCTGAAGCCCGTGGAATTCCTGGCGCAAATTGAAAAATTCGGTCTTCAAAGAGAGTTTTCCACGGTCATCGCAGCCCAGGTTGTTCGCGATTTCACGGCATTCGATGCGATCGGGAAAACCGATTTGGGTCTGTCATTCAATCTGGAGGATGGCTTGCTGGCGACTGTAGCCGGCGTCGCGGCCCTGGAGGACCTGATCCGCACACATGCCTCCATCGCCTCCCGATTGACGCTGGAGATTACCGAAAAAGTCTTTGTTTCGCGCGCCTCCGCCGCAATCCAGACACATGCCATCCGTTTGACGGATCTCGGTGTGCGTATCTCCGTGGATGATTTCGGGACCGGTTATGGCGCGCTCAGGCATCTTCGCGCCTTTCCGTTTCATGAGATCAAGATCGATCGCGAATTCATTTCAGCGATTGGACACGACCGATCGATGGAAGTGATCGTCGATGGGTTCATTTCCATCGGAACGGGACTTGGCGCCGAGATCGTTGCGGAAGGTATCGAAACCGAAACACAGGAACGGTATCTCATTCAGCGCGGGTGTCGCTTCGGTCAGGGTTATCGCTATGGCACGGCCGTGCCGCTGGAAGAGGCGCTCGACCTCGTTCGACACGGGAATGCGGTCTCCCCGAGACCTGCCACCGGATCGGACAACGGTCACGACAGGCTTTCGGTCTTCGATTGCAGATAAGCCCTGTTCCACGATCCGACGTTCCGGCATCATGACGGTTCGAATCCGTTCGCCAAAGGAATGTCATGTTCACGAGCAAGATCCGGTCGTCCGCGGTGCTGGCAGCCGCGTTCATTTCAATCGTCCATGTCGGACTGCCGTCCTCGTCACAAGCCGCCACGCCCTGCGGCGGTGATTTCAAGGCATTTCTCGACGGCGTCGCGCAAGAGGCCCGCTCGCAGGGGCGCCCGGAAGCGGCGATCTCGGCAACCCTCGCAGCGGCGCGGATCGATCGGAAGGTGTTGTCCCGCGACCGCGCCCAAGGCGTCTTCAAGCAGACGTTCCTGACCTTTTCCAAGCGTTCCGTCAGCGGCTACCGGCTGAAGCAGGGTGCCGCGAACCTTCGCAAATACGCCTCGACCTTTCAAAGGGCCGAGCGTGAATACGGTGTCCCCGGCCCCGTGATCGCGGCGTTCTGGGGGCTGGAAACGGACTATGGCGCGGTTCAGGGCGACTTCAACACCGTCAGTGCGCTGGCGACCCTCGCGCATGATTGCCGGCGACCACAGCTGTTTCGCCCGCAGCTCATCGCGGCCATCGAGATGGTGGAACACGGCGATCTCGACCCAAGGCGAACAACCGGGGCCTGGGCCGGCGAGATCGGCCAGGTCCAGATGCTGCCCGAGGACATCGTGCGCTTCGGTGTCGACGGCGATGGCAACGGCCATGTCGACCTGAAAAACAGCGCTCCTGATACAATCATGACCGCTGCGCGCTTTATCCGGCATCTTGGATGGCGTCCGGGCGAACCGTGGCTGCAAGAGATCACGCTGCCGTCCAGCCTCCCCTGGGAGAAGACCGGTCTGCACTACGACATGACGGTCGGCGACTGGGCCGTCCTTGGGGTGCGCGCCCGTGAAGGCGGATTGCCCTCCGCGAACTTGCCTGCGGCCCTTCTGCTGCCCCAGGGCAGGAAAGGACCCGCGTTTCTCGCTTATCCAAATTTTCGTGTCTATCTGGAATGGAACAAGTCGTTCATCTACACGACGTCCGCAGCCTATTTTGCCACCCGCCTGAACGGCGCCAAACGATATGACGCCGGCAATCCCGGCGACGGGCTTTCGGATCGAGCAATGAAGGACCTTCAGACCAGGCTTCGCAATCGCGGGCACGATGTTGGCAAGATCGATGGAATCCTGGGTGCGGGAACGCGCGCGGCTGTGCGCACCGAACAAATGCGGCTTGGCCTGCCAGCCGATGGCTGGCCGACGGGTGATCTGCTCAACCGCTTGTAATCCCACGAGGACCGAAGCGCGTTCGGTCAGCCGGCAGCATCGTCCGGCGTCTCCGGCTTGAATGCGGGCGGGTTGTCTATGCCGGAAGCCGCATGCAGGAAGCGAATGCCGGCCTCATCGCCATTGATCCAGACGAGTTCGGCAAGAACCTTTATGTCCTTTCGCGGGAACTCGAACAGGAACGTGCGACTGAGTGAGATGAAGCTGCCGAGGCGAACCCTGCACCCCGATATGCTCAGGTCTTCCACCATACACGCGATGGACGCCCCCTTGTCCTGAATGATGGCCGGCACAATGCAATCGACACGTCGTGTCGAGCGGATTTCCCCGCGCACGGTCGGCTTCTTCAGCACTCTTGCCTGCTCCCGATTTCTTGACGGCCCCTTCGGGCGTTTCTTGCAACACATGAGTATTAGCGCGGCGGCCTCAACAAGGCGTGAATCCCGGTGGCCAACGGCGGTTCGGCTGCCGTTGTGGTGAAATGCATCCAGTCACTTTTCCCCTACGTAAATTGGGGAGTGACAATACCGGCTCGCTTGAAAGCCAGTCGGTGTTGACCACGCCTTTTGAACGCGAACGGCAAATGGAGGTCACCATGTGTGTGTCGATGTTTCGGAAATTCGCGGTCGGGTGCCTGCTCGGCCTTACGGTCTTGTTTGCCGCGCAGGGCAGCGCCGTCGCACAGGATGACGCAAAGCTGAAGGGGATCGTTGAGAAGCAGATCGCGGCCTTCCGGGCCGGTGATGCCGAAGCTGCCTACGGCCTCGCCGCACCGATGATCAAGCGGATGTTTCCCAGTCCCGACCGGTTCATCGACATGGTGAAACGCGGGTACGCGCCAGTCTACAACCCGTCCGCCGTTGCGTTTGGAAGCTTGCGCGAAACGGCGAAGGGACCCATTCAGGAAGTCTATGTCACCGACGCCAAGGGGCAACAGTGGCTGGCGCTCTACAGCTTCGAGCAGCAGGCAGACGGAACCTGGAAGATTTCCGGTTGCGTGCTGACCAAGAGCCCGGGCTTTTCCGCCTAAGCGATACGCGGTCGGTTTTCAGTCGCGCGGGGGGGTGTCTCCGCGTGCCCAGCCGTCTCGGGTTTCACGTCGGAAGTCCTCGAAGGTTCCGGCCTCGATCGCGTCACGAATGCCCTGCATGAACTGCTGATAGTAGGCGAGATTCGACCAGGTCAAAAGCATCGCGGCGAGCCCCTCGCCCGCCTTGACCAGATGGTGCAGATAGGCGCGGCTGTAGTCGCGCGCTGCCGGGCACCCCGACACTTCGTCGAGCGGGCGGGGATCTTCTGCATGGCGGGCGTTCTTGAGATTGATCTTTCCGAAGCGCGTATAGGCAAGGCCGTGGCGTCCGGCGCGGGTCGGCAACACGCAGTCGAACTGGTCTATGCCGCGCGCGACGCTTTCCAGGATATCTTCCGGCGTTCCCACGCCCATCAGGTAGCGCGGTTTGTCGACAGGCATCGCCGGTGTCGTTTCCTCAAGCATTTTCAGCATGACATCCTGCGGCTCGCCGACGGCCAACCCGCCGACCGAATAGCCCTCGAACGGCATCTGCCCGAGCGTTTGCGCTGAAATCACGCGCAGATCCGGCACGTCCCCTCCCTGCACGATACCGTAAAGCGCCTGCCCGCGCCCGGGCCCGCCCATCGTCTCGAACTGTTGGCGCGAGCGCTCGGCCCATCTGAGCGAGAGACGCATCGCGCGCTCCACATCCTCGCGCGGCGCGGGCAAGGCGATGCACTCGTCGAGCTGCATCTGGATATCGGATCCCAGCAATTGCTGGATTTCGACGGACCGTTCCGGCGTCATCACGTGGCGCGAACCGTCGATATGGCTTTGGAAGGTCACGCCCTTTTCGTCGAGTTTGCGCAGTTGCGCCAGCGACATGACCTGAAACCCGCCGGAATCGGTGAGAATCGTATGCGGCCAGTTCATGAATGCGTGCAAGCCGCCGAGGCGCGCGATCCGCTCCGCGCCGGGGCGCAGCATCAAGTGATAGGTATTGCCGAGCACCACATCCGCGCCAAGTTCGCGCACCTGGGCGGGATACATCGCCTTGACGGTCGCCTGCGTTCCCACCGGCATGAAGGCCGGCGTGCGCACCAGACCGTGCGGCGTCCTGATTTCACCGCGGCGGGCCATGCCGTCCTGCGCGATGAGACGGAAGGAAAAGGGGTCGGTCATGGTGCGTCCTTGGGAAAGAGCAGCGATGCGTCTCCGTAGGAATAGAAGCGGTATTCCTGCGTGATCGCATGCGCATAGGCGGCGCGCATTTCGTCCAGTCCACTCAAGGCGCTGACCAGCATGAAAAGCGTTGAACGCGGCAGGTGAAAGTTGGTCATCAGCGCGTCGACGACGTGAAACCGGTAGCCCGGGGTGATGAAGATCGAGGTCTCGCCGGAAAAGGCGCTCAATCCGCCCTCTCCCTGAGCGGCGCTTTCCAGGATGCGCAAGGAGGTGGTTCCGACGGCAACGACGCGGTTGCCGCGCGCGCGAACATTGCGCAGCGCTTCGGCGGTTTCGCCAGAGATTTCCCCCCGTTCGGCATGCATCCTGTGGTCGTCAGTGTCGTCCGCCTTCACAGGCAGGAACGTCCCGGCCCCCACATGCAGCGTGACGAGGTGGCGTTCGATACCGCGCGCGTCGATTGCCGCCATCAGCTCGGGGGTGAAATGCAACCCGGCTGTCGGCGCCGCCACGGCTCCATCCTTCTCGGCGTAGATCGTCTGGTAGTCATCGCGGTCGGCGGCGTCCTCACCGCGCTTTTGCGCGATATAGGGCGGCAGGGGAATGTGGCCGACGGCCGCGATCGCCTGATCGAGGTCCGGCCCGGCGAAATCGAACGCCAGAAGCACTTCGCCGGTATCCCGCTTTTCCGCGACCGTCGCATCGAGCGTCCCAAAAAGACAGGTCTCGCCCTTTCCGCTGCCGAAGCAGATACGGTCGCCGGGAACGAGCTTCTTCGCCGGGCGCACGAAGGCCCACCAGCGGTCGTCGCCGGCCTTCAGGTGCAGTGTTGCGCCAATGCGCGCGACCGCCTGCCCACGCGTGCGGGTGCCCTCAAGCTGGGCGGGAATGACCTTCGTGTCGTTGAAGACAAGCGCGTCGCCAGGCGACAGCAGCGCCGGCAGGTCGCG
This sequence comes from Stappia sp. ES.058, assembly GCF_900105595.1. Taxonomy (GTDB): domain Bacteria; phylum Pseudomonadota; class Alphaproteobacteria; order Rhizobiales; family Stappiaceae; genus Stappia. The sequence continues at coordinate 1,577,135 of NZ_LT629784.1, read as the reverse complement.
CACGCCCCGATCGTCCAGCAGCGGCTCCGTGCCGGGGCGCACGACGAGCATGCGCGCGGCATCGCGCGGGCGCGCCGGACGCAGGGCGATGCGCTCTGGCGGAAGTTCAAAATCGAAATCATCGACGCGCATGGCAGCTCTGCGGCTCAAGAGAGGGACGTCAGAGATCCCATGCCCGATTCTGGAACACGAGCCGGAAGCCGTCGGGATCCTCGAAGGTCGTGCCCGCAACCTCCCAATAGGGATTGTGCGCGGGCACCGGCTCATACCCGTGTGCTGTCATCCGGTCAACTGCAACGCGCCAGTCGGCGGGATCCGGGAGATAGAGGACGAGCAGATGTTCCGGGCTTTGCGCCCGCGGGGCGATCTCGCCGTGTTCCTGGACCAATTCCAGATGCCAGGGCGCTCCGGGATAGCCGATGATCGTTCCGGAAAAGCCGACGTGATCCGAAAACGCGGCAAGGCGCCGAAATCCGGCGCCTTGCATGTAGAAGCGCTCAAGCGGCGCAAGATCGTTGGTCGGCCGTGCCACCCGGAGGACCGGAACGCTTTGGATCGCTGTACTCACGTTCCGATCCTCTGACGTCATGCGTCGGCTGCGACCTTAAGCGAGGTGATCTTGTCGGGGTTTTGAACCGGCTCGCCGCGCTTGATCTTGTCGACATTGTCCATGCCGGAAATCACCTCGCCCCATGCGGTGTACTGTCCATCGAGCCAGGGCGCATCGCCGAAACAGATGAAGAACTGGCTGTCGCCCGAGTTCGGATCCATCGCACGCGCCATCGAGCAGGAACCGCGGGTGTGCTTGTGATCGTTGAACTCGGCCTTGAGCTTGGTGCCCGAACCGCCTGTGCCGGTGCCCTGAGGACAGCCCGTCTGGGCCATGAAGCCGTCGATCACGCGGTGAAAGACGATGCCGTCATAAAATCCGTCACGCACCAGTTCCTTGATGCGGGCGACATGACCCGGCGCCAGGTCCGGCTTCATCTCGATGACGACGGCCCCCTGCGTGGTTTCCATCAGGAGGGTGTTCTCGGGATCCTTGTAGTCTGCCATGCGTATTCTCCTTGTTCAGTGTCTTGAGAAACGGTGAGAGGCAACCGTCAGTCGACGTCGGCGGCGACCTGCAACTTGATGATCTTGTCGGGGTTCGAAACCGGCTCGCCGCGCTTGATCGCGTCGACGTGCTCCATGCCGTCGATCACCTCGCCGAAGACCGTATACTTGCCGGTCAAATGGGGGGCGGCGGAGAACATGATGAAAAACTGCGAATTGGCGCTGTCGGGATCATTCGTGCGCGCCATTCCCAGAACACCGCGCTCGAACGGGCGCGGCGAGAACTCGGCCGCGAGGTCGGGGCGCTCCGAGCCGCCGGTCCCGGTTCCGGTCGGATCGCCGGTCTGGGCCATGAAGCCGTCGATCACGCGATGAAAGACGATGCCGTCATAAAACCCGTCGCGGGCAAGCTCCTTGATCCGCGCGACGTGATTTGGCGCGAGATCCGGGCGCAGGCGGATCACCACCCGCCCGTCCTTGAGATCGAGATAGAGCGTGTTTTCGGGGTCGCCCTGCTGTGCAGCCGCCGACATGCTCATGACAACCGTCAACAGCACAGCCGCTACGGCGGAGACAATACGCGAAATCATGTGACCTCCTGATAGGTGCCAAGTCCTATTCGCCGAGACGGCGCGTCAGGCATTGAACGACATGCGCGGGGACGAAGTGTTTCACGTCCCCGCCCATCTTCGCGATCTGGCGTACCAGCGTGGCGGTGATGTGACGAACCTCGGGCGAGGCCGGCAGAAAGACCGTTTGGACTTCCGGCGCAAGCGACCGGTTCATGCCGGCCATCTGCATCTCGAAATCGAGGTCGGTGCCATCGCGCAGTCCGCGGACCAGAAATGCGGCGCTGTTCTGACGGGCTGCCTCGATGACCAGATTGTCGAAGGAAATCACCTCGAGGCGTGCGGCATCGGCCGCTCCGAAGGCCGCCTCGGCGACAGCCCCGATCATTTCGACGCGCTCCTCGAAGGGAAAGAGGGGCGTCTTGCCCGGATGAATGCCGATGGCAACGACGACGCGGTCAGCCAGGTCCAGGGCATGACGCAGAATGTCGATATGACCATTGGTAACAGGGTCGAAGGACCCAGGATAAAGAGCGGTGCGTGTCATTTTCTCTGTCTAGCCGGGGCAAGCAGCCGACACAAGCGGCCCGATCAACGATCGTTGCCCAAAAGGCACACACGCATAATTTATTTAACCCAAGGCCACTTTATGCTAGACTGTTGCCAATAATCATAAGGAGGCGTGAAATGCGTAGCATTGCTTTCCTGAGCCTTGGCGGTCTTGCAACTGCGGCGGCGGCCATCGCCGTATTCGGAGTTGGCGTCACTGTGTATTCCGGCTCCCCCGCCGATGTGGCAACCGTGGAGAAGGGCGACCGGCTCCCGCGAACGGTGCAGGTTGCCTGCGGCAGCGAAACGATGGTGGACACGGCGACCGGCTGCGCGGACATCGCCCGCGCCCTTGCCCCTCCCGACAGCGGAACCTTCCAAACGACCGCCATCACCGGCGGACAGACGACGATTCTCGTCCGCAAGCGCGTTTCAGAGTGATCCGAAACTTCCTGACCTCGGACCTCTCGACAGTGTGACGGCGGCTCCCCCGATCCGCCGTCACATTTTTTCAGCTTCAGTACGAAGCCGCCCGTCTTTGCGCCGCTCGACCTATTTCCAAAATTCTGCAGTCCTCGCCGCATGTCCCGCCGAGCCAATTCGCGTTGCGGCTTTCACGCGGACATTGACCGCCAGGTTCACGCAACGCGCACACAGTGTTCACAGATTTCTGAGCCGGCGGCCTCTTGTTTCACCGATCGGGATCAACCATATCCGTCCCATGATGACGAATTACGAAAATTATCACCCATATAGTCCGCTTACCCTTTGGGTCGCCGGCATTCTTGTCTTCGGCGTGACGCTCGGAACAGGTGTGGCGACCATAGGCAGTCAGGCGGACGCGATGCCCCGGTCGGAACACCGGATCGCCCTTGCCGAACGCGAGACGCCCGGCGGCTCTTGCGGCGGTGTGATCTTTCGGGATGCGGACCCGGCGTGTTTTGCGGTGCGGGCGAGCCCGCCCCCCGCGTCCGCCGAGGCGAGAAACACTCGCGATCCAGGGAACCCCGGAGAAGCCGCGGGATCGTGACGCGCATCACGGTTCTCTTGCCGGGTCCGGTGCATTGTGGGGGCATAGAAAACACAAAGCAGGGACGCAACGGCAATGACCTTCACGACAGAGAACTTCAAGACGGCACCGGACAGAACCTATCGCGAGTTTGTGCTGGCAGCAGTTGCGGCGGTTGCGGTCTTCGCTGCCATCGCCACGGTCGCTCAGACGATCAAGGTGGCCTCCGCCAGCGACGCTCAGCCGGCCGAGATCGCGGCCAAGTCCGACAGGGTCACATCGGCCTTGCCAATGTCCTGTCAGGGACAGGCCTGGGGTGACTGGACGTCGGAGTGCCTGTCTGCCATCGGCGGAAGCTCCAATCCGCGTCAGGTCAAGTTCAAGACGTTCGAGTCTCGAGACGCGCAAGGCAGGACATCCATCCTTGCCCGCGTTCCCGCCCGCTCCTGAGTCTCGACAGACGTCCGGCAGCCCCGGACGCCAGACCGGCTGTGCCGCTGAACTGCAAAAGGCGACGCCCTGGATCACAGGCGTCGCCTTTGCTGTCGTTGGCGTCGATGTTTGGTCCCGTTCCCGGCCTCGAAGCCAGAAGGGGGATTTTTCCCCTCCCGCTCCTGCAACTCGGGTTTACTCGGGATCCTCTTCGGGCCCAGGCGCGCCGTCGTCCGAATGGCCGTCATTACCCTCCGGTCCATTTCCGGTCTCGGGATCGGCTCCGCCCGCGGCACTGCCAGCTTCGGCGGCATTGTCCTCGATCGCCTCGAGTTCGCCGTCCTCCGCATCTTCATCGGAGATCCGCGACACGGAAACGACTTCCTCGCCCTCGGCCGTGCTGAACACGATCACGCCCTGGGTTGCCCGTCCGGCGATACGGATGCCGTCAACCGGGCAGCGGATAAGCTGCCCGCCGTTGGTCACCAGCATGATCTGATCGTTGTCCTCCACCGGGAAGGAGGCGACAAGCGGCCCGTTGCGGCCGGTGACCGCCATGGCGGTGATGCCCTTGCCCCCACGTCCGGTCACCCGGTACTCGAAGGACGACGAGCGTTTGCCATAGCCGTTCTCCGACAACGTGAGGATGACCTGCTCGGCAGCGCTCATCGCCGCATAGCGTTCCTGCGACAATTCGCCCTCAGCAACCCCGTCCTCGTCGCCGCCGGCGACCTGCTCGACCGCCTCGTCGCCCTCGCCCCGCATGAGGCGGCGTCGGCGCAGATAGGCGACGCGTTCTTCCGCCGTGCAGTCGAAGTGATGCAGGATCGACATGGAAATGACGTGATCGTCGTCTGCCAGGTTGACGCCGCGAACGCCGACCGAGTTGCGGCCGGCGAAGACACGCACGCCCGTCACCGGGAAGCGGATACACTGTCCGAGTGCTGTCGTCAGGTGAACGTCGTCATATTCGGTGCAGGTGAAGACGCCGACGATGCCGTCGCCCTCCTCCAGCTTCATCGCGATCTTGCCGTTCTTGTTGATCTGGGCGAAATCGGAGAGCTTGTTGCGGCGCACCGTGCCGCGACGGGTCGCGAACATCACGTCGAGGTTCGCCCACGTCTCTTCATCTTCCGGCAGAGGCAGGATCGAGGTGATCTGTTCGCCCTGCTCGAGCGGCAGCATGTTGACCAGTGCCTTGCCGCGCGAGGTCGGCCCGCCGACCGGCAGGCGCCAGACCTTCATCTTGTAGGCGATGCCGCGCGACGAGAAGAACAGCACCGGGGTGTGGGTGTTGGCGACGAATAAACGCGTGACGAAATCCTCGTCCTTGGTCGCCATCCCCGAGCGACCCTTGCCGCCACGCCGTTGCGCACGATACGTATCGAGCGGCACACGCTTGATGTAGCCGGCGTGGCTCACCGTGACGACCATGTCCTCGCGGCGGATCAGGTCCTCGTCTTCCAGATCCGCACCGCCGTCGACGATCTCCGTCCGGCGCGGCGTTGCGAACTCCTCGTGAATTTCCGTCAGTTCCTTGCGGATGATGTCGAGGATGCGTGCGCGCGACCTCAAAATGTCCAGGAAATCCTGGATTTCCGCACCGATCTTGTTCAGTTCGTCGGCGATTTCATCGCGGCCAAGCGCGGTCAGGCGCTGCAGGCGCAGCTCGAGAATCGCGCGGGCCTGTTCTTCCGACAGGCGATAGGTTCCGTCCTCCTGCACCATATGGCGCGGATCGTCGATCAGCCGGATCAGCGGCTCCACATCGCGCGCCGGCCAATGACGCTCCATCAACTGCCCGCGCGCCGTTGCAGGATCGGGCGCCGTGCGGATCAGGTGGATGATCTCGTCGATATTTGCAACCGCAATCGCCAGACCGACCAGCACATGGGCGCGATCGCGCGCCTTTTTCAAAAGGAAGCGCGTGCGCCGGCCGATCACCTCCTCGCGGAAGGCGATAAAGGCGCTCAGCATGTCCTTCAGGCCAAGCTGCTCCGGTCGTCCGCCGTTGAGCGCCACCATGTTGCAGCCGAAGCTCGTCTGCAGCGCGGAGAAACGGTAGAGATTGTTTAGGACGACGTCGGCGACAGCGTCGCGCTTCAATTCGATTACGACGCGCATGCCGGTGCGATCGGATTCGTCGCGAATGTCGGAAATCCCCTCGAGGCGCTTGTCGCGGACGCTTTCCGCTATGCGCTCGATCATCGTCGACTTGTTCACCTGATAGGGAATCTCGGTGACGACAATCGCGAAGCGGTCCTTGCGGATTTCCTCGACCTCGGCCTTGCCGCGCATGACAACCGAGCCGCGCGCCGTTTCATAGGCCGAACGGATGCCGGAGCGTCCCAGAATGATGCCGCCGGTCGGGAAATCGGGACCCGGAACGATCTCCATCAGCTCCGACGTCGTCATCGCCGGATTGTCCATCAGCGCGATGGAGGCGTCGATGACTTCGCCCAGATTGTGCGGCGGGATGTTCGTCGCCATGCCGACGGCGATGCCGCCCGCGCCATTGACCAGCAGGTTGGGGAACTTCGCCGGCAGGACGACAGGCTCGCTTTCGGAGTTGTCGTAGTTGTCCTGGAAGTTGACCGTATCCTTGTCGATGTCGTCGAGAATGCGCTGGGTGACCTTTTCCAGACGACACTCGGTGTAACGCATCGCGGCGGCGGGATCGCCGTCGACCGAGCCGAAGTTGCCCTGGCCGTCGATCAGCGGCAGGCGCAGAGAAAACGGTTGCGCCATGCGCACGAGGGCGTCGTAGATCGCGCTGTCGCCATGCGGGTGATATTTACCCATCACGTCGCCGACCACGCGGGCCGACTTGCGGTAGGGCTTGTTCCACTCGTAGCCGTTCTCGTGCATCGAGTAGAGGATGCGCCGGTGAACCGGCTTCAGCCCGTCGCGAACGTCCGGCAATGCGCGGCTGACGATCACGCTCATGGCGTAATCGAGGTAGCTGCGCTTCATTTCGTCGGTGATGGAAATCGGCCGAATGTCGGACGGAAGTCCGCCCGACGGTGCGCTCGTGTCGCGGTCTGCCAAGGGGGTGTCTCACATCTGTTGAAATCGTCTGATTCTTATAGCCGATTCCGGGGCTTGCGACAAATCCGCAACGGCAAATAGCTCGGCTAATCAGTCATGAATTTCAATGCCTTGCGGCACCCTTGCGGGAAACTGAAAATGGATCGCACGAACCCGATCCCGACAGGCGGGTTTTTGCCTGCTATAAGCGGATTATCGAGGTTCGAACGATCGGGGCGGGAATGCTTGCGGACTACCTTGTGAATGCCTTCGCGACGCTGTTCGTGACGATCGATCCGGTGGGGCTCGCGCCGATGTTTCTGGCCGTGACCGCGGGCGCCACGCCCGCCGTTCGCAAGCGCGTCGCCATCCGCGCCGTCCTGATCGGCGGAGGCATCCTGTTCCTGTTTCTGGTGGCGGGGAAGAACCTGCTCGGCGCGCTTGGCATCTCCGTTCCCGCCTTCCAGATCGCCGGCGGCCTGCTGCTCCTGATGATCGCCGTGGAGATGGTGTTCGAAAAGCGCAACCGGCGAAAGTCGGAAACCGCGGAGAAAGCTGTCGCCCATCAGGACGACCTGCACGACGTCGCCGTGTTTCCGCTGGCGATCCCGCTGATCGCCGGACCGGCCGCGATCAGCGCCGTGATCCTGCTGTCGTCGCAGGCACCCGACACGATCTCGGTAATCGGCCTTGCCTCTGTGATCGTCGTGATCGTGAGCACCTGCTACGTGTCGTTCCTGCTCGCCGATCGCATCGAACGCCTGCTGGGCGACACTGCCGCGATGGTGATCACGCGTCTTCTGGGTGTGTTGCTGGCGGCCTTGTCCGTGCAATTCATCGCCGACGGCGTCATCGCGTTGATCGCCGCCGCCGCCTGACCCCTGCCCTTTCGGTCAGCGCAGCAGTTCGTAGAAGGTCGGATTGTCCGGGCAGCTTGCCTGGCCGCACTCCAGCGCGGTGCTTGCCGCATTGGCCGCCGCCAGCAATACAACGAGCCCGACCGCGAGGGATCCGAAGGCCGGCCATGCAGCATCGCGTCGCTGTGCGGGGGACGGATCGCGCAGCAGGAGCATGGCAGCGCTTGCCGCAATCGCCGCCGCGAAGATGACGAATGCCCAGGTGTAGAAATGCAGCCCGAGAAACGGTGCGCCGTAGCCGGCGTCGCCCGGCTGGATGTGCAGCAGGACCTGGCGCATGGCAAAACCAGCACCGATCAGCCCCGCAAGCACGGTGACGCCATAATGGGCGGGGTGCGGTCCGCGCGCGACGGTGAGCACCGGCCCTATGGCCAGGAGCAGAAAGCCCGCGCGCTGCAGCAGGCACAGCGGACACGGCAGCTCACCGCCGATGATTTGATCCGCGAAGGCCACAAGCAAAACGGCCGAGATGGCGAACAATGCCGCGACGTTGAGCGCGCCTTCGGTCTTGTGGGAGATCATGACCGGATCCTTCAAAACGACAGCGGGAGGGTGTTGGTGGCGTGGTGGAGATAGACGCCGGCGGCGAAGACGAAGGATACGATCGCCAGGCCGAATGCCGCGCGTCCGGATCCGCGCGCGGCCGCAACAAGGGTCACCGTCAAGAGCAGGAAAAGCGCGGTCAGATACATTGGTACAATGGCCTTGAATAGTTCATCGGACGAGACACGCGGCAGGGTGCCCGCTTTCGCGGCCCGTCGGCGCCATTTGCCGATCTCATACCCCCCTTTGGCCCGTCAGTCGAGAACCACAGTGACCGTGCGCCCGCCCGGACCGTGGACATTGTCGCGGGCGCGGACCACCACCTGGGCCGTTCCCGCCGGAATCACCACCCCCGACAGGAAACGGGTGAACGGCTGCTCGTCGACATGGGGATGGGCCAGAACCCGTTGACCAAGCACGGTTCCATCCGGCGCGACGATCTCCCACAGGTCCGCATAGTGGTCCCAGCCCTCGTCGGCATGGGCGACGGCGACGGCGAAGCGCCAGGATCCATCACCCGCCTGCCGCGTCTCGACCGTCACCACATCCGCCTCGCCGGCGACCGCACTGGCCGGCGCGGTCAACACCAGCGCGGCGACAACCGCGAACAGGGCCTTCTTGCACTTGCGTTCGATCGGCATGATCGTCCTCCCGGGTTGATTTTGACAGGCATCTCGGACTTGACTAGCGCCTCACGGCTCGGGCGCGCGAGTCACCGCCCGCCTCTCGCGGACGTACACTTCGAAGACAGGGAACGCCACACATGGCCGCCACAGGCTCGAAAAAAGTCATCTATGCCGCCCTCGCCGGCAACGGCCTGATCGCCATCACTAAATTTTTCGCGGCGGCCTACACCGGCTCCTCGGCGATGCTGTCAGAAGGAATCCACTCGCTGGTCGACACCGGCAACCAGGGGCTTCTCCTGTACGGATTGAAGAAGGCGGATCGGCCGGCCGACGACAAGCATCCCTTCGGCTACGGCGTGGAGCTTTATTTCTGGGCCTTTGTCGTGGCGATCCTGATCTTCGCCGTCGGGTCCGGAATCTCGATCTACGAAGGGGTTCAAAAGATCCTGCATCCGCATCCGATCACCTCCCCGATCATCGCCTATGTGGTGCTCGCACTGGCCATCGTCTTCGAGTCGGTCGCCTGGTGGATCGCCTACAAGGAGTTCGACCGCGTGCGCGGCCAGCGCGGGATCCTGCAAGCGGTGCGCGACAGCAAGGATCCCGCCGTCTTCACCGTGCTTTTCGAGGATACCGCCGCCATGGCGGGCCTTGTCGTGGCGCTCCTGGGTCTGATGGGCGTGCAGTTCCTCGGCCTTCCGTGGCTCGATGGCGCAGCCTCCGTGATGATCGGCGTGATCCTGGCGCTAACCGCGGCATTTCTGGCGTATGAAACCAAGAGCCTGCTGGTCGGGGAAGCCGCCGATCCGGAAACGGTGGAAATCATCCGGGGTCTGGTCGAGGCGACGCCGACCGTGTCGCGCATGAACGAGATCCGCACGCTGCATCGCGGGCCGCAGGATGTGCTGCTGGCGCTGTCCATCGATTTTGAGAACAACCTCACCGTCGGCAAGGTGGAAGAGGCGATCTATGTACTGGAGGTGGAGATCAAACGCCGTTTCCCTATCGTGCGGCGGGTTTTCATCGAGGTGCAGGCGACCCGTCACCACGAGGAAATGCTGGAGGCCGACCGCAAGCACGACGATGCCGGGACATAGAGCGGCGGCGGATCACAGACCGAACAGCACCTGATGCATGATGCGACCCGGAAGGAGCGTGAAGGCTCCGGCAATCCCGAGCGCGCCGATGACGAAAGAGATCATGGCGTTTCGATGCCGCCGGATCTGCCCCTTGCGGGCGGACAGGACGGCAACGGGCAGCATCGCGATCACCCAGACAGACAACAGGTGAATAACGCTGAAGGGTCCGAGCATGGGCATCGTGTGGATCCAGAACGACGAAACCGCGACGGTTCCCATCGCTGTCACCCAGCCATAGCCAAGGATCCTGTGGGCTGCCGTGCCCTTCCCGCGCGCAAGCTGAAGGGGCGTCAAAGCCATTGCAATCAGGGCTGCAACGGCATGCAGCTGGATGACGGGCGAGGCGCTCAGCAAAGGCGCGAGCGTCATGACGATCTCCACTTTTCCCGCGCGAGCGTCGCCCATGGATCAAGCGACCAGTGGCCGCGAGCCGCCCCCGAAGGCGACGGCAGAACATGGATCCGGGTGGACCCGACCGTTTCGCCCTGCACGCCGTAGAAGATTCGCACCGTTGGGCAATTAAGCCAGAGGCTTGCGGCCCGCTTGCTCGTGAAGGCCAGAAACCGGGGCGCCGCGTCCGCGATCTTGACCGTCAGAGCCTTGGCATCCGCGGCTCCCGAAATCAGTTCCGCATCCGGCCCGACATGCTGCTTCGCGATGTCGGTCAGGCCGATGCCGAAGGCAGGCAAATCACGGAACGCGATCGGTGACAGTTGGCCCGGCGTCAGGCCTGTCTCGGCCAACGCCCACCAGAACCGGTTGCCCGGCCCGGCGTAGTAGGCCCCGATCTCGGCGGATCGCCGTCCCGCGCCGGTTCCGCAGAACACAATGTCCAGTCCCGGCGGCAATATATCGGGCAACACCGTGGGATGACCGGACGGCGCGCATGATCGCAATTGCGCGCCCCCGCCGTCAGAACGGAATTTCATCGTCCATGTCGCCTGCACCGCCGCCGCCGAAGCCGCCGCGCTGCCCGCCACCGCCGGAGGACGACCCGCCACCGGACGGTCCGCCCTGATCGTAGCCGCCACCCTGGTCGTAGCCGCCGCCGCCGCCCTGTTCGACGTAACCGCCGCCGCCGGAGCGGCCGCCACCGCCACCGCCTTCACCGCGCCCGTCGAGCATGGTCAACGTGGCGTTGAAGCCCTGGAGCACAACCTCGGTGCTATAGCGGTCCTGACCGGACTGGTCCTGCCACTTGCGGGTTTGCAACTGGCCTTCGACATAGATCTTCGAGCCTTTGCGCAGATAGTTTTCCGCGACCTTGGCGAGCCCCTCGCTGAAAATCACGACGCGGTGCCATTCCGTGCGCTCGCGGCGCTCGCCGGAGTTCTTGTCGCGCCAGGTCTCGGAGGTCGCCAGGCGCAGGTTGACGACAGGGCGTCCGTCCTGCATCCGCCGGACTTCCGGATCGGCGCCCAGATTGCCGACCAGGATTACCTTGTTGACGCTTCCCGACATCCTCGTCTCCTCAACTCATTGCTGTCTGATTGTTGGCCACGACCATAGGCGCATGCGCTCGGCCATGCCGGGCCAATCTGCGTCTTTTCCACAATCGCAAGGCCATTTCCGGCCAATGTTCCGTATTCGTTCCACATTCGACGGACCGAAACAAGCGTGAAAATATGGATTCTCTGGCAAGTCCGGTTAAAAGCCCCAAATGAGTGCGGTGCGACATGGCGCGACGTCGGCCGGCGCCGGGCTTGCGCGTCGGGGCATGTTCCTTTTATGTTCACGCAATCGGGTTCGCTCCCGCCCGCGTAAGTTCATTCCAGTAAGATCGGCGTTCCACGCGCCCCACGACCGGGGACGGGATCTGCCGTCGCAAGACTGCTCGCGCCCGCCGCGACACATCCGCAATCGGTATTGCCACCAGGGACCTATCCATGGCCAAGAAGCGTTCGTCCGCCCCGACCTCCCTCACGCCGCCGCCGGTCGACCGGCGCCTGATCACCGTCAGGGGCGCGCGCGAGCACAATCTGAAAAACGTTGATGTGGAGCTGCCCCGCGACAAGCTGATTGTCATGACCGGCCTGTCCGGCTCGGGCAAGTCGTCGCTTGCCTTCGACACGATCTACGCGGAGGGGCAGCGCCGGTACGTCGAGAGCCTTTCGGCCTACGCCCGCCAGTTTCTGGAGATGATGCAGAAGCCGGACGTCGACCAGATCGACGGCCTCTCTCCGGCGATTTCCATCGAGCAGAAGACCACGTCGAAGAATCCGCGCTCCACGGTCGGCACTGTAACGGAAATCTACGATTACCTGCGCCTGCTGTTCGCGCGTATCGGCGTGCCGTATTCACCGGCAACAGGCCTCCCGATCGAGAGCCAGACGGTGTCGCAGATGGTCGACCGGGTGCTTGCGCTTGAGGACGGCACGCGGCTCTACCTGCTGGCGCCCATCGTGCGCGGACGCAAGGGCGAATACCGCAAAGAGCTTGCCGAACTGATGAAAAAGGGGTTTCAGCGCGTCAAGATCGACGGCGAATTCCATGAAATCCCCGATGCTCCGCCGCTCGACAAGAAGCTGAAGCACGACATTGACGTCGTCGTCGACCGGATCGTGGTTCGTGATGACATCGGCGGCCGGCTGGCGGATTCACTGGAGACTGCGCTTGGGCTGGCCGACGGCATCGCCATCGCCGAACTCGCCGACAAGCCGCTGCCGGAGCCGGCGGGCGACGCCGTGCTGCAAAACCGCAACGAGACGCACGAGCGTGTCGTGTTTTCGCAGAAATTCGCCTGTCCCGTCTCCGGATTCACGATCTCGGAGATCGAGCCGCGGCTGTTTTCCTTCAACAATCCGTTTGGCGCCTGCCCGACCTGCGACGGCCTTGGCTCGACGCTGGCGTTCGAACCGGAACTGGTCGTGCCGGACCAGACGCTCAGCCTGCGCCAGGGCGCGGTGCTGCCCTGGGCAAAAACCGGCTCGACCTCGCCGTATTACGCGCAAACGCTGGAGGCGATTTCCCGCCATTTCAAGGCCTCCATGACAACGCCTTGGGCGGAGTTGCCAGATGAGGTCCGGAACACGATCCTCTTCGGCTCGGGCCGGGAGAAGATCGAATTCGTCTATGACGATGGTGTGCGCAGCTACCGTACGGCCAAGACCTTCGAGGGCGTCGTCGGCAACATCGAGCGGCGCTGGCGCGAGACCGATTCCGAATGGGTCCGCGAGGAACTGTCGCGCTACCAGTCCGACCGCCCCTGTCCGGCGTGTAACGGCAACCGGCTGAAGCCGGAAGCGCTTGCGGTGCGCATCGGCGAGCGGCACATCGGCGACATCGCGAAGCTTTCGATCCGCGAGGCGGGTGACTGGTTCGAGGCGCTGCCCGAAAAGCTCACTGACAAGCAGGCGACGATTGCCGTGCGTATCCTCAAGGAAATCCGGGAACGTCTGAAGTTCCTCAATGATGTCGGGCTGGACTATCTGTCGCTGTCGCGCAATTCCGGCACGCTGTCGGGTGGCGAGAGCCAGCGCATCCGCCTCGCCTCGCAGATAGGGTCGGGTCTGACAGGCGTGCTCTATGTGCTCGATGAGCCGTCCATCGGCCTGCATCAGCGTGACAACGCGCGTCTGCTCGACACGCTCAAGCATCTGCGCGATCTCGGAAATACGGTGATCGTCGTCGAGCACGACGAGGACGCGATCCTGACCGCCGATCATGTGGTCGACATCGGCCCGGGCGCCGGCATTCACGGCGGCGAGATCATTGCGCAAGGCACACCCGCCGACATTCTCGCCTCCGACGCCTCGCTCACCGGGCAATATCTGTCCGGCAAGATGGACATTCCGATGCCGTCGGAGCGACGCCCGATCTCCAAAACCCGCCGCATCCGCGTTTCCGGCGCGCGCGGCAACAATCTCAAGGACGTGACGGCCGACATCCCGCTTGGCACCTTCACGTGCATCACCGGCGTTTCGGGCGGCGGCAAGTCGACCTTCCTGATCGACACGCTCTACAAGGCGGCCGCACGCCGGCTGAACGGTGCACGCGACAATCCGGCACCGCACGACCACATCGAGGGGCTGGAGTTTCTCGACAAGGTGATCGACATCGACCAGTCGCCGATCGGACGCACGCCGCGCTCCAATCCGGCCACCTACACCGGCGCCTTCACGCCGATCCGCGAATGGTTCGCCGGTCTGCCGGAAGCGAAGACGCGCGGCTACGCGCCGGGGCGCTTCTCGTTCAACGTCAAGGGCGGGCGCTGCGAGGCTTGCCAGGGCGACGGCGTCATCAAGATCGAGATGCACTTCCTGCCGGACGTCTATGTCACCTGCGACGTTTGCAAGGGCAAGCGTTACAATCGCGAAACGCTGGAGGTCGAGTTCAAGGGCAGATCCATCGCCGACGTCCTTGACATGACGGTGGAGGAAGGCGCGCGCTTCTTCTCCGCCGTGCCGTCGGTGCGCGACAAACTCGAGACGCTCGCCCGCGTCGGCCTTGGCTATATCAAGGTCGGGCAGCAGGCGACGACCCTGTCGGGCGGCGAAGCGCAGCGCGTGAAGCTCGCGAAGGAGCTCGCCAAACGCGCAACCGGGCGCACGCTCTACATTCTCGACGAGCCGACAACCGGACTGCATTTCCACGATGTCGCCAAACTGCTGGAGGTGCTGCACGAACTGGCGGACCAGGGAAACACCGTCCTGGTGATCGAGCACAATCTCGAGGTCATCAAGACGGCCGACTGGATCGTCGATCTCGGCCCGGAGGGTGGTGACGGCGGCGGCATGATCGTTGCCGAAGGCCCGCCGGAAGCCATTGTCGAGACCCCGCAAAGCTACACCGGGCAATTCCTGCGCGACGTCCTGGAGCGTCGCCCCGCGCACCGCCTGAGTGCGGCGGAATAGTGCAGACCGGAACCGCCGGGCCCAACATGCATACGGCGGACCGGACCACCGGTAGTGGCGGGGCTTCGGCATTTCCGGTCAGGCCGGGCTTCAGGCCGGAATGCGGATTGCGCCGGTCGGCGTCGCTTGCGGATATTGCGATGCACAATATGCACGCCTGCCATGCAAACAATGCACTTTTTTTCATCGAGTGAAAAAACTACTTCAGGGTCATCGAATTCGGGCGGCGCCAACGGCACAGCCGGGCGCCTGCTCACCACCCCATCGAGGCCAACATGTTTGATTCACTTGCACGCACGTACCGCAACTGGCGGACCTATCAGAACACCGTTTCCGAGCTGTCGCGTCTCACCACGCGCGAACTCGACGATCTCGGAATCGCCCGCGCCGACATCTCCCAGGTCGCTCGTCGCGCCAGCCGGTAATCCCTCACGATCAAAGAGATAGACCTCCTCCCCTGTCTCTTTGTCGTGTTCGGGCGGGACCTCCTCCTCCCAATCCCGTCCGACCCTTGCGTCGCCCGCCGGTCCTCCTCCCTCCGGCGGGCGATCGCATTTCTTTCGGGTCCCTGAAGCGTTTTTTCCCGCGAGCGGCCGCACCCTGTGGACGCCCGCATGTCGCCTTGCACACATTGCATGCCCGGCATGCCGAACAAGCGCATTCCGAACAGGCGGACCCACCCCATATCAGACTCAGCAAGGCGTGCTGCGGCGCAACATACGTCGCCCGTCGCGCCACGATCCAAATCTCGACGACGGAGTTTCCCATGCTCGATAATCTCGTACGCAAGTATCATTCTTGGCAGAAGTACCGCCGCACGCATGACGAACTGTCGCGGCTCTCGAACCGTGAACTGAACGACCTCGGCATCGGTCGTGGCGACATCGATTTCATCGCCCGCAGCAACATGCGTTAATCTGGCGCGGCCCGCTTAGCGGCGCTTGATGAATACGTCAAAAAAAGCGCCGTCCGGCCATCCGGGCGGCGCTTTTTTGTATATTTTTTAGTCACTTGATGAATATTGCGGCGCAACATAAGAAGATGCGCAACGTTACCCGTTTGTCGCGGGTCAGCTATGCAGGAACTGCGCTGGAAATCTTCGCACGAGTGGCCCATATCAGGCTTATTGGGTTCGGGCGCACCTCCTCCCAGCGCCTTGAACCTGATCCGACCGGCGGTTTTCCTCCCAACGCCGGTCAGACGTAAAAAACGACGCCCACCGGTTCTCCTCCCTCCGGTGGGCGTTCGTTTTTCCGGCATTGCTCTGCGGTCCTTGCCGTCGCTTTCGACCTGCCCCATGACTTGTTCAGAAGCGCTGCATTCGCGCTCGATCCAGGTCATCCGCAGATCAAAGGGCTGACATGTCGTTCACCGTCGAAAAACCGCCCCTTCCAGCCTTCTATGATGATCTGGACCTGACGCTTGACGAGATCCTGCACAGGCTCCGCGACGGGGCACGCAACCGGCATTCGGCATTTCATACGCCAGCGGTCGCGACAGTGACCCCGCAGGGCGCACCGGATGTGCGCACGATGGTTCTCAGGGGCGTGGATAACGCACCGCTGCGGCTGCGCTTCCACACCGACAAAAGGACCGGAAAGGCCTATCAACTTTCACAAAATCCGCTCGGATTTTGTGAAATCTACGATTCAAATTGCAAAATTCAGCTCAGATTGGCGTGCGACATGACGTTGCTCGACGACGGTGAAACGGTCGAGCGTGCCTGGGCGCAGACCCGGCCGATGAGCCGCGCCTGCTATCAGACCGAAACCGCGCCGGGCACCGAAATCCCCGCTCCCGGCGCCGTCGTTCCCGACACGGCACGGATCGACGAGGGGCGGTCGAATTTTGCGGTGCTGATGGCGGAGATCACGACAATGGAGTGGCTCTATCTCGCGGCCAGAGGTCACGCGCGCGCCCGGTTTGAGCGCGACGGGACGCACTGGACAGGCTGCTGGCTTGCGCCGTGAGGCCGCTCAACGCCCCTTTCGGGTGCTGCCGAGCACGTCGAGATAGGCTTTTTGCATGTCGGAAATACGGCCCGCGACGGCGGCATTCGCGCTGAAGGCATTTTCCGCCTGCATCATGTCGACCATGGCGCCTGCCATGTCCGGTGCGAAGCCGATCGGCCGCGCACCGCGGACCGGGTCCGTGGCACCGCCTGAAGGAGCGGCCGCGCCGTTGTTTTCCGGGGCGGCCGCATTCAGGCGATTGCCGGCGTCCGCCCCCGCGGCGGCGATCCGGCGCGCGGAGGTTTCGAAGCGATCCTGCGCACCCTTGAGGCCCGCGATTGACGTCATCAGTGCCGACATGACGCCAAGTTTAGGCCCGAGTGTGTTAACGCTGGTTTTCCATCGATCCTCGAAGTTTACGAATCGCGAGCCCCAGCCCGCACGCGCGGGCCTCGAACGCCGGACCCGACCGACATGCTGCTGACGCTCTCCCTCACCGGCCCGTTCTTTGCCGTGGTTGCGCTCGGTTTCTGGGCCGCGCGCAAGGGATGGATGCCGGACGGGGCGGTCCGCAGCCTGAATGTCTTTGTCTTCTATTTCGCCATGCCGGCCCTGATCATCCGCGCCCTGGGCCGTCAGGACATCGCCGCGGCGCTAGACGGTCCCGCTGTCGTCGTGTGGGCGCTGGCCGGGCTGTGCGCCTTCGGACTTGCGATGGCCGTGATGCGGATCGCCCTTTCCGCGCCGCTCGCGGAAATGGCGCTCGCCGGTCAGGCGGCATCCGTGGGCAATATCGGCTTTCTCGCCCTGCCCCTGATGCTGGCGGCCTTCGGCGACATCGCCGCGCCGTCGCTCGCCGTGGCGCTCACCATCGACCTCGTGCTGCTGATTCCGCTTTCCATCGGCCTGCTCGAGTGGTCCGCCGGCAAGAGCGGAGGACCACGGCGGATGCTTGCCGGGGTGGCGCGCGGCGTGCTGGTCAATCCGTTCATCCTGGCGATTGGTGCGGGCGGTGCACTGTCGCTCTCCGGGCTGACGCTAGCCGCCCCCATCGATCGCTTTTTTGTCTTCCTGGGCAATGCCGCCGGGGCGACAGCGCTGTTTTCGCTCGGCGTTTCACTTGCCGCGCGCCAGGTTGGCGGTGACAGGCGCGCCATCGCGCTTCTTGTCGCGCTCAAGCTCATTGTCCATCCGGGGCTCGTTTTCGTCCTGGCACGCGCCTTCGGCCTCGAGCCGATGCAGACCGGACTGCTGATGATCATCGCGGCCATGCCGATCGCAGGCAATGTCTTCGTTATCGCCGAGCGTTACGGGGTGCTGGTTCAGCGTCTTTCAACCGCGATCCTGGTATCGACCGCACTCGGCGTAATCACCGTGTCGCTTGCGATCATGGCCGCCAAGGGCTGACAAATCCCGCGACCCATCCCATATCCCACTCACGCCCTATGCGGACGCCCCCATCCAGTGCTCCAATCGTTCAAGGACAAACATGCGCGACCCCGAAAACCCTCTTCTCGTCTCCTGGACCGGGCCTTATGGCCTGCCGCCCTTTTCCCGCATCGAACCGGCCCATTACCCGCCGGCCTTCGACATAACGCTGGCGGAGGCGCGCGCTGAGATCGAGGCCATCGCGAACGACACGGCGGAGCCAACCTTCGACAACACCATCGCGGCGCTGGAACGCTCCGGCGAACGGCTGACGCGCGTTGCCTCGACCTTCTTCAATCTCACCGGCGCGCACACCTCACCCGACCTTCAGGCGATTGAGCGCGACCTCGCGCCGAAGCTCGCCCGCCATTCCAGCGAAACCCTGTTGAACCAGGCGCTGTTCAGCCGCATCGAACGGCTCTGGCAGACCAGGGAGGCGCTTGGCCTCGATCCCGAGCAGGCGCGGGTGCTGGACCGCTATTACACAATGTTCCAGCGCGCCGGGGCCGGACTGACCGAGGTGGACCGCACGCGCATGAGCGAGATCACCCAGGAGCTCGCCGTGCTCGGCACCCAGTTTTCGCAAAATGTTCTGGCCGATGAGGCCGCCTATCATCTCGTCCTGGACGGTGAAGAGGACCTTGCCGGCCTGCCGCCGTTTCTGCGCGCCGCCGCAAGCGAGGCGGCCGACGAGCGGGGTCTTGCTGGAAAACACGTCATCACCTTGTCGCGCTCGCTGATCGAGCCCTTCCTGCAGTTCTCGACGCGGCGCGATCTGCGCGAAGCAGCCTTCACGGCCTGGAGCGGGCGCGGCGAAGGCGGTGGCGACACCGACAATCGCGAGATCATTTCCCGTACGCTAACGCTGCGGCGGGAACGCGCACAGCTGCTCGGCTTCGACGACTTCGCTGCCTACAAACTCGACGACAGCATGGCAAAAACGCCGCATGCCGTGCGTAACCTGCTGGAAAGCGTTTGGCAGCCGGCGGTCGCCAAGGCGCGCAACGAAGCGAAAACGCTGCAGGACCTTGCCGCGCAGGACGGCGATAACATCGAGATCGCCCCTTGGGACTGGCACCACTATTGCGAGCGCGTGCGTCAGCGCGATCATGCCATCGACGAGGCGGAACTGAAGCCGTATCTGCAACTCGATTCGATCGTCACGGCCGCATTCGAGACCGCCAACCGCCTGTTCGGCCTGACGTTCCAGGAGGAGAAGGATCTCGATCTCTATCATCCGGACGTGCGCGCCTTTTCCGTGCGCGACCGGGACGGCACGGAAATCGGTCTCTTCCTCGGTGACTATTTCGCCCGCGCCTCGAAGCGCTCGGGTGCCTGGATGAGTGCTTTCCGCAAGCAGCAGAAGCTTGGCGGCGATATCACACCGATCATCGTGAACGTGATGAATTTCGCCAAGGCGCCGAAGGGCCAAAAGACACTTCTGACCTTCGACGATGCGCATACGCTGTTCCACGAGTTCGGCCATGCGCTGCACGGCCTCTTGTCGAATGTCACCTATCCGATGGTTTCCGGCACATCTGTATCGCGCGACTTCGTGGAACTGCCGTCGCAGCTATACGAGCACTGGCTGGACCAGCCGGAAATCCTTCAGAGGCATGCGATACATGTCGATACCGGCGCGCCGATGCCGCAGGACCTGATCGAGCGGGTTCTCGCCGCCCAGACCTTCAACTCCGGTTTCGAGACGGTGGAGTATCTGGCGTCTGCCCTCTTCGATCTGGACGCGCATACCGCACCGCCGGAAAACACGGATGCGTCGGCACTGGAGACGTCAACGCTTGCGCGGCTGGAAATGCCGAAGCAGATCGCCATGCGGCACAGGCCCACGCATTTCGCCCATGTGTTTTCCGGCGAAGGCTATGCGTCGGGTTACTACAGCTACATGTGGTCGGAGGTTATGGACGCCGATGCCTTCACCGCGTTCCAGGAGACGGGCGACATTTTCGATCCAACGCTGGCGGAAAAGCTCCATCGTCATATCTACTCCGCCGGCGGTCGGCAGGACCCGAAGGACGCCTACACCGCCTTCCGCGGATCCTTGCCGGACGCGGATGCGCTGTTGAAAAAGCGCGGTTTTGCCTGAAACGACAGGTATTCGGCGGCGCGGGACACCGCGCCGCCATACCGGATTCAGAGAAACTCGACCTTGCCGGTGGCAATATCGTAGACACCGCCGACAACCTTCACCCGACCAGCGGCCACAGCATCTGCGACGATGGGTGTCGCGGCCTTCAGCTTCTCGACGTTGTAGAGCACGTTCTGTCGGGTCGCCGCATCAAGCGGATTGGCCGGCTTCTCCGCGAGCGCCATCTCAACCCCGGGCTTCAGTGCGTTGACGAGTTCCGGCAGGTGCCCCGGCAGTTCGGTGCCGTTCTCGATGACGTCGATCGTGGCCGAAATGGCGCCGCAATTGCTGTGGCCGAGCACGACAAGCAGCGGAATCCCAAGCGCGGCAACGCCGAACTCGATGCTGGCAAGACCGCTCACGTCGACGAAATTGCCTGCGACGCGCATGACGAACAGTTCACCCGGTCCCTGGTCGAAGACAAGTTCCGGCGAAACGCGCGAATCCGCACACGAAAGCAGGCCCGCGAAAGGGTATTGCGCGCCCGCGCGCGCAGCGCGGCCCGCCGAAAAGTCGGCATTTGCCGGTGTATTGGACACGTAGCGGGCATTGCCGTCATTCAAGCGTTTCATCGCTTCGTCGGGGCCAATATCATTGGGAGCCGCCGGCGTCTCCTCCGCCAGGGCCCTACCGGGAAGCACAAAGCCGCCGGCAAAGGCGGTCGAGGCTGCCGCCGCACCGAGACCGAGCAGGCCGCGACGCGACACGTCGAAGGAATGATTGTCACACATTTTTGAAATGTCCTTGTTCAGTGTCGCTTTGGCCTTACCGGAGGTTCCGGAAATCGGCATACGACGAGCGGCCGGTCGAACCGAACCGCACAGGCTTTCCAAAAACGGATCGGTGATCCGCCTTCGGGTCCGTTCAAGATCAGAAGTTAAAAACGATGATCCCACAGCTGGCCAAGGTGCGATCCGTTGGCAGAAAGAGCGCCGGCGCACACCCTAGACCGCTGATTGCTCAGTATCTCCATGTACCGTTTCGAAAAGATGATCTTTTCAAATCAATATATAGGAACAGCCGAAGCGGCTATCTTCGCGCCGGTCAAGACGTCCGTTGCGTCTTCCTAGCCTTCCGCCAGCAGACCTTCGACGTAAGAAGCGAAGCTGCGCCAGCATTCCAGGACGAATGTCTCGGGTCCCGTGCGCCAAAGCACGATCTCCGCCTTGGTGAAGAGCGTGCGCGTGACCTGTCCGACGGGAAAGGCGCTTTCGTCGAGATCGAGAAACACCTGCGCGTTGAGAAGCCGCGCTGCCCCTTGCCCGCTGATGATCAGCGCGACATTGCGCTCCGTCACATCGACAACCGAATGGGGCAGGTCGCCAAGAGCCGTCGCAATCTCTTCGGAGAGGCTCTTCGCAAGCCCCCAGGGCACATCCTCAACCACGGTTTCGGGCGCAGCCAGCAGCAACCATTCGTCCGGACCCTGCCAGAGCCCGGCGCGCTTGCCGACGTGGTTCGCGGCAAGGGGCGAGACCGGCAGTGACGCCCCGAAAGCCGCGCCAGCCTTTCCGGCCGCCGCTGCATCGCCGCGAAACGCGAGCCGCGCGAGTGGCGCTGCCCGCGTCACCGTGACATCCGGGCGCGAGACAAAGGACGCGGCGTCTGTCGCGGCGGGAGCATAAAGGGCGGTGTCAGACATTAAGCCGGCTCCCTTCCGGATCGACGAATACGGGCTGGACGACCTCGACGGCGATGCCGCCGTCGGGCATCGGAACGTGAAGGGTTTCACCCAGACGCGCGCGTCCGTTCGCGATCATGGCAAGTGCGATCGGACGATCGGCGGCCGGCGAATGATAGGACGACGTGACATGGCCGAGCGCGGAGGTGCCGCGCGCCGGCGTCCGTTCCACGGTCACCTGCGCGCCTTCCTCCAGCAGCGTCTTGCCGTCTTTCGTCAGCAGGCCGACCATCTGCTTGCGACCTTCGGCGACGAGGTCCGGGCGTGCCAGCGAGCGCTTGCCGACGAAATCCGGCTTCTTCTTGCCGATGGCCCAGGTCATGCCGACATCGTCCGGCGTCACCGTTCCGTCGGTTTCCTGGCCAACGATGATGAACCCCTTTTCGGCGCGAAGTACGTGCATCGTCTCCGTGCCATAGGCGCAGCCTCCGAGCTTTTCGACATTGGACCAGATCGCCTCCCAGACAGCGCGCGCACGTGATGGCGGGACGTTCACCTCGTAGCCGGCCTCTCCGGTAAAACTCATGCGGAACAGCCGGCACGGCACGCCGCCCATGACATGTCCCTCACGCACCGACATATGCGGGAAGGCGTCGGTCGCGAGATCGATGTCGTCGACAAGCGGGGCAATCGCTTCACGCGCCTTCGGCCCCTGAACGGCGATCACCGCCCATTGTTCGGTGGTTGAGGTGAGCCAGACGTTCAAATCGCCCCACTCGGTCTGGAGATAGTCTTCCATGTGGGCAAGAACGCGCGGCGCGCCACCGGTGGTGGTCGTGATGTGGAAACGGTCCTCCGCCAGCCGTCCAACGACACCGTCATCCATGATGAAGCCGGCCTCATTGAGCATCAGCCCGTAGCGCAACCGCCCGACGCCAAGCTTCGTCCAGGGGTTGGTGTAGATGCGGTTGAGGAATTCCGCCGCATCGGGCCCGACGATCTCGATCTTGCCGAGGGTGGTCGCGTCGAAGATCCCCAGGCTTTCGCGCACCGTGCGGCACTCGCGCGCCACGGCGCCATGCATGTCCTCGCCGGCTTTCGGAAAGTACCAGGCACGTTTCCACAGCGCGACATCCTCGAAGGCCGCGCCCTGCTCCGCCGCCCAGTCGTGGATCGGCGTCCTGCGCACGGGGTCGAACAGGTCGCCGCGCGAGGTGGTCGCAAGCGTCCCGAGGGTGACCGGCGTATAGGGTTGACGGAACGTCGTTAGCCCCACCTGCGGGATTTCGTTGCCAAGCGCCGTGGAGGCGATCGACAGCGCGTTCATGTTGGAGAGGCGCCCCTGATCGGTCGCCATGCCGGTCGTCGTGTAGCGCTTGATGTGCTCGATGGATTGCATGCCCTCGCGCACGGCAAGCTTCACATCCTTGGCTGTGACGTCGTTCTGGAAGTCGACAAACGCGCGCACGCGCGCGGCATCGCGGTCATGCGGCACGGCGCCAAGCCACCAGCCGGACCCCGCCTCGCCACCGGTTGCGGCGAATGTCGGGGCTTTCCCGTCGTGGCCGGCGGCATTCGCGGCCGCAGCGCCTGCGCGCGCGCCGTCGGCCAGCACCTCGGCGAGGCCGTCGACCCCCTTGCAGCTTCCGGCCGAGCGTTGCGCCTGAACGGGATTGCCCGGCAGGAAGGCGCCGATCTGGGCGTTCCAGTCGAGTTTTCCGCGCGCCTGCGAATGCAGGCTGACATTCGGCGTCCAGCCGCCCGACATCAGCAGGCAGTCGGCCTCGACCTCGCCTGCCGACAGAACGCCCGCCTCCGACATGCGGCCGAGCAGAACCCGTTTCACGCGCGTTTTTCCGATGACGCCGGTGACCGCGCAGCCCGCCTCCACGGGAATGCCAAGGGACTTGGCGCGCTCGACAAGCGCCGCCGGCGGATCGGCGCGCAGGTCGGCGATCACCGCGATGGCGCCACCGGCTTCCGCGATGTCGAAAGCCCCGCGCCAGGCGCTGTCGCAGGCGGTTGCGACCGCGGTTCGCCTGCCGGGAAGAACGCCGAAGCGATTGGCGTAGATCCGTCCGGCCTCGGCCATCATCACGCCGGGGCGATCATTTTCGGGGAAGACCAGCGGACGCTCGATGGCGCCACTGGCGATCACCACTTCGCGGGCGCGAACCTGCCACATGCGCTCGCGCGGCAGGGACGGATCCGGTTCCGCAAGGTGGTCGGTCACGCGCTCGGCCAGCGCGAGGAAATTCTGGTTGAAATAGCCGAAGACCGTGGTGCGCGGCAGAAGCGTCACCCGCTCATTCCCGGAAAGTTCGCCAAGGGCGGCCTTGACCCAATCGGCCGCCGACATGCCGTCAATCTCGGCACCGGCCTCATGCAACAGGCTGCCGCCGAACTCCGCCTGTTCATCCGCCAGGATCACGCGCGCGCCGTTGCGTGCCGCACCGAGCGCCGCCGCAAGCCCCGCAGGTCCGCCGCCGGCGACCAGCACGTCGCAATGGGCATAGGTGTTGGCATAGGTGTCGGTGTCGGGCTTTTTCGGCGCCTTGCCGAGACCGGCGGCGGCGCGAATGAAGGGCTCGTAGACCTTGTTCCAGAAGCTCTTCGGCCACATGAAGGTCTTGTAATAGAAGCCCGCGACAAAGAGCGGCGAGAACTTGTCGTTGACCGCGCCGATGTCGAAGGAAAGCGACGGCCAGCGGTTCTGGCTTTCCGCCGCCAATCCGTCGTGGATCTCGACCTGCGTGGCGCGCAGATTTGGCGTCGCCTCACCGCTGGCGTGTTTCGCCTGGCTGCGCGCCACACCGACAAGCGCGTTCGGCTCTTCCGATCCGGCGGTGACGATGCCGCGCGGGCGGTGGTACTTGAACGAGCGTCCGACCAGATGAACGTCGTTGGCAAGCAGCGCGGAGGCCAGCGTGTCGCCGGCAAAGCCCGCGTAGCGCTTGCCGTCGAAGGTGAAGGAAACGGGCGTACCGCGGTCGATGCGGCCGCCTTCGGTCGTGCGGTTTTCTTGCGTCACAGGCCGGCCTCCTTACGCAGCGTGTCGAGATCCGGGCACGGCTCACCTGTCTTGTAGACGGCGAAGAAGCGGTCGCTCACCGTATGCCGCACAGCATTGAAGAACCGACCGCAGCCGTGCACGTGACGCCAGCGCTCCGCCAGCAGGCCCTTGGGGTTGCTGCGCATGTAGAGAAAATCGGCCCATTGCTCGTCCGTGAGATTGCCGGGTTGACCGGGACGGTCGATATGCGCCTCGCCGCCGTAGCGGAACTCGATCTCTGGGCGTTCGACGCCGCACCATGGACAGGAAATCAACAGCATCTGACTTGCCTCAGTGTGCCACGGCGGCAGCCGCCGCCTCGTCGATCAACCGGCCGGTGCGGAACCGGTCCAGCGTGAAGGGTGCGTTGATCGGATGCGGCTCGTCGCGCGCGATCGTATGCGCAAAGACATGCCCCGATCCCGGTGTTGCCTTGAAGCCGCCCGTACCCCAGCCGCAGTTGACGAAAAGCCCCGAAACCGGCGTCTTGCCGATAACCGGCGAGCGATCCGGGGTGACGTCAACGATGCCGCCCCAGTTTCGCAGCATGCGCATGCGGCGGAACATCGGAAACAGCTCGCAAATGGCATCCACCGTGTGCGTGGTGATCTGGAGGCCGCCCGTCTGACTGTAGGAGACATACTGGTCGGTGCCGGCGCCGATCACCAGTTCGCCCTTGTCGGACTGCGACAGATAGGCGTGCACCGTGTTGGACATGACCACGCAGGGAAAGCACGGCTTGACCGGCTCGGAGACCAGCGCCTGCAGCGGGTTGGATTCAAGCGGCATGCGCACGCCGGCCATGTCCATCACCACGCTGGTGTGGCCGGCGGCGACAACGCCGACTTTCTTCGCGCCGATGAAGCCGCGCGACGTCTCGACGCCCGAAACGGAGCCATCGGCGTTGCGGCGGATGCCGGTCACGGCGCAATTCTGGATGATGTCGACACCGTATTTGTCCGCACCGCGCGCATAGCCCCAGGCGACCGCGTCGTGACGGGCGACGCCCGCCTTGCGCTGGAGGGCCGCGCCCATGACCGGATAGCGGATGTTCTTAGAAATGTTGAGCGGCGGACAATAGTCCTTGGCCTCGTCCGGCGTCAGCCACTCGTTCTGCACGCCGGCAAGCCGGTTGGCATGGACGTGGCGCTTGAACACCTGAACGTCGTGCACCGTATGGGCCAGCATCATCACGCCGCGCGCGGAATACATGATGTTGTAATTTAGTTCCTGCGACAGGTCCTGCCACAGGTCCATCGCGTGGTCGTAGAGACCCTCGCTCTCCTCCCACAGGTAGTTGGAGCGCACGATGGTGGTGTTGCGCCCGGTGTTGCCGCCGCCGAGCCAGCCCTTTTCCAGCACGGCCACATTGGTGATGCCGTGTTCCTTGGCAAGGTAATAGGCGGTCGCAAGGCCATGCCCACCGGCACCGATGATGATCACGTCATATTCGGGCTTCGGGTCGGGCTTGCGCCACTGGTGGCCCCAGTCCTGATGGGCGTTCACCGCCTTGCGGGCCAGTTCCCAGAACGAGAAACGAGTCATGCGAACCTCGGTTTGGTGGTGCGAAAGGCATGCCCCTTCGCACATCGTCCCTGATTTGTGCCGCTCCATGAGCGTTGGCGCTTGTGCAAAACCGACATCGGGACGGCACAATGCGTCGCGGGCAAAACGGTTCCATGCGCTCTCACCTGTTGCGCTGCACCAGCGCGGCAACACCGGCAAAGGCGAGCCCCGCCCAGGCCAGAATCAGCAGGCTGCCGCCAAGCGGTGCCGCGAATGCGAAAAGGCGCGTCCCGAAGACGGCGCGCGCACTCAAATCGCCGCAAAACAACGCCAGACCGACAGCCGCGATCCAGCAGATCGCCGTACCTGCGACGCGGGGAGACAAATCTCCGGCAAGGCTGAGAAACAGGAACAGGGACGC
This sequence comes from Stappia sp. ES.058, assembly GCF_900105595.1. Lineage (GTDB taxonomy): Bacteria > Pseudomonadota > Alphaproteobacteria > Rhizobiales > Stappiaceae > Stappia. The sequence goes on along the minus strand of NZ_LT629784.1, from coordinate 1,550,289 downwards.
ATGGGCGAGAAGCATCCGGGCGGCCGGATCGAGCAGCGCGGCAGCCGGAGAATGCGTGGCCGCCGCCGACATCCCCACACCGATCAGGCCGGACAGTCCCGCCAGCACAAGCGGCATGGCCTTCGGCCGGCAAGGCGCCCACCCCGCGGTGGTCATCGCGCATCCTTTCGCGCATTCCGGAGTGATACGCCGGCCGCACTCCAGGCGCCCGGCCAGACCTCCGCCCCGCCAGCGCGCAGGTTGCGGATTTCCCCGACCGGCACATCGACAACCAGAAACGGCTCGTCTCCGGCCATGCCGTCGACCGGCTGAAGCTCACCGCCGATCCCGGTGTAGCCGAGGCTCGGTTCGCACGGCAGATAGAGCGCGGCACCTGAGACATTGGTGTCGTTTTGCGTCGTGCCGGGAGCGGCGCCCACGACGCCACACACGGCAACCGCGCCCATCAGTTCCACCGCGCGCGCCTTCGCGCACCCAAACACGCGATGATACCCGGCAAGGCTTGAGGTCATCGACGGCACCAGCAGCACATCTGGCGCATCCCGCGCGATCAGGCAGGAGAGCGCAGGCATCTCGATATCGAGGCAGATCAGCATCGCCATGCGCACGCCCTCGAACAGCGGCACCTGCGCGCCGGGCGTCAACAACCAGGTCTCGGGATCCATTTCAAAGGGGGTCAGCGCAAGCTTGTCGTGAACAATCTCACGACCATCCGCCAGCAATGCGAATGCCCGGTTCACGTGGCCGTCCGCGCCATCCGGCGCGGGCCAGGGCATCGAACCGGCCAACAGGGAAATATCGTGTTTCGCGACCAGGTCGTTCAGGTGCGGCAGGAGTGCGCGCGCCTCCGCCGCCATCCAGCCGAGTTCCTGCGTCGGCAAAAGACCGTCCGGCTTCCAGGCAAGAAATGCCTCGCTCAGATATTCGGGCAGGACGAGAAGACGGGCGCCGTCCGTTTTTGCGCGGGCCATGCGCGCGTCGATGCCAGCGAGAAAAGCATCGCGGGATGCGCCGCCGGAGCAAAGATTGTAGGCGCAAAGCGCAAGGCGAAAGGACTTCATTTTCATGGAGGCGATGCTGACCGGATTGCCGGCCAAATTCAAGCACGTCCCGCGCACAATCGAGCCGTCGCGTCGAATTGCCGTCGCGCATGGTCCAGACGCTTCAATCCTGGGAAAACAGCACCTTCGCGGCCATCAGCATGGAGGCAAGAAACAGCCCGGACCGCAACGGCGTAACCGCAGGATCCCTTTCAGGCAGGACACCGACAACACCGCGCGACCGCAGCGTCTGCAAGGCGTGGTCCGCATTGTCCGCCGCCTGGTCGACATCCGACATCAACCGACGCAATTGCATCCTCGGAGACATGATTCCATCCCACATTCACCATCCATATTCAGGATATGGGGACAGCCTTTCCGTTGTGTTAATAGGCGGCAAAAGTTGCCGGCGGACGGAGACCCAATGTCCTACATCCGGCTCTGGCGCGGATCGGCAGCGTCGAGAACGCGAAATTGAACCCGTTCCCGCCCCTGCCAGGTGTCGAGGGAAAGACAGCCGGCGACATGGAAAGGATCGCCGCGCCGCTCCAGGAGCAGCTTTCCAAGCGGCGTGTCCGCCGCCTTGAAGGCGATCGCCTTCAGGCTGCCGCCACCGCCGTCGGCAAGCGTCAACCGCACATGGCCCTTGCCCACCGTATCGGCATAAGACACGCGGTGGCTCGGCAGCGCGAACACCGGTTCCGGATGCCCTGCGCCGAAGGGGCCCGCCTGCTCCAGGGAGTGGACGAGAGCTGTGCTTGCGGCAGACGCGGTCAGAGCGCCGTCGATCTTGAGTTCGTTTTCCGAACGCGCGACCCCGACCTGTGCCGCCAACGCGTCATCGAGAAAGTCGGAAAGGTCTGCGAGCCGCTCGCGCCGCACGGTCAGGCCGGCCGCCATGGCATGTCCGCCCCCCTTTTCCAGTATGCCCTCGTCGACCGCCTTGCGCACCGCGGCACCGAGATCGACGCCGGGGATGGAGCGCCCCGACCCGGTACCCTTGCCGTCGACGTCATAGGCGATCGCGAAGACGGGACGGCGATAGCGGTCCTTCAGCCGCGAGGCGACCAGGCCGACGACACCGGGGTGCCAGCCGTCGGACCCGGTCAAGAGAACACTCGGGTCGCTCGCTTCGACGGAGACAAGCGCCTGGGCATCGCCCTCCTCCAGCATGATGGCTTCCAGCGCCTGCCGCTCTCCGTTCAACCGGTCGAGCGTTTCGGCAATACCTCGCGCCTCGTCCATGTCGTGCGTGGTCAACAGGCGTGCGCCAAGGGCGGCATCGCCAATGCGCCCGCCCGCATTAATGCGCGGCCCGACCAGGAAGCCGAGATGATAGGGAGATGGCGGACCATGCACCCGCGCAACATCGCACAGCGCCGCAAGCCCGACATTGGCGCGGGAATGAAGTGCCAGAATGCCCTTGCGCACGAAGGCTCGGTTCAGGCCCTTCAGCGGAACCACGTCGCAGACCGTGCCAACCGCGGCAAGATCGAGCAACGCAAGGAGATCGGGCTCGCGTTGCGCGCGAAACATCCCCCTGCGGCGCAACTCGCGATTAAGCCCCACCACGAAGAGAAACGTGACACCGACGGCCGCGAGATGGCCGAGGCCGGAGAGATCGTCCTGGCGGTTGGGATTGACCAGCGCGACGGTCGGGGGAAGCTCTTCGCCGACCTGATGGTGATCGAGGACCACGACATCCAGTCCGACGCTTCGGGCATCCTCGAACGCCTCGAAGGAGGTGCTGCCGCAATCGACACAGACGAGAAGCCCGGCGCCCTCCTTCCGCAGCATGCGGATCGCGGGGCCGTTCGGTCCATAGCCTTCAATGATGCGGTCGGGAATGTGGATGCGATTGCGGATACCGAGCGCGGAGAGATACCGGCTCAGCAGCGCGGAGGATGTCGCACCGTCAACGTCGTAGTCACCGAAGATCGCGATCGTATCGCCGGACTGAACAGCATCGGCGACCCTTGCCGCCGCCGCTTCCAGGTCCCGCAGGACGGCCGGGTCGGGCATCAGCGCCTTGATCGTCGGATCGAGAAAAGCGTCGGCGCCGTCGATCGTCACGTCCCGGGCGGCCAGCACCCGGGCGACGATCTCCGGAATGCCGCTGCGCTGCGCAATGGCGAGCGCCGTGGCGTTCTGCTGGGCGGTCAGCCGCTCGCGCCAGACGCGGTCGCCGGCCGAGTGCCCGACCCCCAGAACCTGCCGGCGCGTTTCGCGGTCGCTTGGGAACTGGGTACTCATGCGCGGCGTCCGTCCTGCGGCTTGGGCGCGATACGCCTCAATCCAGGTGGAATTTCTCGACCTGCGTGTGACGCGCCTTGATATAGCGCACGGTGCCGGTGGTGGAGCGCATCACGACGGTATGTGTTGTGACCGCATCCCGGCCAAAGCGCACGCCTTGCAGGAAATTGCCGTCGGTCACGCCAGTCGCTGCAAAGAGCACGTCGCCCGTCGCCATCTCTTCCATCGTGTATTTGCGCTTGATGTCGGTGATGCCCATCTTGTAGGCGCGGTCCACCTGCTCGTCGCGGGTGATCACCAGCCGGCCCTGCATCTGGCCGCCGATGCAGCGCAGAGCGGCCGCGGCAAGCACGCCTTCCGGCGCGCCGCCAATGCCCATGTAGATGTCGATGCCGGTCTCGTCCGGATCGGTCGCATGAATGATGCCGGCGACGTCGCCGTCGCCGATCAGGCGAACCGAGACGCCGGTGGCACGCAGGTTCTCAATCAGGCGCGCGTGGCGCGGGCGGTCGAGCACGCATGCGGTGATCTCGCCAACCGGCACACCCTTGGCCTTGGCCAGCGCCTGGATGTTTTCCGCCACCGGCGCGTCGAGATCGACAACGCCGGAGGGGTATCCCGGGCCGATGGCTATCTTGTCCATGTAGCTGTCCGGCGCGTTCAAGAGCCCGCCCTTGGGCGCGAGCGCAATCACGGCAAGCGAGTTGGGCAGGTTCTTGGCGCAGATCGTGGTGCCCTCAAGCGGATCGAGCGCAATGTCCACCGCCGGCCCCTGCCCGGTTCCGACCGTCTCGCCGATGTAAAGCATCGGCGCCTCGTCGCGCTCGCCTTCGCCGATGACCACCGTTCCGTCGATCGGCAGACAGTTGAGTTCGCGGCGCATGGCATCGACGGCGGCCTGGTCGGCGGACATTTCGTCGCCGCGTCCGCGCAGGCGCGCGGCGGCAACGGCGGCGCGTTCCGTCACGCGGGCCAGTTCCAGGGTCAGGATGCGATCGAGAACTTCGCTATGCGCGGCGTCGGAGGTGGACATCGGATTTCCTCAAATCGGGGTCAACAAGGGGTCAACGGAGCTTTTCGATGCGGATCATCTGAGGCGTACCCGCCACCACATTCCTCGCGGTGATTGTCCCCAGCGCCCGTTTCACGGCGGCTTCCGTGGTTTCATAGGTTGTCAGAATGACCGGCTGCGGCGCATCGCCATGCGTCTCCGCCTCGGCGTGGATGCGGGTGCGGTCGCGCTGCACGATGGATTCAAGCGAAATGCCCTCGTCCGCCATGATCTGCGCGATTTCCGCGAAGGCGCCGGATCGGTCGTAGACCGCCAGGCGAATGTAGTAACCACCCTCGTGCATGCGCATCCGCGCCGCCTGATAGGGGGCGAGTTCATGTGCCGGCATGCCGAGCGTTGGCACGGACAGCCCGCGCGCCACGTCGACGATGTCGCCGAGAACGGCGGAGGCCGTTGCGCTGCCGCCGGCTCCAGGTCCCACAAGCACCACCTCGCCGACGGCATCGCCGTCGATCGCGATTGCATTCAGCACCCCGTCGATGCGCGCGATGGCCGAGGCCTTGGGCACCATCGTGGGGTGCACGCGTTGCTCGATGCCGCTGTCGGTGCGCTGGGCGACGCCGAGAAGCTTGATGCGATAGCCAAGCTCGCTCGCCGCCTCGATATCGGCGCGGGTGATGGAGGAGATGCCCTCCAGATAGATCTTCTCGCTGTTGATCTGCGACCCGAAGGCCAGCGATGTCAGGATCGCCAGCTTGTGGGCTGTGTCGTTGCCCTCGATGTCAAAGGTCGGGTCGGCCTCCGCATAGCCCAGACGCTGAGCATCGGCCAGACAGTCGGAAAAGTCCAGACCGTCCTGCTCCATGCGGGTCAGGATGTAGTTGCAGGTGCCGTTCAGAATGCCATAAACGCGCTCGATCTCGTTTCCGGCGAGGGACTCGCGCATCGTCTTGATCACCGGAATGCCACCGGCCACCGCCGCCTCGTAGGACAGGCTGACCTTGTTGTCTTCCGCAAGCCGGGCAAGCGCCACGCCGTGCTTGGCGAGAAGCGCTTTGTTGGCGGTGACCACCGACTTGCCGGCGGCAAGGGCTGCGCGCACGCTGTCTTCCGCCGGGCCGCTGTCGCCGCCGATCAGTTCCACGAAAACATCGATGTCGGAAGACGTCGCCAGCGCCACCGGATCATCGAACCACGCCATGGCGGACAGATCCGCGCCACGATCGCGCGTGCGATCACGCGCGCTTACCGCGCTGACGCGCACGGGGCGGCCGCAGCGCGCGGCCAATGCCGACGATCTGGTTTCCAGAAGGTGCAACAGGGAGGCGCCAACCGTCCCCAAGCCCGCGACGCCGACGCGCAGTTCAGTGGTCATAAATCCGCAATCCGTTTGTGAGCCGTGAGGCGAAGGCGACGAACGCGCCGCGCCTACCCCGATACCTCGATGGGGATCACGTTGTGCAACGTTTTGTCTGCGGTTTCAAGGAAGCGCCGCAGCCCCCGGGCCGCCTGGCGAATGCGTTGCTCGTTTTCCACCAGTGCGATGCGCACATGACCGTCGCCGTATTCGCCGAAACCAAGCCCGGGCGCAACGGCAACGTCGGCATGCTCTATCAAAAGCTTGGCGAATTCCACCGAACCGAGATGGCGGAATTTTTCCGGTATCGGCGCCCAGGCGAACATGCTCGCTTCCGGCGCGGGAATTTCCCAGCCGGCGCGCCCGAAGGCTTCCACCAGCGTGTCGCGGCGTTTCCTGTAAATCGCCCGCGCCTCGACGATGCAATCGTCCGGTCCGTTGAGCGCGGCCGTGGCCGCCACCTGGATCGGCGTGAAGGCGCCGTAGTCGAGATAGGACTTCACCCGCGCAAGCGCCGAAATCAGCCGTTCGTTGCCGACCGCAAAGCCCATGCGCCAGCCCGGCATCGAGTAGGTCTTCGACAGTGAGGTGAATTCCACGGCGACATCATTCGCGCCCGGCACTTCCAGAATGGACGGCGGCGGCGTTTCGCCGAAATAGATCTCCGAGTACGCAAGGTCGGAGAGGACGAAGATGTCGTGCTTCTTCGCGAAGGCCACCACATCCCGGTAAAACTCGATATCCGCGACCGAAGCAGTCGGATTCGCCGGATAGCAGAGGATCATGGCGATGGGCTTGGGCACGGAGTGAACCAGCGCACGTTCCAGCGCGTGAAACACCTCCGGGCCCGGCTCTGAGGGAATCGCTCTGAGCACCGCGCCCGCCATCAGGAAGCCGAAGGCATGGATCGGGTAGCTCGGATTGGGAACCAGAACGACGTCACCCGGCGCGGAGATCGCCTGCGCCATGTTGGCGAAGCCTTCCTTGGAGCCGAGCGTGGCGACGACCTGGGTTTCCGGGTTCAGCTTCACGCCAAACCGGCGTTCGTAATAGGCGGCCTGCGCGCGGCGAAGGCCGGGGATCCCCTTGGACGAGGAATAGCGGTGCGTCTTGGGGTTCTGCACCGTCTCGGTAAGCTTGTCGACAATGTGCTTCGGCGTTGGTAGATCCGGATTGCCCATGCCGAGATCGATGATATCCGCACCGCCGGCGCGCGCCTTGGCCTTGAGCCGGTTCACCTGTTCGAACACATAGGGTGGCAGGCGCCGTGTCTGATAAAATTCTTCCATAGTCCGATCCTTGCCCGCGCGGTCAGCGTCCCGGGGTTTTATCAGGCCGGCACGGCGCGCGCATCGGCAAACTCGTGGACGGGCGATGTCACTCGTCCGCAGGCCCCTCGATATCGCGAATGGCCCTGTCGGCATGTTCGGCCCGGAGCCGTTTCAGCTTTTCCAGAGACGTCGTCGCCCGCGGCGACACAGTGGTTCCGCGTGAACGCGCAAGCTCCTGCATGCGCAAACGCTTTTGCTCGGCTTCCTCGTAGGACATCAACCCGCGCGACACCGATGGCGCACCGCTCAGAACGCCCACGGACGCGGCTTCTGCCGATGAGCCAGCGGATTGCAATGACTGTTGCGCCGGCGCGCCGCGGTACGCCCGGTCATCCGCAACGGTAACGGCGGCGTTTGCTGACAGCCCGTCGTCCGGCATCGGCGAGCTTGCCGTTCCAGGCGACGCATAGGGATCACCGCCGTCCAGCGCCTCGAACAAGGTGCCCGACGGCGCATAGGCGCAGCCGCCGAGAAAACCGGCGACAACGATTACCAGGCCAACTCTGTTCAAGCGCACTCGCGACAAATCGGCTCCGTCCTGATAAAACCGCAAGCGATCAGCTTGCAACCGCTGCGGCGTCTACGACATTGTAAGCGCTTTGTCCAACTTGTCAGCAGCGCGTCACAGGGCGCTAATATGCCGGCAGGCGGGACAGCAACCAAATCACCCACCGGGCGGCGCGCGACGTGACTTTGCCCGGATCGATCACGCGGAGGGCGCAATCAGGATGACGGACGACCACAAGAATCCTCTTCTTCACTATATCGTCAACAATCCTGAAGCCTTCGCCCAAAATCTCGCCCGCATCGTGGAAAACGCCGGCAAGGCGATGGCCGCCTATGTGGAACCGCGCGAAAAGGGCGAGATAAAGCCCGAGATGACGGACGAACTGACCGTTATCTTCAAGACCCTGGGGCAAGTCAGCGAATACTGGATGTCCGACCCGCAACGCGCCATGGAAGCCCAGGGGCGCCTCTGGACGAAGTATATCGATCTCTGGAATTCGTCCCTGAAGCGCATGATGGGCGAAGCGTCGACGCCGGCCATCTCCGCGGATCCGCGCGACAAGCGGTTCGGTGACCCCGAATGGAGTGAAAACCAGTTCTTCGACTTCGTCAAACAGATCTACCTGATCACATCGCAGTGGGCGGAGCAGATGGTGGTCGATGCGGGAGACCTCGACGAGCACACCCGGCACAAGGCGGATTTTTACGTCAAGCAGATCGCCAACGCGCTGTCGCCGTCGAATTTCGTTCTGACGAACCCGGAACTCCTGCGCGAAACGCTTGAATCTAACGGGGAAAACCTCGTGCGCGGCATGAAGCTGCTGGCGGAGGACATCGAGGCCGGCAAGGGAGACCTGAAGATTCGCCAGTCCGATCCGACCAAGTTCAAGGTTGGCAAGAACCTCGGCATCACGCCGGGCAAGGTGATCGCCCAAAACGACGTGCGCCAGGTGATCCAATATACGCCGACCACAGAGACCGTTTTGAAGCGTCCGCTGATGATCGTGCCGCCGTGGATCAACAAGTTCTACATCCTCGACCTCAATCCGGAGAAGTCATTCATCCAGTGGGCGGTAAACCAGGGGCACACCGTTTTCGTGATTTCCTGGATCAACCCCGATGAACATCAGGCGAAAAAGAGCTTCGAGCACTATATGCGCGAAGGCATCCTGGAAACGCTGGACGTCATCAAGCGCGCCACGCGTCAGGAAGAGGTGAACGCCATCGGCTACTGCGTCGGAGGAACGCTTCTGGGCGTAACGCTCGCTTACATGGCGGCTGTCGAAGACACGCGGATCGCGTCCGCCACCTTCTTCACGACGCAGGTCGATTTCACCCATGCGGGCGATCTGCAGGTCTTCGTCGACGAGGAGCAGATCGAGGCGCTGGAAAAGCGCATGGGTGAAAAGGGCTATCTCGACGGTTCGAAAATGGCCTCCGCGTTCAACCTGCTGCGCTCCAATGACCTGATCTGGCCCTATGTGGTCAACAACTACCTGAAGGGAAAGGAACCCTTCCCGTTCGACCTCCTCTACTGGAACTCCGATTCCACTCGCATGCCGGCCGCTAACCACTCCTTTTACCTGCGCAGCTGCTATCTGGAAAACCGCCTCTCCAGGGGCACGATGGAGATCGCCGGGAAACGCCTCGATCTCGGCGATGTCAAGATCCCGATCTACAATCTGGCAACGCGCGAGGATCACATCGCGCCGGCGGAATCCGTGTTCCTCGGATCGCAATTCTTCGGCGGACCCGTCGATTTCGTGCTGTCGGGCTCCGGGCATATCGCCGGCGTCGTGAACCCCCCGTCACGAAACAAATACCAGTTCTGGACCGGCCCCACCCCAAAGGGGGATTATGAAAAATGGCTGTCCAAGGCCCAGGAACATCCCGGGTCCTGGTGGCCGCACTGGGATGCCTGGATTCGCTCACATGACGATAAGACGGCAAAGGCGCGCAAGCCCGGCGCCAACCGCATGAAATTGCTGGAAGATGCGCCAGGAAGTTATGTAAAGGCGTCATCCTGACGCTGCGTTTGGCGCGGGATGCAATCGACTTTGCATGGCGTTTACCGTCACCATGCGCTAGACTTCTGCGTCCGTCGGGCCATCATCTTCCGCACCGCGGTCAGGAGATCCGAACCAGGTCAGCACCAGAGCAGCCTATGCCAAAACCGACGACCCCCAAACCGATCCCATCGGAGCCGAGACGGCAAACCGGACCGGGTCACACGGCCTATCGGCCAATGAACGCCGGTCGGTTGCGACTGCTTGGTATGGATTCCGACGTCTGGCAACGCCACGCCAGCGGCTGGAGCGTCTGGACCCGGTTCGCGACACTCCCGTTCCTGTTTCTGGCGGTCTGGTCGCACGGCCGGTACGGCTGGCCCGTCGCGAGCGGTCTCGTCGCTGCCGTTTGCGTGTGGCTTTGGCTCAATCCCAGGATTTTTCCGCCCCCCAGACGGCTCGACAGCTGGCACGCGCGCGCAACATTCGGCGAACGGGTGTGGCTCAACCGGGGCGTCGTACCGATCCCCACGGCCGACAATCGTCAGGCCGTGATCCTGTCGCTGGTTACAGGCGCCGGTTTCTTCATCGGCATGTGGGGCGCGGTCATGCTGCATGTTCCGGCGGTGATCGTCGGCACGTTTCTCACCTATGCTGGCAAGCTTGCGTTCCTGAAGGGCATGGCGCGACTGTACGACCGGATGCGCGATGCCCACCCGGTCTATCGGTCCTGGACTATCGTGCCTGAAAACGACAACCAGGCGAACCATGACCTGAACAGCAAGACGGGCTCGTAGCCGCGACGGCAGACGGGCTCCAGGCTGGATCCGGGATCATCCCTCCTTCGGGAAACGCTCGCCCGAGGTCGTCTCGGGACCTTCCATCCGGAGTACATCCGTGTCGTAGCGGGGATCGATCGTTCCGCACAGCCGATCCCAGACGGAAAAGAAATTCGCGAAATTGTAGCGAAAATGGGCGTGGTGCTGATCGTGGAAGGTCACGCAGACCATTGGCGATGGCCGGCGCACAAGCGGCGAGGCATAGAACTCGAACCCCGAATGCCCGATTGTTCCGTTGAAGTGATCGACCAGCCGATGCACGATCAGGACCTCGACCGGGATCGGCAGGATGAACACCGCCCACAGATAATAGCTCTGCATGACGAAGGCATCGACGAGACTGTCGCTGTAGGTGCTCCACACCGTCGGCGCTACCGAGCGGTGATGCTCGGCGTGAAACCGGTAGAGCCATCTCGTGTGCATCAGGCGATGCCCCCAGTAGAACCAGGCATCGAAGGCGACGACCGAGACGGCGAACATCAGGATTGCCGACCACCATGTCAGCGGCAACGGCTCGACGAAGGTCCATCCCTTCACCGACGCGAAGACGCCACCGGCGAGGCACCCGGCCGTCACCGTCAGCGACAGCACGCTTTGGCGAATTTCCGTCCACATGCGTTTTTCGCCACGGCGATTTTGCTGGATCCGCCGCTCGGGATGCCGGTTCTGGATTGCGACAAGCACGGCCCCGGTCGCGAAATACAGCGCGACGTTGATGCCATAAGCACCCGCATAGAAGGGCAGAAACTCCAGCAGGACATCAAGCATCGCGGTTCAAGAACTCCCTTTCGCCACCCCAGTGCTTAGGGCGCTGGATTGCGCGGTGCAAGTCCTGAGGCTGTGCTTTACCGCGTTCGGGTCAGCACCTTGTCGAAGCGTTCCAGCGCCCAGTCGACATCGTCACGGGTCAGAACCAGGGGCGGCGCAATGCGGATCGTGTGGTCATGCGTGTCCTTGGCAAGGATCCCCTCGCCGCGCAGCGCCTCGCAATAGGCGCGTGCGCCGCCGGCGTCCGGATGGAGTTCCACCGCCAGCATGAGACCGCGCCCGCGCACTTCGCGAATCGCATTGGAGCGAATGCGCGAGAGACCTTCCATGAAATAGGCGCCGGTCTCCGCCGCGTTCTCGATCATGCCTTCCTCGACCAGCACCTTGAGTGCTGCGCGCGCCACCGCACAGGCCAGCGGATTTCCGCCAAAGGTCGAGCCGTGCTCGCCGGGCTGGAGCACGCCAAGAACCTCACTGTTGGAGAGCACGGCGGAGACGGGATAAAAGCCCCCCGACAGGGCCTTGCCGACCAGCGTGACATCTGCCTCGATACCTTCATGCTCTTCCGCCAGAAGCTTGCCGGTGCGGCCAAGGCCGGTCTGGATCTCATCCAGAATGAGCGTCACGTTGGTGTCGGTGCAGAGTTCGCGAACCCTCGTGAAGTATCCGGCCGGCGGGATCAGAATACCGGCCTCGCCCTGGATCGGCTCCACCAGAAAACCGACCGTGTTCGGCGTGATCGCCGCCTCAAAAGCCGCGGCATCGCCAAACGGCACGACGCGAAAGCCGGGCGCGAACGGTCCGAAGCCGGTGCGCGCGGCCGGATCCGTCGAAAAGCCGACGATGCCCAGTGTGCGCCCGTGAAAATTGTTGTCGCAGACGATGATCTCGGCCTTGTTCTCCGGCACGCCCTTGACCTCATACCCCCATTTGCGCACCGCCTTGACCGCGCTTTCCACCGCTTCCGCGCCGGAGTTCATCGGCAGGATCTTGTGCGCGCCGGTGAGGCGGGCGAGATCCTCGTAGAGCGGCGCGAGCTGGTCGTTGCGAAAGGCGCGCGAGGTCAGCGTCAGCTTCGAAGCCTGCTCGACCATCGCGTCGCGGATCACAGGATGGCAGTGCCCCTGGTTGACGGCGGAATAGGCTGCAAGGCAATCGAGATAGCGGTTGCCGTCGACATCGTAGAGCCAGACGCCCTCGCCTCGCGACAGCACCACGTCGATGGGCTTGTAGTTGTGCGCCCCGAGAAGATGTTCGGCGGCGATATAGTCTTCCGGCATGCGGCTCATCGGTTTCTCCCGGGATAATCTGTCGTATGCAAATGCCTGCTGGGGCGCAGGCGCGTAGGTCTCAGGCAAAGGCCTGCGTGGGTCTGTCCATGACATCCTGGCCAAACAGGCTCGCCACCAGTTCGGCAAGCGCGATCGCGCTGCGGCCGCGCTCGTCAAGGAAGGGGTTCAGTTCCACCACATCGAGCGACACGGTGACGCCGGCATCCTCGAGCAGCTCCATCACCAGATGCGCCTCGCGATAGGTGGCGCCGCCCGGAACGGTGGTTCCCACGCCCGGCGCAATGTCGGGATCGAGGAAATCCACATCCAGCGATACATGAAGAACGCCGTTTTCCGCTTTGACCTTGTTCAGGAATTCACGCATCAGGATAGACACGCCGTTCTCGTCGATCTGGCGCATGTCGCAGACGGTGACGCCACGCTCGCGCAGCAGGCGGCGCTCGCCCGGATCGATTGACCTTGCACCGAAGACGCACATGCGCTCCGGCGCCACGGTGGCGCTGGGCGTGTCGCCCAGGACCGGAGCAAGCGTCGCCTCGCCGGCCGCGAGCGCCAGTGACATGCCGTGCATGTTGCCGGAGGGCGAGGTCTCGGGCGTGTTGAAATCGGCGTGGGCATCTAACCACAGCACGAACAGCGGGCGGCCCCGCTCCTGCCAGTGTCTTGCGACGCCGCTGACCGACCCCATCGACAGCGAATGATCGCCGCCGAGGAAGATCGGCAGATTGCCGGCGGCGGATATTTCATAGGCCCGCTGGCACAAGGGCCGCACCCAGGCCGCAACGGTTTCCGGCACATGCGCCGCGCCTTCGAAACGCAGCGGCTCGATCGACGCGGGAGAAAGCGGTGCCATATCGCCGAGGTCCTCGACCCGCCATCCGAGCGCCGCAAGACGCCCTTCCAGATCCGCGACACGCAGGGCTGCCGGCCCCATGGCCGCGCCGCGGCGGCCCGTCCCCGCCTCGAGCGGAACCCCAAGCAGGGAAATCGGTCGTTTTGGTTCATTGAGCATCGACACACCTTTCCGTTCGTCGCGACCAAGCACCATCATTCTCAGGTGCTTCCCGCGCGAAGGGCAACCGAGGCTGAGGGTGCGCGTTCGGGATGTTGACGGAAAGTCGATTTATTGTCACTTTCGAAGGCAAAATTGAACAATGTGGAAGACATATCTTCGCAAAGTGACGGGTATGGATGATCTTGACCGACGATTGATCGCGCTGCTGCGGCACGATGCCCGCCTGCCCGTGGCCTCGCTGGCCGCCGATCTCGGCGTTTCGCGCGCCACGGTGAAGGCGCGGATCGACCGGCTTGTCGACGGTGGCGTCATTCAGGGATTTACCGTGCGCCTGCGCAGCGCGGAGGCTGGCGGGCGTGTGCGCGCGATCATGATGATCGAGGTCGAGGGGCATCGCACCGATGCGATCATCCGCCGGCTGCACGGGTTCCCCGAAGTGCGCGGGCTGCACTCGACCAACGGCCGCTGGGATGTCGTGGCCGAACTGGAAACGGATACGCTGGAAGCCTTCGACCGGTTGTTGACGACGGTGCGGATGCTGGATGGCATCGCGAGTTCGGAAACCAGCATCCTGCTGTCGGCGCGCAAGGGCTGAAGGCCGCGCCCAAACGAAAACGACCCGCCAGTGGCGGGCCGTTCGAACTTGCAACAAGCGAGCCTGAAAGATCAGCGCTTGGAGAACTGGAAGCTCCGGCGAGCCTTGCGGCGGCCGTACTTCTTGCGCTCCACGACACGGCTGTCGCGGGTCAGGAAGCCTTCCTTCTTGAGCAGGCCGCGAAGCTCCGGCTCATAGTAGGTCAGCGCCTTGGAGATGCCGTGACGAACCGCACCGGCCTGGCCGGACAGACCGCCGCCGGCGACCGTGGCGATCACGTCGTACTGGCCATCGCGATCAACGAGCATGATCGGCTGGCGCAGGATCATCTGCAGCACCGGACGCGCGAAGTACTCCGAGAAGTCCTTCTTGTTGATGATGATCTTGCCGGTGCCCGGCTTGATCCAGACGCGCGCGATGGCGTCCTTGCGCTTGCCGGTGGCATAGGCGCGGCCCAGTGAGTCAACCTTTTTGACATGCACCGGGGCTTCCGCCTCGACGGTGCCGATGGCGCCGCCCAGGTCTTCGAGGGACTGAAGCTCAGCCATGATTACGCCCTCTTCCCGTCGTTCTTCGCATTCACGGACTTGAAGTCGACCGGAACCGGCGACTGTGCCTCATGCGGATGAGTGGAACCGGCGTAGACCCGGAGGTTCTTGAGCTGGGTGCGGCTCAGCGGCCCGCCCGGCATCATGCGCTTGACGGCCTGTTCAAGAACGCGCTCGGGGTGCTTGCCCTCGATGATGGCGCGCGCCGTGCGCTCCTTGATGCCACCTGGATATCCGGTGTGCCAGTAGTACTTCTTGTCCGTCAGCTTCTTGCCCGTCAGCACAGCCTTGTCGGCATTGATGACGATGACATTGTCGCCGCAGTCGATGTGAGGCGTGAAGGTCGGCTTGGTCTTGCCGCGCAGCGTGTTGGCGATGAAGGCGGCCAGACGGCCGACGACAACGCCTTCGGCGTCGATCAAGATCCACTTCTTATCGACCTCGGCCGTTTTGGCGGAGTAGGTCTTCATGGGTGCGATCCGTGTTTGTCGTGGACCGGGAATTGCCTGCGACGGCGAAACCGGCCCGAATGCCATGCAAAACGGCCCCGAACCGGGACCGCATGCTGTCTTGGTGGTGTTTACGCGCGGTCGCGAAGACTGTCAATCCACATAATTTGGCGGCGGCAATGGATTATTCATAAAAATCAATCTGTTATAAAAACGGTATTATTTTACCACATGAAATTGGGGGCTTCAGCGCGGCGGGATCGAATAGGTCGCTGTCGCATGGGCGACCGGGTCGCCGCCGTCGGGGCCAGTGATCGCACATTCGACCACGGCAAGCCGCTTGCCGAGCTTCAGGAGCTTGCATGTCGCGATCAGATCGCCGGGTGCGGGCTTGCGCAGGAAGTTCATGTTGAGGTTGGTCGTGACCGCAAGCGCGACCGGGCCGATATGGGCCAGAATCACGACATAGGCGGCCAGATCCACCAGCGTCATCATCGTCGGGCCGGAAATCGTGCCGCCGGGGCGCAGGTGCCTCTCCTGCGGCGAAACCGACATCACCGCACAGCCCTCCGAGAGTGCCCGGATCGCGTAGATCCGCCCGTCGGCGTGGACCTGCGGAAACTCGCGGTCGATGAAGGCATCGAGTTCCGCAATCGTCATGACTGGCTGCAAGTGACCGTCTCCCCCGAATTGATCTTCCCTTCTCGTTAACGGAAGGGCCGAGAGGCGACAAGTATCAAGACGTTGCGGTTCGTGCTTTCTGAGCGGACGCCTTGTTGGTACAAAGGGGCCAATTCGCCTCGACAGGAGAGCCGCCATGGACAGCGCCACACCGCCGCCGCTTGTTGAAACCCGCGAGGGGGGCGTTCTCACGCTCACCATGAACCGGCCGGAGCGCAAGAATTCGCTATCGGAAGAGATGATGGCAGCCCTTCAGGCCGCGCTCGACGCCGCCCGCGACGATGAAGACGCGCGGGTCATCGTGCTGCGTTCCACCGGCAATGTCTTCTGTGCCGGGCATGACCTCAAGGAAATGACGGCGGCGCGCCAGCACGAGGATCGCGGCCGGGCCTATTATTCCGATGTGATGACCCGCTGTTCGCACCTGATGCAGACCATCGTCACCCACCCCAGGCCGGTGGTCGCGCAAGTCGAGGGCATGGCGACCGCCGCCGGATTGCAGCTCGTCGCCTCCTGCGATCTGGCGATTTCCAGCGAGGATGCGCGCTTCTGCACGCCCGGCGTCAACATCGGGCTGTTCTGCTCCACGCCGATGGTGGCCTTGTCGCGCAATGTCTCGCGCAAGCAGGCGATGGAGATGCTGCTGACCGGCGAGATCATCGACGCCAGCACGGCGCGCGAGTTCGGGCTGGTCAACCGGGTGGTGCCGCAGGCCTATCTGGAGCAGGTGGTCGCGAAATATGCGGGCACCATCGCCGCCAAGTCCCCGCTGACGCTGAAGATCGGCAAGGAAGCCTTCTACCGGCAGGCGGAAATGCCGCTTGACGAGGCCTATCGCCATTGCGCGCATGTCATGGTCGACAACATGATGGCGCGCGACGCGGAGGAAGGCATCGGCGCCTTCATCGAAAAGCGCGAACCCGTGTGGACCGGCCAATAGCGTTCCCCTCCTTCCAGCCAGTGAGAGCGCTCCCAGTGACCCACGACACCTACTCGGACACCTTCATTCGCGAGATCCTCAACGGGGTGAAGACCATCGCCATGGTCGGCGCCAGCGCCAACACCGTGCGTCCGTCCTATTTCGTGCTGAAATACATGCTGTCCAAGGGTTACCGCGTGTTCCCGATCAATCCGGGTCAGGCGGGCAAGGAGATTCTCGGCCAGACGGTCTACGCAACGCTTGCCGACGTGCCCGAGCCCATCGACATGGTCGACATCTTCCGCAATTCGGAAGCCGCAATGGGCGTTACGGCAGAAGCGCTTGCGCTTTCCCCACTGCCCAGGGTGATCTGGATGCAGCTTTCCGTGCGCAATGAAGCGGCCGCAACACTGGCGGAGGATGCCGGTGTCAAGGTGGTGATGGACCGCTGTCCGAAGATCGAATACGGACGGCTTTCGGGGGAAATCGGCTGGACCGGCGTCAATTCGCGCATGCTGTCCTCCAAGCGCCCGACACTGAAAAGCGGCTTCCAGCATCGTGGGCTGGGCGGCAAGACAACCAAGGCCTGAAACGATCGCTGCCGCTATTTTCCCTCTCACGGTTTATCGACGGCCGGCGGGATTCGAGTATCGGGAGACGGGCGGCCCATACGGGATTTGACGTAGACCGCCACCGCCGTGCAGTCTTGGTTGCGACTTCGCTATCCTGCGAGGTCCCGAACGGGAGAAGAATCGTGAGATCCATCGCGTGACAGTCGTCTCCAGACAAAGGCGGTCCGACCGGGCCGGTGAGAACCGGAAAGCGGGACGCAAGAAGCCTGTGGACATCATCGGCTGGCGGGAATGGGTTGCGTTGCCGGACATCGGCATTCCCGAGATCAAGGCAAAGATCGATACGGGCGCACGCACCTCCGCGCTGCATGCGGTGAACCAGGACGTGTTCGAGCGAGAGGGTCGGCCCTGGGTGCGCTTCAAGGTCCCCGCCTCGAACAAGCATCGCGACATTCCGGTCGAGGCGCCGCTTATCGACGAGCGTGACATCAAGAACACCAGCGGCATCCCGGAGCGCCGGTACATCATTCGCACGACACTGCTTCTGGGGGAGCACCACTGGAAGGTCGACGTGTCGCTGGCCAACCGGGAACACATGGAATTCGATATCATTCTCGGCCGAACGGCGATCCGAAGCCGGAGCGTGCTTGTGCATCCCGGCAAATCTTTCGTCGCCGGTCCGCCGCGCCAGCATGCATCGACCGGACGCGTTATTCCGCGCGCAGGTTTACCAGGAGACACCCAATGAGAATGGTCATGATGGCCCGAAATCCGGACCTGTATTCGCACCGCCGGCTGGTCGAGGCGGCCGAGGAGCGCGGGCATGAGATCGACATCGTCAACACGTTGCGCTGCTACATGAATATCGCTTCGCGACGGCCCGAAGTCTATTTCAACGGCGAGAAGCTTCCCAAATACGATGCGGTGATCCCGCGCATCGGCGCGTCGGTGACCTTCTACGGCCTGGCCGTGCTGCGCCAATTCGAGATGATGGGGGTGTTCCCGCTCAATGAATCGGTCGGTATCGGCCGCTCCCGCGACAAGCTACGCTCCATGCAGCTGCTCGCCCGCGACGGCATCGGCCTTCCGGTCACGACCTTCGCCCACGACCCGCGTCAGACGGAAGAGGTACTGAAACTCGCCGGCGGCGCGCCGCTGGTGATCAAGCTTCTGGAAGGCACACAAGGCATCGGCGTGGTGCTGGCAGACACCGACCGTTCGGCGAAGTCCGTGATCGAGGCATTTCGCGGCGCGGGCGTGAACATCCTCGTTCAGGAGTTCATCAAGGAAGCCGGCGGCACGGACATCCGTGCACTGGTCGTCGACGGCAAGGTGATCGCGGCCATGAAGCGCACCGGCGCCGAAGGCGAGTTCCGCTCCAACCTGCACCGCGGCGGCAGCGCGCAATCCATCCGAATCTCGCCCGAGGAACGCCAGACCGCGATCCGCGCGGCGAAAACGATGGGCCTGAACGTCTGCGGTGTCGACATGCTGCGCGCCAATCACGGCGCGGTGGTGATGGAGGTAAATTCCTCCCCCGGACTTGAGGGGGTGGAAAAGGCCACCGGCATCGACGTTGCCGGAAAGATCATCCAGTTCATCGAGAAGAGCGCCAAGCCTGGCAAGACACGCACGAAGGGCAAGGGGTGAACGCGGACGCGAAACGCAAAACGCGCCCGGCCTTCACGATCGGAGATTTCGCGGTCGAGGCCGGCACCCGGCGCACCGTCGACTTGCCGGTCAGCGTCTTGTCCGATCACACGCCGGTCTCCATGTCCGTGCATGTGGTCCACGGTGCGCGACCGGGCCCGACGCTTTTCGTCAGTGCGGCGGTGCATGGCGACGAGATCATCGGCGTGGAAATCGCTCGTCGCCTGTTGTCGATCGAAAGCCTCGACAGCCTGCGCGGGACGCTGCTCGTCATTCCAATCGTCAACACCTTCGGGTTTCACAGCCATTCCCGCTACCTGCCTGACCGGCGCGATCTCAACCGGAGCTTTCCGGGAAGCGCGCGCGGATCGCTGGCCGCGCGCCTGGCCCAGCTTTTCATGTCGGAGGTCGTGGAGCGGTCAGATGTCGGGATTGACCTGCATTCCGCCGCCATCCACCGCACCAATCTGCCGCAGATCCGCGTCTCGCCGTCGCGTCCGGAAACACTGGAGCTGGCAGAAGCCTTCGGTGCGCCGGTGATGCTGGTCTCGTCGCTGCGAGACGGTTCGCTGCGCCAGGCCGCGCAAAAGCACGATGTGGACATTTTGCTCTATGAGGCCGGCGAGGGCCTGCGCTTCGACGAATTCGCGACCCGGGTCGGAGTGAGCGGCATCCTGCGCGTCATGCGACGGCTCGGCATGGTCGGCCCCAAGGGGGTGACGCGCCCCAAGCATCGCTCCCTGCGCGGCGGTTCAAGCACCTGGCTGCGGGCCCCCGCCGGCGGTCTGTTGCGCGCCTTCAAGACGATCGGCGACAGCGTTCAGGAGGGAGACGTCCTCGGCATCGTCTCCGATCCTTTCGGAGAGAGGGACCGTCCGGTGGCCGCCACGTCGAACGGATTGATCATCGGCCGGACCAATCTGCCGGTGGTCAACGAGGGCGATGCGCTTTTCCATGTCATGAGCGTGGAATCGGGCGATGCGGAGCCGGCGCTTGCCAGTCTGAACGAGGAAGTCGGCCGCGATCCGCTGTTCGACGAGGACGAGATTATCTGACACCGGACGCGCTTGTCCGGATGTCCGCTTCATCGGCATAAAATGCGCGGCGACGAAAGTATCTGATCCTAATCCCACTGAGGAAAACGAACGCGCTTTGCTTTGACGCGCCCCACCCCTTGCGCCAGTATGCCGCCGGCTTTCCGACATTGTCGTTTGAGGAGAATTTCATGTCCGACCGCATTCCCGGTTTCTCGACGCTCGCCATTCACGCGGGTGCGCAGCCCGACCCCTCCACGGGCGCGCGGGTGACGCCGATCTACCAGACGACCTCTTTCGTGTTCGATGACGTCGACCATGCCGCCTCGCTGTTCGGCCTCCAGGCCTTCGGCAACATCTACACCCGCATCACCAACCCGACGACGGCGGTGCTGGAAGAGCGCGTGGCGGCTCTTGAAGGCGGCACGGCAGCACTTGCGACCGCGTCCGGCCACTCGGCCCAACTCCTCACCTTCCATGCGATGATGACACCGGGGGACAACATCGTTGCCGGCAACAAGCTCTATGGCGGGTCGATCAACCAGCTGAACCATTCGTTCAAGAGCTTCGGCTGGGAGGTCCAGTGGGCCGACGCCACCGATCCCGCGAGCTTTGATGCGCTGATCAACGACAAGACCCGCGCGATCTTCATCGAAAGCCTGGCCAACCCCGGCGGCGTGGTCACCGACATCGCGGCAATCTCGGAGATCGCGCGCAAGCACAATATCCCGCTGGTCGTCGACAACACGATGGCAACGCCCTACCTGTGCCGGCCGATCGAGCATGGCGCCGACATCGTGCTGCACTCGCTGACGAAATTCATGGGCGGACACGGCAATTCCATGGGCGGCGTGCTGGTCGACGGCGGCACCTACGATTGGTCGTCCACCGAAAACTATCCGATGCTCTCCAAGCCGCGTCCGGAGTATTCCGGCATGGTGCTGCACGAGACGTTCGGCAATTTCGCGTTCGCCATCGCCTGCCGGGTGCTCGGCCTGCGCGATCTCGGGCCGGCGATCTCGCCGATGAACTCCTTCATGCTGCTGACCGGCATAGAAACCCTGCCGCTGCGCATGCAGCGCCACTGCGACAACGCGCAGAAGGTGGCCGAATTTCTGGAAAGCCACGACAAGGTCGCCTGGGTCTCCTACGCCGGCCTGCCGGGCGATCCCAATCACGAGCGACAGCAGAAATACATGCCCAAGGGTGGCGGCGCGGTCTTCACCTTTGGCGTCACGGGCGGCTATGACGCCGGTGTCGCCGTCGTGACCAGTTGCCAGATCCTGTCGCATCTGGCCAACATCGGCGACACGCGCTCGTTGATCATCCATCCGGCCTCGACCACGCACAAGCAGTTGAGCGAAGAGCAGCGCGCGGCTGCCGGCGCAACCTCCGACGTGGTGCGTCTGTCAATCGGTCTGGAGGACGCGGAAGACATCATCGCCGATCTGGATCAGGCGCTCGCCGCCATCGACGGCTGACCGATACGGTTCCTGACAAAACGCAAACAGGCCGGGCACTGCCCGGCCTGTTTCGCATTCGGGTGACGGAAGCGCCTTACGCGGCGCGCGCCGCAAAACGGGTGCGCGTCCAAAACTCGATGCAGGCCGCGATCACGGCAACGATAAAGCCCTGATGGGCCAGCGCGAGCCAGAAAGGCACCTGACCGAGCAGGGTTGCGATGCCGATCGCCATCTGGATGAAGATGACGAGGACGAGCGCCAGTGCAACCGCCGAAAGATGCCGCGCGGCCGGGTTGCGCATCACGGACACCCAGAGCCAGACGGCGGCGATCGCCAACGCATAGGCAGTCATGCGGTGCTGAAACTGCACGGTCAGCGCGCTCTCGAAATGGTTGAGCCAGACGGGTGCCATCGTCCACAGGCCCGAGGGAATGAAGGCGCCATCCATCAAGGGCCAGGTGTTGAAGGATAGCCCCGCTTTCAAACCCGCCACGAGGCCGCCGAGGAAGACCTGAACGAAGAGCAGCGCAATCAAGGCGGCCGCGGCCCCGGTGTAGGGACCCCGGAAGGCCGGACGTCGCGGGACTGTTGCCGGGATCAGAGCGAGATAGCGCGCGAGGCCGAAAAGATAGGCGAAGATCAGGCAGGCCAGCGTCAAATGGGTGGCGAGCCGGTACTGGCTGACATCAACCCGGTCGACCAGGCCGGAGGCGACCATCCACCAGCCGATCACACCTTGCATGCCGCCAAGCGCGAAACCGCCGATCAGCCAGGGTATAAGCCCGCTCTCGACCCGGCCGCGCGCCCAAAGCCACACCAGCGGCACGAAAAAGGCAAGGCCGATCACGCGACCAAGCAACCGATGACCCCACTCCCACCAGTAGATGAACTGGAATTCGCCGAGCGACATGCCCTTGTTGACGAGCTGGTATTCGGGGATCTGGCGATATTTTTCCAGTTCCTCTTCCCATTCCGCAACGGAGAGTGGCGGGATCACGCCGTGGATCGGCTCCCATTCGGTGATCGACAGACCGGAATCGGTCAATCTCGTTGCCCCGCCAACGACAATCATTGCTAGGATCAGCAGGCACACCGCATAGAGCCAGATCCGGATTGCACGACGGTCTCGCGCGATTTTTTCGCTGGATGGACCAGCGTGAAGAGAGGTATCGAAGGAAACGTCGCTCATTCTCGGGTTGCTCGCGCGATAAAAACGGGCGGCCCGACAGTCTGATCGCCCGGGCACTACGGTCGGTTATAGGCGGCATCCACACTTGGCAAGGGCTTGACGAACCGCACCGGTGTGACACATCCCCACGCCAGATGGCCCGATATGGAGAACTCGATGCCCCCTCGCCTGCGCAAATTCATCGGAATGATCATGCTTGTGGTCTTCGTAATCGTCTATGCCTTCGTCGCAATGGTGATCGGCGACATGACGATGCAAGACCGGCCAACCGGCGTCCAGTTCCTGTATTTCGCAATTGCCGGCCTTGTTTGGACGATACCGGCCGGCGCAATCATGTGGTGGATGGACAAGCCCGAGCGACGGGCCGCACAAGCGCGGGCAGCCGCTCAGGCGGAAGCGCTCAGGGACACGCCTGACGGAAGCTGATGCGATCCCGGATGCGGCGCAGCGCATTGTAGATCGGGAAAGGGGATCCATTGAGATACTGTGACACGATGGCGCGATTTTGAAAGTACCCGTTCAGCGACACCCGGGGCATTGCGAAAGGATCCGCGCTCTGGTCGAGCATCCCCGCATGCGTGGTAAAGGCGGCGCGGAATCCGAATTGCGAAACAACTTCAAGTGACTGGTGATTGACGGCCGCCTCAAATCCGTAGGGATAGGCAAAAACATGCGGTGAGATGCCAAGCTCGGCGGCGAGCCTGTCCATTCCGGCGGCAATATCGTCATGCATGCGTGCGCGGCTCAGGCGCGCCAGCGCGAAATGATTGTGCGTATGGGCACCAACCGTAAAAAGCGGATCACGGCACAAAACGCGCAACTCGTCCCAATCCAGAATGAGTTCATCCGCAAGGGCGACAAGATCGACGCCGTGAACCGCTGCCAGCCTGCGCAATTCCACCCGCTGCGATTCCTCGCCAAGCTCATGCGTGAACCAGTGAAGCAACCGGTCATAGGTGCGCGTCTTTCCGTCGTTGTTCCGCGCATCCAGCGTTCGCATGCGCGCACCGATCGGCGTTTCGACAAACGATGCACCGCGTACAATGCGCTCCAGAGCCTCCCACCAGATTTCGCTGGTGCGGTCGACAAAGCCGGAGGTCACGAAGATCGTGAAAGGCACGCCGTGCTTGCGCAACACCGGGTAGGCATGAATCAGATTGTCCCGATAGCCGTCGTCGAAGGTGAATGCGCAGACCCGCGCGCTATCGGGATCGCCGTTTTCGACGTGATCGAGCGCCTCCGCCAATGACACGATGCGCAAACCCGCGGCGCGGGCCTGCAGGATCGTGCTTTCCAGAAACTCCGGCGTAACGGTGAGATGGCGATTTGGCGAGAAGCCATGGGTTTCGGCGTCCGGACGCACGCTGTGCAGGGTAAAAACAAGCCCGCGTCCACCGGTTAGCGGCGCCAGCAACCGGCCCAGTCCGCTTGCATGCAGCACCCGGCACCCCGTCGCCAACATTTGCCGTCGCATGTCCATCCGCTAAACCGACCCCCGAAATCAACTCCGCTGATCCTATCGACGTTTTCTTTAGAACTCCTTGCTATTCAAGATTGTAGTTGAGACCAGCCGATGCTCCGGCGGTTTGAATTGAAGGTTGAGCACATGTCCGATTCCCTCGCACGGTCCACCGATCTGTTCCGGTCACATAACTGGGAAGAGATGGACCAGGACGCAATGAGACTGGATGCCATGCTTGAATCGGGAGATTTCGTTGTCCGCACAGTCTCCGACCCCAGCGAGGTCGAAGCGGAATGGCGGACGCTGGAAACCAACGCCTTCGGAACATTGTTCACCACCTACGACTGGTTGTCTTCCTGGTACCGTCTGGTGGGGCGGCCGCGGGGTATTCAGGCCCTGATCGTCGTCGGCGAAATCGATGGGAAACCCGCCTTCCTCCTGCCGCTGGGGCTGATCCGAAAGGCAAAGGGTCTGCTAACCGTCGGGCGGTTTCTCGGCGATTTCCACGGAAACCAGAACAGCGGTCTCTGGCGCAAGGATGTTCTCGCCGGCATTCACACGCACTCGCTGCACAAGGCCCTGCTGGAGTTGGGGCGCGCTAAAGGGATCGACCTTTTCGATCTCAAACATGTTCCCGCGACGATCGACGACCGTATCCATCCACTGATCGACCAGCATGCGATCGAAAGCCTGAATTCGATTCACGCCTTTTCACTGACTCCGGACTTCGAGGCGGTCTATCGCACCCGTCGCAGCGCAAGCGCGCGCAAGAAGCTGCGCGCAAAGGAGCGCAAGCTCGCGGAAGTCGGCAGCGCGCGCTTCGAACGCGCGAGCGATTTCGGGACCGCGGAGCGTTTCCTGCAGGCGCTCGTCGACCAGCGCAGCGCCCGCCAGGGCACGCACGGAATTCCCAACGTGTTCCACCACGCGGATGCGCATGCGTTCCTGCGCGACCAGTTGACACATGCTCTGGACGAGGGATCCGACCGCTTCATGATCCATGCGCTCCTTGTCGATGGCGATGTACGCGCAACCTATTTGTCGGGTCTGGCTTTGGGGCGGTTCCACGCCTACACCAACAGCATCTGCGAAAGCATCGCCAGTCACAGTCCGGGCGACCTTCTCCTGAACGCGGTAATCGCGGATGCCTGCGCCCTTGGCGCGACGAGCTTCGACTTCGGTCTCGGGGCGGAGCGATACAAAACCGCCTGGGCGGACAAGGAGCTCTTGATGGATGTCGAGGTGCCGGTGTCGCATCGCGGCAAGCTGGCCTCATCGGCCATCCGGATGCTCCGACGCGTAAAGCGCCGGGTACGCAGTTCGCCAAGGCTCTGGGGCCTGGTTCGCAAGCTGCGCAAGCTCAAGGCCTGATCCCGCCGCAGGTTGCGATCCGGAAACGCAAAGTCCGCCGCACGGTGACGTGCAGCGGGCTTTTTTCTTGCCTATCGATGCGATTGACGGTTCAGGCCGCCATGTCGGACGGCCGCCGCGCGGTCTCGCCCTTGCGCTTGACCGGCTCCACCGCAACGGGCGCGCCCGTCTGGTCTTCCAGCATGCGAAGCGCTTCCTCCAGTTCCGGTCCAGCCGGCGATCCGCCCGTGGCAACGACCACCTGGTCGGCCATTGCAAGGATCTGAGCGCTGATCAGCGAATCGTCGATCAGCCCGAGATCGAAGAACACCTGATCGTAGGTGTGGTCGATGGCATCCATCAGCATCTCGAAGCGGCCGGCCTCGGCAAGATCATCATCGATCACACGACGTCCCGACTCGATGACATGAGCGCGCGAGGCCGCATCCCGGTAGATGACGCCGGCAAAGGACGCGGAACCTTCCAGCAATTCGGCAAAACCCGGCACCGCTTCGGGATCGCCGAGATCCGGGCGGACCTCCAGAAAGAGCGGCATGATCCCCTCTTCCGCCGCCTCGCGCACCAGGCGGAAGGTGACCTCCTGCGCAACCTCGTCGCTGTCGACGCTCAAAACGGCGATCCGCCGCGGATGCATCTGCTCGACGGCCGCGGGAACCAGGGGAGCCGGGGCAGGCGCCCCCGCGACATGCTCCGATGCAACAGACGTGACATCGTCCGGTCCCGTTTCCGGGGACAACGCATTTGCGGCAGCAACAGATCCGGCATCTTGCACGGGCGTCTGCCAGTCATAACCGAACCCGCCCCCCGAATAGGCCGCCCTGCCCGCCTGGTAACCGGGCGCTGCGGCTGGCGGCATCGATGCGGCCGCCGGCGCTTCTGTTGCGCCAAGCGGCATATGACGGAAGGCCCGACCGGAGAGGAACTGGCCGAGGATTGCCCAAAGACTGCCAAGCATGAAGACAATGAACGTCAGGATCGAGGCAATCGGCACAACCTTGGGCCAATAGGGCTCGAGCGGAACCGTCGCACGCGAGATCACACGTGCATCTGCGCCGAGTTGTGGCGCATTGCGGCGGGTGTCGGCTTCCCGGTACCGCGTCATCAGCTGATCGAGCTGGGTTGCCTTGACCTGCGCCTCGCGCTCGAGTTCACGCAGCCGGATCTGGTCCTCGTTGGACTTGGCGGCGCGCACCTTGAACGTCTCAAGGGTCGCGGTCAGCGAGGCAACCCTGTCCTGCTGGACGCGGGCTTCGTTTTCCAGGCCGGCGGCGATTTTTTCGGCTTCATTGCGAATCTGGCGTTCCAGATCGGCAAGCTGGGAGCGCAACGCACGGATCTGCGGATGATTGGCCAAAAGCGTCGTGGAGAGTTCGGCGATGCGGGACTGCAATTCCACCTGCCGCTCGCGCAAGCGCTGGACGAGCTGCGAGTTGAGCACCTCCGCCGCGCTGTCGAGCGAAGCGCCGGAATCGAGCTGACGGCGAATGAGATTTGCGCGCGCCTCCGCCTGGGACTGGGACGCGCGGGCATCGGAGAGCTCTGTGCTGATTTCGCCAAGCTGCTGCTGGTCGAGGGTCTGGTTGTCGGCGCCGATAAGCAGTCCGGCCAGCGTGCGAAATGCCTCGACCTTTTTCTGGGCTTCCTTGACTTCCTGGCGCATCCGCTCGATCTGCGGTTCAAGCGCGGTTGCCGCAAAGTCCGTCGTCTCGCGCTTCACCGACGACTGGAGATCGAGATATTCCTCGACAAGCGCATTGGCGACGCGCGCGGCACGCTCGGGATCGCGCGAGGTGAAACGAACCGAAATCACCCGCGACCCGTCGACCCGATAGACCTCAAGATTCTTGTAGAAGACCTTGAGGACCCGCTCCTCGCGGGAATTGCGACCGGGGTCGCGCATCAACCCCAGTGCGACAAGGGTTTCGCGGAACAGACTGGATGTCGGCCCCGCCTCGAATTCCGGGATCGCCGCGAGGTCCAGCCGCTGCGCCACGCGGCGCAGCAGATCCCGCGACATGAGAAGTTCCACCTGGCTCGCGACGCCTTCATTGTCGAGAAGCGCGCGCTCTTCCTCTATGCCGCGCACATCACCCGGATAGACCGCATCCGAGGTCTGGATAAGCACTTTCGATTCTGCACGGAATTTCGATGGGACGAACTGGAGGACAACCACCGTCGCAATGGCAACAGCGACACACAGTGGCAACAACCATCGCAACGCCCGCTTGAGGGCGCCCGCCAGAGCGGACAGGTCGATCTCGACCCTTTCATCCGCGCCATGTCCGTGCGACTCAGTCATTCGGTGTACTCCCAGGAACCATGTCGAGAGTGTATGCGCATTATGGTAAGCGGACCGTTAACCGCACTCTCAAGACCCCCTGAACGCGGTCAGTCGAAATGATCTTCCCGGATTCACCGCAAGTTAACCACGCTGCGGGAAATACTGGCACAGCCTCTTCGGGAGTTCATGATGACTACGCGCCTTGCCATTGCCATATGCCTGGCCCTCACGGTCGCCGCCTGCGGCGGATACCGGCAGCCGCCAACGGCGTTCCACGAGATCCTCACCAAGCCCTACCGGCTTGATTCCAGCGACCAGCTGCGCGTCATCGTTTTCGGGCAGGACGACCTCAACAACACCTATACGGTCGATCAGGCCGGCTACATCTCTATGCCGCTGATCGGCAGCGTCGCCGTCCGCGGCCTGACCCTTCGCGATCTTGAAGCGACCATAACCAAGCGCTTGAAAAACGGATACTTACGGGATCCGGACGTGTCGGTCGAAGTGGCTGTCTATCGGCCGGTTTTCGTCATGGGTGAGGTCGCCAATGCCGGGCAGTATCCCTATGTGGCGAGCATGACGGCCCAGAATGCGATCGCCACGGCGGGCGGCTTTTCGCCCCGCGCCCAACAGGGCAATGTCGACATCACCCGCCAGATCAACGGCGAGGTGCTGAGCGGCAGGGTTCCGATCACGGACCCTGTCCGGCCGGGCGACACGATCTACGTCCGGGAGCGGTTTTTCTAAGAGACCGCCCTCGCCCGCGGCGCGCGATACCTGCCGAGTTAACCTGAGACTCACCGCTGCCTGCTAGCGTTTACCCTGCATGACCTGAAGCCATAATTCAGGCATGCGCAAGCTAGAGACAGGGAGTTTCTCATGGCTACCGCGCCCTTGCGCATCGTTCATATCGTTCGCGCGCCAATTGGCGGGATCTTTCGCCACATTGCGGATCTCGCCCTTGCCCAGACCCGTGCCGGCCACGAAGTCGGTGTTGTTTGCGACGCCTCGACCGGCGGCGCATTCGAGGCAGAAGCGATTGCCCGCCTCGCCCCGCAACTCGCCTTCGGCGTCGCGCGGTTCCCGATGCGCCGGAAAGTCACTCCCGGCGACCTCCGCTCGGCCCTCAGCCTCTACCGCCATGTTCGCGACCTTTCGCCCGACGTCCTGCACGGGCACGGCGCCAAGGGCGGCGTTTTCGCGCGCGCCATCGGGTCCGTACTCCGCTTGGGCGGGCGCAAGGTGACTCGCATCTATTGCCCGCACGGCGGGAGCCTTCACTACGACCCGACCAAGCTCGAGGGGCGGATCTATTTTCGTCTGGAACGCCTGCAGCAGCGTTTCACCGACGGCCTCGTGTTCGTGTCAGACTACGAATACGCCGCCTACGAATCGAAAGTGGCGTCCCCCTCGATCCCCGCGCGCGTTGTCTACAACGGGCTCTCCCCGGAGGAATTCTCCGCGGTTCCCACAGACGACGATGCAGCCGATTTCATGTTTATCGGCATGTTGCGCGATCTCAAGGGTCCGGACCTGTTCATTTCCGCTTTGCGGGACCTCAAGTCGCTCTATGGCATCACCGCGAACGCCCGTATCGTCGGCGACGGCAAGGATCGCCAGCGCTACGAGGCAATGGTCGCGGATTTCGGCCTGTCCGATCACGTGACCTTCACCGGCGCCCTGCCCGCACGCGACGCCTTCCGCAAGGCACGATGCGTGGTCGTTCCCTCCCGTGCTGAAGCGATGCCCTACATCGTGCTGGAGACGGTGGCCGCACAGGTCCCCCTGATCGCGACCCGGGTTGGCGGCATCCCCGAGATCTTCGGCCGTTTTGCCGACAGGCTCGTAACGCCCGGCTGCGTCGCAGGGCTCGCCGCCGCAATGGGCGCCGCCTACAACGATCCTGACGGCATGCGCAAGCGGGCCGAAGGACAACGGAAATGCCTTTCCGAAACCTTCAACGTGGAGCTGATGAGCGATCGCATCACATCGCTCTACATGGAGACGCGCGGCGCGCGCGGCCATTCCACCCCGGCAAGAAGCGCCGAAACGCCCCTGATGGGCTCCTCCGCGATCCTCGCCCGGAACAAGACGTCGCAAACCAGCGACGCGGAATGAGCCGGGAGGAACAGACACCATGACCCAGAATCATTCCGCACAACTGCTGAAGGATGTCCTGCCGGCCGCCCCATCGGGAGGAACACCCGCCGGCGGTGGCAAGCCCTCCGCGAGCGGCCTCTCCCCGCGCGCTCTCGAGGTTGCCGAAAGCCTTCAGAAAACCGTGATTTCACGTTCGGTCCTGAGCGGTCTCGTCCGGCTGACCGACATCGGAATCGTCGCGATCATCGGCGCGATCGCACTGACCGGCGGTTTCAGCGGCCAGACCGCGCTCTCGGACGTGTTCGCGGCGCTTGGCATTGCACTGCTTCTTACACCGACGTTCCTGCAGGCGGCTGACTGCTATCAGCTTCCGGTGATGCGCAACGTGGTCTCCCAGGGCGCGCGCACGACAATCGCATGGACGCTCGTTTTTGCAGCCCTGGTCATGATCAAGAATTTCAGCGGGCTTCTCGGCGGGATCGCCGACACGCAGTTCTCGATCTGGTTCGGCCTTGGCCTTTCCACCTTGCTTGCCGCGCGATTTGCGGTTTCGCTTTTCGTTCGCAAATGGACGAAGGACGGCCGGCTTGAAAGACGCGCGGTCATCGTTGGCGGCGGACAGGCCGCCGCCGATTTCATCCACGAGGTGGAGAGCCAGCCGAACAACGACATTCGCATCTGCGGCCTGTTCGATGACCGCAAGGGGTCGCGTTCTCCGGAGGTCGTCGCCGGGTATCCGAAGCTCGGGACCGTAAACGATCTCGTGGAATTCGCACGCGTGGCGCGCATCGACATGCTGATTGTCACGATCCCGCTGCGCGCCGAAAAGCGTCTTGCGGATTTCCTCAAGACGCTGTGGGTGTTGCCGGTGGACATCCGGCTGTCGGCCCACACCGACAAGCTGCGCTTCCGCGACCGCGCCTCCTCCTTTATCGGCACGGTGCCCTTTGTCGATGTCGTCCACAAACCGATGGCCGACTGGGATTCCATCGCCAAGCGCGCCTTCGATCTGGTGTTCGCCAGCCTGATGATCGTGCTGCTGGCGCCGGTTATGGTGGCCACGGCGGTCGCGATCCGGATGGAGAGCAAGGGACCGGTGCTCTTCCGCCAGAAGCGCTACGGGTTCAACAACGAAGTCATCGACGTTCTGAAATTCCGCTCGATGTACCACGAGATGGCGGACCCGCTCGCCAAGAAGGTCGTCACAAAGAACGACCCGCGCGTCACCAGGGTCGGCCGTTTCATCCGCCGCACGTCCATCGACGAATTGCCGCAACTCTTCAACGTGTTGCGCGGCGATCTCTCGCTGGTCGGCCCGCGCCCGCATGCGGTGAACGCCCATACCAACGAAAAGCTCTGGGACGAGGTCGTCGACGGCTATTTCGCCCGCCACAAGGTTAAGCCCGGCGTGACGGGCTGGGCTCAGATCAACGGCTGGCGCGGCGAGGTCGACACACCCGAGAAGATCGAGAAGCGTGTAGAATACGACGTCTATTACATCGAAAACTGGTCGATCCTGTTCGATCTGCGCATCCTGGTCCAGACGCCGTTCGCGCTTCTGAAGACGGAGAACGCCTATTGAGCGTGACCATGCCCCCCAGGACATTCCCGGCTCCCCCGACAACGATGCGGCATGGCCCCGGCCTTGCCGCCTCTTCCGTTGCGACCGTGGCGCTGTGGATCGTGGTGTTCCTGGGCGGTTTCGTGCTGACCGAACCCGCTCCCTACGAACTGGCGATGCTGGTCGTCATCAGCGGTTGGCTGTTGAGCGGACCGCGGTTTGCCACGGCACTTGCCCCGCTCGTCCTGATCGTGACGCTGTTCATCTGCGGCGGGGTGATCGCCACCTTGATGTCCGACGATTTCAGCGAGGCGATCCTCTACATTTCGGTTACGGGCTTCCTGGCGCTCACCACCGTGTTCTATGCCTCAGTCATCGCCGCTGACCCGGCACGGCTCGAGACGGTGCACAAGGCCTATACGGCCAGCGCCCTGGTCGTGGCCCTAACGGGCATCGGCGGTTACTTCGGCGTCCTGCCCGGCGAGACCTTCACCCTCTACGGGCGCGCGAAGGGAACGTTCCAGGATCCGAATGTCTTCGGTCCCTTCCTCGCCCTTCCTTGGGCATTCCTGCTGCATGGGCTGCTGACCCGCCCGTTCCGCGAAATGTTGTGGCCCGCGGCAGCCCTTGCCGTGCTCAGCTTCGCAATCCTTCTCAGCTTTTCGCGCGCTGCCTGGGGTCTCGCCGCCTTTTCCGGGATCGGCATCTATGCGCTGGTCTTCATCACCACGACCGACGGCCGCCAGCGCGCGCGTCTGCTTGCGATCGGCGCGGCTGGCGTCCTCGCGGTCGTAGCGATGATCGTGATCGCCCTGTCGGTCGATTCCATCTCGGGGATGCTGTTGCAGCGCGCGAAGCTGGTGCAGGACTACGACACCGCCCGCCTTGGACGTTTCGCACGCTATTCGCTCGGGTTCCAGATGGTGGTCGACCATCCGTTCGGTCTGGGCCCTCTCCAGTTCCGCAACTTCTTCCCGGAAGACGAACACAACACATTCCTCAAGGCTTTCACCACATACGGATGGCTCGGCGGCGGCGCCTATCTCGCGCTGGTGTTCTTGACGGCAAAGCAGCTCGCCGGGCTGATCTTCCAGCCGCGCATGTGGCAGGGGGCGGCGCAATGTGTGTTCGTTGTGCTGCTGGGGCACATGCTGATGTCGGTCGTCATCGACACAGACCGCTGGCGGCACCTCTATCTGCTCTACGGGCTCGCATGGGGCCTGATCGCGGCCGAATACAGTCTGCGCGCGCGACGGCGGGACGGATCACGCAGAGCCGCCGCACCCGGCGCGTGACGCAACAATCCCCAAGACCCTTTGGCGTCGCTCCAGAAGCGCTTGCGCGCCCTGCGCGAAGCGGTTAGGAAGAGCGGGTCCGGCGTGCCGGACAGTCGGGCAGTAGCGCAGCCTGGTAGCGCACTTCACTGGGGGTGAAGGGGTCGTCGGTTCAAATCCGGCCTGCCCGACCATTTTTCTCAAGATCATCCTACATCGATACAGGCAATCCGCCTCATGGCGGACTGTTCCGCGTTGGGCGTGTGTCAGCCTCTGCATCGCTGCAAGCGCCGAGGAGCCGCGCGATCGACCGTACGGAAAATCTGCATATAATTTGCGAAATATCTATATGCAACCTATGGTTATGTGCATTTCTTCACGCCGTTCATTGCCACCGACGCTGCTGCGACGTTAAATGAAACCAAGAGGCTGCGGTACCGTGCGAACCAGGGCGACGCGGCCTCTCTTGCGAAGCAAACGCAACGTGGGGAGGATGCGATGCGGATCAAGCAGGTGACGCCGACCGCCCTTCGAGGAACGGCGGGCGCGGCGATCGACGAGTTCCACAAATGGTGGCTCCAGACAGACGGGGCCATGCGCTCGGACATGCCGCAGTTCGCACGCCAGGTGTTTCTCAGTCCTAACGCCGACGGCGAACACATCCCTGAAATCGGGTATCTGGGCCAGGGGTCCTTCATCCATGAAGTCATGGACGGTAGATTCGGCGACGATCAGGCTGCCGCAATCCGCCAGGCCGATCCCCGCTTCGAGGCCTGCGTCGCGGCCGGCTATGCGATTGCATCGACCGGCCGCGCGGTTTGCGAAGACGTGGAGATGGAGGTGACCCCTCCGGGCATGCACACCTCCCTCCATGTCGCCTATTACCGGATTATCGTCCCGGTCAAATTCGCGCCGGAGACGTTCGCCCTTGTCAATCTGACACTTCCGCGAGACGACTGGCGCGTGAAACACATTCAGCCAGATAAAGCGCATCCTCTCGCGAACTGACCAGGAAGGCGTCGTCCTGCATGCGTCCAGGCACCGCTTCATGCCAGATCGTGGCAAGCGGGTACTGCCGGCAGGCGCCATAGATATAACCCAGGCCGAGCCGCACGTGCTTGTCGCGCGCAAGACCCACAGACCAATCCGGCGCCCAGGACATCATCGACAGAAACAGCGAGATCTGGGCGCCAAGGGCGAGCGCGCGCCGGGACTTGCCCGTCGAACGAAATGCCTCAACCGTCAGCGCTTCCCCCGAGTAACTCACACGACCCCGGATTTCCTCCATCGGCTTGCAGGACCAGGTGTCATCCAACAGATCGTGCCCGACCGACCGATACAGACGGGCCAATCGGTTGCGATGGTGTTCCAGAAAGGTCATGTCGCCGGTTTCAAACACTTGCGAACAATAGAACACCACCGGACGACCTTGGTGCAGGAGCGTCAGGCAAAAGCCGTTTTCACGGTTGAACTCAAAGTGTTGAAGCTGGAAGTGCTCCGTTACATGCTTTCCGCACGTCTCGATGTTGCGAACGATGTCGTGAAAGTCCACGTCGACCCGATAGTCCAGGTCCATTGCATGGAGCTTTTTGGCCAGTATGTCTCGTGCCCTTGCGAAGGCGTCGGTTTTAAGCGGTCCGATTGTCATGATCCGATCCCTAAATCATTGGTGGTAACGGACCTTTTCGACGGCCGGAATCGGCCTGCGTCAATGCAGCTTGTCAAAAAAGCCGATGACAGGATCACAGAACCCGTTCGAACGGCACCTGCCCGAACGTTTGGTCTTGCCTCTCGTCAATTCGCGGGACCGGAAGGAGAGGTCTTTGCTGCGCCATAGCGGGGCCACCCCCCTACCCGCGCGAAACAAGCGCCGGACACCGCAGATACGCGCGCGAACACCGCAGCGGTGCTGCGACGGTTCGCCTGAACAGGATTATTGGGTCTTCTTGATGTTGCCCATGATGGAAATGGCGCGGGCAACCATGTCTTCTAGCGCCTTGTCCGGAATATCGTACGTCCTGGCATAGGCCGCCATCGCCAGTGCGACCGCCTGCAGGTTGTTTTCCTCTGCGAGCTCACTATTTTCGCAAGCGGTCAACACCGCCTCGCCGACCACAACTTCTTCGATATCGCGCTCGCTCACCTAAAATCACTCCTGCAAAATCAATCGAGCCGAACAAGAATGGTTCAATCGCGAAAACACGAACCCGTTTTTGCGTGCTCCTGCAATATTGTCAGATTTTACAGTCCGACGCCAACCTCGACCGTCTTTTTTCCCCGCCATGCCCCTTCCGGCCCCCGTTGGACGACGCACCGCGGCAAGGACCGGACTGGACGTGCCGAGCAGTCCTAGGCTTTCCAAAATCCAGCCAATGCTAAAGGCATCCGGATGGAGCCGGAGTTCGTCATACAAATTGGCGCTTGCCGACCCGCACATTTTGTAAAACCATAAGGCAACAAAAAAGCAAGAACGAAGAGGGAGGTTGGCATGTGCCGCATTTTCGCCGGACAGGATCCGTCCGACTACGAACCCGAGACACGAAGCCTGAGACTGAACGGTCAAAGCACCAGTATACGGCTCGAGCGATCATTCTGGGACATCCTGGACGATATTGCCCGCAGCGAGGGCGTGAGCACACCGGCCTTTGTCTCGAAACTGCACTCCGAGGTCCTTGAGTTGCGCGGGGAGACCCGCAATTTCACGTCGCTGCTGAGGTGCGCCTGTCTCGTGCGCCTGCGCCATACGCTGCCGACTGTGCAGTTGGAAGCTGCGGAGTGATTTACTCACTGTAGTAAACACATACCACCCGCGTCTCGTGCGGACGCCCTAATCTTTCTCCCGAACTAGCATTCATGCCGGGAGGAAATTGTGGCGAAGTTCATTCACGCGATGATCCGCGTGCTCGACGAGACGCGCTCGGTCGAATTCTATCGCACTGCGTTCGGGTTAGAGGTCTCGGATCGGTTCGCTTTCGACGACTTTACTCTGATCTACCTGAGAAATACCGAAGCCGACGTCGAAGTCGAGCTCACGGTCAACAACGGCCGAACCGAGCCGTACGACCTGGGTGACGGCTACGGCCATATGGCGTTCTGCGTCGACGACCTGGATGCGGAGCACGCGCGCTTCACGGCGGCCGGCCTCGCGCCGCGCAAGATCGTCGCGTTCAACCGGGAAGGAGCGCTGCTTGCGCGCTTCTTCTTCGTCCAGGATCCGGACGGATATCAGATCGAAGTGCTGCAGCGCCACGGACGTTATCGCTGACACATGGGCGTTCGAACGATCGGCAGGGAGGAAAACCGATGACACTGAACCAGAGATCGCTAAGCCGGCGGCAACTGCTGACCGGCACCATGGCGGCCGGCGCCGCCTTTGTCGTGGGGGCGGGTTTCGTTGCGGCGCCGACGGCGGCATGGGCCATGGAGGTGTCCCACCTCAAGCCCGCAACGATGGCAACCCTCATCCAGATGGCGCGGGACATCTACCCGCACGACCATGTGGCCGACGAGTATTACGCCGCGGCGGTCAAGGGCTACGACAGCGCGGAACTGGCACCGATTGTGGAAGGCGGCATTGCGGTGCTCGATGCCGCAGCGCGCGGAAAGGGACATTCCGGATATCTCGGCGCCGGCTGGGAGCGCGACCGCGTCGATATCCTGCGCGGCATGGAGGACAGCGCCTTTTTCCAGACGATCCGGGGCGGGCTCGTGACCGGGCTCTACAACCAGAAAGCCGTCTGGCCGCTCTTCGGATACGAGGGCGAGAGCTACTCCAAGGGTGGCTATATCGACCGCGGCTTCAACGACATCAACTGGATCTGAGGGAGAACCGGTCATGACAGCACCTTTCGAACTGACGGATGACAGTGTCGTCGTCGTTATCGGAACGGGCGCCGGCGGCGGCGTTCTCGCCAACGAACTCGCGCAAAAGGGCATCAGCGTCGTTGCCCTGGAAGCCGGCGGCCGCTACCTGCCCGACGATTACATCAACGACGAATGGGAAAGTTTCGGCCAGCTTGCCTGGCTCGACAAGCGCACGACGTCCGGCGACTGGCGCGTGGCAAAGGATTTCTCCGGCCTGCCCGCCTGGATCGTCAAGGCGGTAGGCGGCACCACCACGCACTGGGCCGGGGCCTCACTGCGCATCCAGGCACACGAATTCAAGACGAAGACCAACTACGGCAATGTCCAGGGTGCCAATCTTCTCGACTGGCCGATCGATCTGGCCGAAATGGAACCCTGGTACGAGAAGGCAGAAACAAAGCTGGGCGTGACACGCACCGGCGACCGGGCGGGACTGCCGGGAAACAACAACTTCAAGGTGTTCGAGGCCGGAGCAAAAGCGCTTGGATACAAGGAGGTACACACCGGCCGCATGGCGATCAACTCCGCCGACTACGACGGACGCGTGGCCTGCCAACAGACCGGGTTCTGCTTCCAGGGCTGCAAATGGGGAGCCAAATGGTCGGCGGCCTATACGGACATTCCCCGTGGTGAGGCGACCGGAAACCTCGAGGTGCGCGAGCGTGCGCATGTGCTCAAGATCGAGCACGACGCATCCGGCAAGGTGACCGGCGTGCTTTATGCAGACACAGACGGCAACCAGCACCTGCAAAAGGCCCGGATCGTTTGCGTCGCCGGCAACTCGATCGAAAGCCCGCGCCTTCTGCTCAATTCGGCAAGTGCGATGTTCCCGGACGGACTGGCGAACTCGTCCGGACAGGTGGGGCGCAACTACATGCGACACATGACCGGCTCGGTCTACGCGGTGTTCGACAAGCCCGTGCGCATGTGGCGCGGCACGACCATGGCCGGCATCGTCCAGGATGAGGCCAGGCACGACCCCTCTCGCGGTTTCGTTGGTGGCTACGAACTGGAGACGCTGGCGCTTGGCCTTCCCTTCATGGCGGCGTTCCTGGACCCGGGAGGATGGGGTCGGGAATTCGCGACCGCATTGGACTCCTATGAAAACACCGCCGGGATGTGGATCGTGGGCGAGGACATGCCGCAGGAGACCAACCGGATCACGCTCAATCACGATGCGCTCGATCAGTATGGTCTGCCTGCACCGAACGTGCATTTCGACGACCATCCCAACGACGTCGCCATGCGCGATCATGCCTATCGCCAGGGCACCGCGATCTACGAGGCAGTGGGCGCCACGCGCAGCTTCCCGACCCCGCCCTACCCGTCCACGCACAATCTGGGCACAAACCGCATGTCGGAAAACCCGCGTGACGGTGTGGTCAACCGCTGGGGCCAGACTCACGACGTCGCCAACCTGTTCGTTTCAGATGGAAGCCAGTTCACCACGGGGGCGGCGGAAAACCCCACGCTGACCATTGTGGCGTTGGCCATCCGACAGGCGGACCACATCGCAAACCAGATGAGCCAGGGCAACCTTTGAACTGTGGCGTGCCGCACGCCGGGTTGCGGCGCGCCTCCTGACGTAAAGAAAGCCCAAGGTTTGCCAACGGCCATCTCAATTTGTATGATTTAATATAGGTTGCGTCCGAATGCGGCCGCATCCAAGAAAACAAAAACGAACCGTCTGGGAGGACACCACTATGAAACGCGCATTTCTTGCAAGCGTTTGCCTGCTTGCCATGACCGGCCTGACGCAGGCCCAGGCGCCCGTGCCGGACAACCTGGAAAAACTGTCCAACTTCCAGAGCACGGGCACGACCGAATTCACCTTCATCGAACAAAGCGGGGACTACGCGGACGGGATCCGCGACACACTGGAGCGCATTACGCTTCCGGACGGCTTCAAGATCGAGCTTTATGCCGTCGTTCCGGATGCCCGCCACATGGCGGTTGGGCCACAGGGGATCGTGACCTTCGTCGGCACGCGCAAGGACAAGGTCTGGTCGGTCACCGACCGCAACAAGGATCGTGTCGCCGACGAAGTGAAGGATTTCGCGCCCTCGCTGAAATTCGCGATCCCGAACGGACCGTGCTTTTCCAGGGACGGCTTCCTCTATATCGCGGAACAGAACCGGGTCCTGGTCTATCCCGCAGCGGAATTCTTCTATGAAAGCCCGGACGTCGCGGCCTTCAACGTGGTCAAGCAGGGCGAACTGATCCCGCCGGCGGAAGAGAGCTACAATCACACCGCGCGCGTGTGCAAGATCGGCCCGGACGGCAAGATCTACATTTCGCTCGGCCAGCCCTTCAATGTACCGGCACCGGAAAAAATGGACCTCTACAATGAAGTGGGCATGGGCGGCATGATCCGCTTGAACACGGACGGCACCGATCGCGAGGTCTACACCCGCGGCATCCGCAATTCCGTCGGACATGACTTTCATCCCGAAACCGGCGAGCTCTGGTTCACCGACAACCAGGTCGATGGCATGGGCGACGACATCCCGCCAGGCGAGATCAACCGCCAGACGGAAATGGGCCAGAACTTCGGATTCCCCTGGTACGGTGGCGGCGATGTGCGCACCAACGAATACAAGGGAGAGGAAATCCCGGTCGACGTCGTGATGCCGGCGAGCGAAACGGTCGCCCATGCCGCCGATCTCGGCATGGACTTCTACACCGGCAACCAGTTCCCGGAGATGTACAAGAACGCGATCTTTTCCGCGCAACACGGCTCCTGGAACCGCACCACACCGGTCGGCGCGCGGGTGATGGTCACCACCATCGACGACGAGGGCAATGCCACCACGAAGCCCTTCGCGGAAGGATGGATCGACGAAAACGGCGAGTACCTTGGTCGCCCGGTCGATATCGCAGAGTTGCGCGATGGCTCGATCCTTGTGTCGGACGACCTCGCCGGCGCGCTTTATCGCATCTCCTACGAGGGCAATTGATGCTGAAAGCCACACTCTTCGGTCTGGGCGGGGTTCTCCTCGCCCAGATCGCATTCGCCCTGCCGGTGGTCGCCCAGGGCCCTGTCGGCGATCCGCAGGCGGGGCGCAAGAAGGCGGGCATGTGCCGGACCTGCCACGGGCTCGACGGATTTGCCCGCATTCCCATTGCGCCCCATATCGGCGGCGAGCCGGTCGCCTACCTGGAAAAACAGTTGAAGGCCTTTCGCCAGGGCACCCGCACGCACGAGATGATGAGTGTCGTTGCGAAAAACCTTGACGACCAGTCGATTGCGGACCTTGCCGCCTGGTACTCCGAACACAAGGTGGAAGCCACACCGCCTGAAGGCGTTTCGGCTGACGCGGCGCCGCAGGCATGCACCGCTTGCCACGGCGCCGACGGTATCGGCCAGATCGAGAATGTTCCGAACCTTGCCGGTGAAAGCGCGATCTACATCGACACGCAGCTCAAGGCCTTTCGCATCGGCAAGCGAACGGACGACGTCATGAGTGCCATAACCGCCGATCTCACGAATGAGGAAATCCGCGCCTATGCGGATTGGTATGCAGCAATCAGATTGAAGATCACGCAGGCCGACTGAAGACACAGATGCGCAAGGCTTCTTGGCCGCACCAGGTCAGACAGCGTCTGTTGGCGAGACGTCAGCGCGCCTGGTCCAGGATGCGCTTGCACTCCAGGAGCTCGAACAGCGTCGCCTGCAGGCGGCGGATGTCATCCTTGGAGAGATTTCCGGATGCGACCGCTTCCGCCCTTTCCCCAAGCAGACGTTCCATCAGCCGTAAACCGGCACGCGCCTGTGCGGGCTCGTTTCCTTCCGCCGTTTCGGGGAGGATCCCGCGCGGAAGGTCTGCGTCTTGTCCTTCCATGGCGGGAGCATCGCTCGACGCCGCGTCGGGAAGCGGCACATCCGGTCCACGCCCGGAGGATGATGAATGCCGCGAGGCGGCGGGTTTCGATCCCCGCCCCTGCGTTGCTGCCTTAACGTCATCACTGCCGGCCACCTGCGCGGCCAAAGCCGCGAGCGGCAAGCCATCCTCACGCCAGACCTGCATGACGAAGCGCGCGCCCTGTTCCTTCAGGATGCGCTGCACACCCTTGATGGTATAGCCTTCGCCATAGAGAAGATGCCGGATGCCGCGCAAGAGTTCGATGTCGTCGGGTCGATAGTACCGCCGCCCACCGCCGCGCTTCAGCGGACGGATCTGGCTGAACCGGGTTTCCCAAAAACGAAGGACATGTTGTGGAAGATCGAGGTCTTCGGCGACCTCGCTGATCGTGCGGAAGGCGTCTGGGCTTTTTTCGGTCGACACGGCCGTACCAGTCTATCGTCGCAACTGAGTTCAATCGTCGCCGGATGGCCCGATCATGGTCTCGTTGATTTTCTTCTTCAGGACATTCGACGGCTTGAAGACCATGACCCGCCGCGGAAGAATTGGCACTTCCTCACCGGTTTTCGGGTTCCGTCCGATGCGCTCGCCCTTGGAGCGAACGACGAAGGACCCGAACGACGAGAGTTTCACAGATTCACCGTCAACAAGACAATCCGCAATCTCCGACAGAACCTTTTCGACCAGCTCCGACGACTCGGATCTGGAGAGGCCGACCTTCTGGTAAACAGCTTCGCACAAGTCAGCTCGTGTGATTGTCTTGCCGCCCATGGTCCCTCCTTGGCCGAGCAACTGCCCTAGCGGAAATGGGATTTCGTTATTGCCGCACAAGCGTATTGGCTTGAACCCCGGCGGTCAACAGCGCCGGGCAAGTCCGTTGCGAAAAACGCACGTCATACAAGCATTTGACGCTTTACCAGCGAAGCAGCGAGGCGCCCCAGGTGAAACCGCCGCCCATCGCCTCGAGCATGATCAGATCGCCACGCTTCACACGTCCGTCACGCACGGCCGCGTCGACGGCCAGCGGAATCGACGCCGCCGACGTGTTGCCCTGGTCCTCCAGCGTGACCACAACCTTGGCGGGATCGATGCCAAGTTTCTTCACGCTGGCGTCGATGATGCGACGGTTGGCCTGGTGCGGAATGAACCAATCGAGCGCATCGGCATCGGTGTCAGTCGCCGCAAAGGCGTCCTCGACCACATCGGTGATCATCGAAACCGCGTGGCGAAACACTTCGCGGCCCTGCATGCGCAGATGGCCGACGGTCTGGGTCGACGATGGCCCGCCATCGACATAAAGCTTGTCCCGGTGATTTCCGTCGGAGCGCAAGTGCGAGGTCAGGATGCCGCGGTCTGCAGCACTGCCCTCGCCTTCGGACACCTCGAGCACCATGGCGCCGGCACCATCGCCGAAAAGGACGCAGGTGGTGCGGTCGGTCCAGTCCAGGATCCGCGAGAAGGTCTCCGCGCCGATCACCAGAGCCCGTTTCGCCATGCCGCAGCGCAGATATGCATCGGCGGTGGAGAGCGCGTAGACAAAGCCCGAACACACCGCATGCACGTCGAAGGCGAAGCCGTGCGTGATGCCGAGCTTCTGCTGCACCGTCACGGCGGATGCCGGAAAGGTATTGTCGGGCGTCGCGGTCGCGAGAATGATCAGGTCGATATCCTGCGCGCCGAGACCGGCGGCATCGAGGGCGCGCGTTGCCGCCTTTACGGCCAGATCGGATGTCAATTCGCCATCGGCCGCAATGTGACGCGCCCGGATGCCCGTACGCTGAACGATCCACTCATCGGATGTGTCGACCATCTCCGCCAGTTCCGCGTTCGTCAACTTGCGCTGTGGGAGATAGCTGCCCGTTCCGAGGACGATGGAGCGCTTCACTGTCACGTATCACCTTCCGATCCATCTCGCGTGCCGAAACGGCCGCGATGGTAGTTCTTCAAATCGTGGGAAATCTTGTGCATCAGCTCATTGCGGGCCATGTCATAGGCAAGCTCGATCGCGGAAGAAAACCCTTCCGGATCGGTCCCGCCGTGGCTCTTGATGACGATCCCGTTCAGACCCAGGAACACGCCGCCGTTGGCCTTGCGCGGGTCCAGTTTCTCCCGCAGCAGATCGAAGGCATCGCGTGCCAGAAGATAGCCGAGTTTTGCCCGCCAGCTTCGATTCATCGCCGCGCGCAGATAGCCGCCGATCTGCTTGGCGGTGCCTTCCGCGGTTTTCAGGGCGATATTGCCGGCAAAGCCTTCGGTCACGACCACATCGACGGTTCCCTTGCCCAGATCGTCGCCTTCGACGAAACCCGCGTAGGTCAGGGTGTCCAGATTGGCCTCGCGCAACAAGCGCCCCGCGGTACGAACATCTTCCAGCCCTTTGACCTCCTCCACGCCGATGTTGAGCAAACCGACGCTCGGGCGTTCGATGGAAAACAGGACCCGTGCCATTGCTCCACCCAGCAACGCGAAGTCGATGAGCTGCTGGGCATCCGCACCGATCGTCGCGCCGACGTCGAGCACGATGGATTCGCCGCGTGCCGTCGGCCAGATCGCCGCAATGGCGGGGCGCTCGATGTTTGCCATCGTACGCAGGCAGAATTTGGACATGGCCATCAAGGCGCCGGTGTTTCCGGCGGAGACCGCGACATCCGCCTCCCCGGTCTTTACCGCGTCGATGCTGCGCCACATGCTGGATTTCCAACGGCCCTGCCGAAGCGCCTGGCTGGGCTTGGCATCCATTGCCACCGAGACTTCGCAATGATGCAGTGTAGAGGTGTCGCGCAAGCGCGGGTGCGCCTCAAGGAGCGGAGAGACCACTTCCGTGTCGCCAAAAAACGAAAAGACGATGTCTGGTCGACGTTCAAGCGCAAGCGCGGCTCCGGCCACGACGACTTTCGCCCCGTTGTCCCCGCCCATCGCATCAAGTGAAATTCGAACCGTTTGAGCCATCGTCCGCGTTGTTTCCGGCCGTTTCTTGTCCTGTCGGCGACATGTCCCGCTGGTGGCATGTCCTGCTAGTGGCATCGGCCACCGGTCCACGCCTCCCGCCGGCGCCACCATGTTTGGTCCCGGCGCGATATACCCGCCGGGTGGTCCGCGTCAGGGCTCCGCCGGATGCCGAGGCGTTGGCGAACATACCCGTTTGCCACCGCGAAACAACCGCTTTCTCCTTTCGCACCGCAATGCAATTGCCGGCTTGCGCGCACGTTACTCACTGTTTTTCTTGAACTCGGCAAGGACGGCAAAAGGCGACGGGCGCGCCGCGCTGCCGGCACCGTCCCCGCCGTCCTCTTCGGCTGGACGATAGGCTTCGGGAACCTCCGCCTCTGCCGCACGGGGGTAGAGCTCCAGGGCAAGCGCGAATTGCTCGCACACCACAGCGCCGAGATCGAGATCGCGGCCGGCCAGCGGGTCCGGCGGATCCTCGCTGAAGGCCTCGACATCGATTTCCGCGGTCTCTTCCTGGCGTGCGGCGTGCGGGTCGAACCGGCGCGAGAAGGTCTCATCCATTTCCTGCTCGACCGGAGCAAGCGTCACCACGCAAGGCTGGATCGCACGGGCCCGCAGATGCCCGTCGACCGCAACGCCATCCTTGCGCCAGGGACGAAGACGCAAAACGCACGTCATGTCTTTCAGGTCCAGCAAGCCGTATGTCTCGATCATTCTGGCGCGCTCGTTGGCATCGGGTTCAAAGGTCACTTCCTTGACCTGATTGCCAAGACGGGTGACGTCAAACGGGCGTTTGACCGGAAAGGTTTTCGCGATCATGGGTCGGTCTCCCCTCATTTCGAAAAATCTGTCGCGGCGGGCCAGTTCGGCCGGCCATCGAGGATCCCGTTCGCCGGCTGTGCTTCGAGAGCGTCGGCTGCAGAGCGGATGTAGCGCGCCATTGCGACCGCCGCCTGCGGCTGCGCGCCATCGGCAAAAAGATTGCGATCGACGGCCTCTGCCAGCGAGTGCGTACCCTCATCCTTGAGCGCTTGCGAATACACGGCCGCACGCCCATAAAACGCCTCCGCCATCTTCTTCACCTTCTTTGGCACCGTTACGTCGCCAACGCCCATTTCCCGCAATGTCCCGTCCATGTCCTGGAAGAAGACGTCGAAAAGGTCCTGGGAAAATGCGCTCTCCGCCTCCGACCCGCCGCGCAAACGCTCCAGAATCAGGATGGTATGCAACATCACCAGTTCGAAACGGCCGTCGAACGTATCCGGTACGTCCAGGCTGGCATAGAAATGGGGTTGCCGCGCCTGCGCCACGATCGCGGTGTAGGTCGCTATGACTTGAGATGGCGTACGTCGGCGGAAAAGACCGAATATCATGGGTTGCCTTCGTCTGGAGCAAGGTTGCCAAGTCGCCTATCGCAGGTTAGGGACTTTGCCAAGGATGCACGGTCCACGACATTGACCGGCGTTTGCCCCTATGTCGGGTTTTGCCGCAAGGAAAGCAACAGGACAAGTTTCAATGAAGAAATGGCTTCGCGGTGCACTGGTGGTTGGCGTGTTGGGATTGCCGCTTGGCGGATGCTTCACCACGACCCTCAACCACGGTCATGTCATCCCGGCTGAACGTGTGAGGGATATCCAGGTCGGCTCTTCGCGCGAACAGGTCGAACTTCTGCTCGGATCCCCCTCCACGATGTCCCGACTGGACGGCGAAGCCTATTACTACATCTCCCAGA
The DNA here is from genome assembly GCF_900105595.1 of Stappia sp. ES.058. Classification (GTDB taxonomy): domain Bacteria; phylum Pseudomonadota; class Alphaproteobacteria; order Rhizobiales; family Stappiaceae; genus Stappia. Next base: position 1,505,312 of record NZ_LT629784.1, on the reverse strand, counting down.
CAAAGGAGACGACCGCATTCCTGGCTCCCGAAACGGTCGAGCAACGTGTGGTCGCGATTTACTTCGATGAGGACGGTTTCGTGCGCGACACCGGTTACTACAGCCAGGAGGACGGCAAGATCGTCGATATCCTCACGCGCAAGACCCGCACTGGCGGTTCGGATTACGGCTTCCTGACGCAGATCCTGCGCGGCGCAAAGAACCCCAGCCTCGGTCTTTGAGGCACGTTTCACGGACATGAAAACAAACGCCCGCCGCGATCCGCGGCGGGCGTTTTTCATTCCGGGACGGGGCCGGACGAGCCTTGCCTGCAAGACCCGGCCGGCGTCGTTCAGCCGTGCGCCAACACCGCCAGCAGCAACAATGCGATGATGTTGGTAATCTTGATCATCGGGTTCACCGCCGGCCCGGCGGTGTCCTTGTAAGGATCGCCGACGGTGTCTCCGGTCACCGAGGCCTTGTGTGCCTCCGAGCCCTTCTCGTGCTTGACGCCGTCCTTGTCGACGAAGCCATCCTCGAAGGACTTCTTGGCGTTGTCCCATGCGCCACCGCCGGCGGTCATGGAAATCGCCACAAAGAGGCCGGTGACGATCACGCCAAGCAGCATCGCACCGAGTGCCGCAAACCCCTGCGACTTGCCGGCGATGGCCGCAATCGCGAAGTAGATCACGATCGGAGAGAGCACCGGCATCAGCGACGGGATGATCATTTCACGGATCGCCGCCTTGGTCAGCATGTCGACGGCGCGACCGTAGTCCGGTTTCTCCGTCCCTTGCATGATGCCCGGTTTTTCCTTGAACTGCCGGCGAACCTCTTCAACGACGGCACCTGCGGCCCGCCCGACAGCGGTCATGGAAATGCCGCCAAAGAGGTAGGGAAGCAGGCCGCCGAACAGCAGGCCGACGACGACATAAGGGTTCGACAAGGAGAAGTCGACGCTCACCCCCTCGAAGTAGCTGCCGGGCGCCGCATTGGCCGCGAAGAACTTGAGATCCTCCGTATAGGCCGCGAACAGCACCAGCGCCCCCAGACCAGCCGAACCGATGGCATAGCCCTTTGTGACCGCCTTGGTCGTGTTGCCGACCGCGTCGAGCGCGTCGGTGGTGACCCGCACTTCCGCCGGAAGGCCCGCCATCTCCGCAATGCCGCCTGCGTTGTCGGTAACCGGCCCGAAGGCATCGAGCGCGACGACCATGCCGGCGAGCGCCAGCATCGTGGTGACCGCGATGGCGATGCCGAAGAGGCCGGCCAGATTGAATGCCGCCAGGATGCCGACAATGATGATGATCGCGGGAAGCGCCGTGGCTTCAAGCGAGATCGCAAGCCCCTGGATGACGTTGGTACCGTGACCCGTGACCGAGGCCTGGGCAATGGAGCGCACCGGGCGATAATCCGTCCCGGTGTAATACTCCGTCACCCAGATGATCAGGCCGGTAACGAACAAGCCGACGATGCCGCAGTAGAAGAGATGCCGACCGGAGAACGTGATGCCCCCGGAGGTGGTGTACTCCGTCGAAAACCCGAGCCAGAAGAACACGATCGCGAAGAGCGCGACGGCGGACAATACTGCGGTGGCCACGAAACCCTTGTAGAGCGCGCCCATGATCGAGTTGTTGGCGCCGAGCTTGACGAAGAAGGTGCCGATGATCGAGGTCACGACGCAGGCGCCGCCGATCACGAGCGGCAGCAGCATCAGTTCGGTCGCCGCCGATCCGGTGAAGAAGATCGAGGCGAGCACCATCGTGGCGACAACGGTCACCGCGTAGGTCTCGAACAGATCGGCCGCCATGCCGGCGCAGTCACCGACGTTGTCGCCGACGTTGTCCGCGATGGTAGCCGGGTTGCGGGGGTCATCTTCCGGGATTCCGGCCTCGACCTTGCCGACCAAGTCGCCGCCGACGTCCGCCCCCTTGGTAAAGATGCCGCCGCCCAGACGGGCGAAGATCGAGATCAGCGATGCACCGAAGCCGAGCGCCACCAGTGCGTCGATGACCGTGCGGCTTTGCGCGGCAAAGCCCATTCCCTCAGTGAGGATGGCGTAATAGACCGTCACACCGAGAAGGGCGAGACCGGCCACCAACATGCCGGTGACCGCACCGGACTTGAAGGCGATTTCCAGACCGGCCGCGAGCGAGTTGCTGGCCGCCTGCGCGGTCCGCACGTTGGCACGCACGGATACCAGCATGCCGATATAGCCGGCGGCGGCGGAAAGGATCGCCCCGATCGCGAACCCGATGGCCACAAGCAGGCCGAGCAGCCAGGCCACAAGCGCAAAAATCACGACACCGACAATGGCGATCGTCGTGTATTGGCGATTGAGGTAGGCCTGAGCGCCTTCCTGAATGGCGCCGGCGATTTCTTGCATGCGTTCGTTGCCGGCGTCCGACGCCATGACCGACCGGACCGCCCAGCCGCCGTAAGCGATGGACAACAGACCACATAAGATGACAAGCGTAAGTTCGAGCATACTTCCCCCCAATGAAGGACGCGAGAAGGGCCTTTGTTTGTTTTGCTTCTGGCCCGGAGGGCTTCGACGGTAGCCGTCCTGCGTCTGCCGTCAAGGCGCAGTTTGGCTAACAGCATCGGATCGGGGAAATCAGATGCCCCAGCCTGCGATTTCCAACGAGGATCGCCCGGATCAGACCCGCGAAGCGAAGCGTTCTGACAGGACAAGCCATCCGAGAAGAATCACGCAAATCAATGTGAAGGGGAAAACGAGCCAGTTCACCGTTGCCCACCCGAAGGCATGCAGCAGCGCGCCCGACGAAAAAGACGCGGCCGCGACAAAGCCGAACACCAGAAAGTCGTTCACAGCCTGGACCTTGTTGCGCTCCGCCGGACGGTAGACATCCGTGAGCATCGCCGTCGCGCCGATAAAACCAAAGTTCCATCCAAGCCCGAGAAGCACGAGCGCGATCCAGAAATTGGCGACATCCACCCCCGCCAGTGCGACAATCGCACAGCCAGCCAGAAGCGCCAGACCGACTGAGACGATGCGCTCGCGTCCGAACCTCGCAATCAGGTGGCCAGTGAAGAAACTCGGCCCGAACATCGCCAGCACATGCCACTGGATGGCATGCGCCGCATCGGTCTGCGTCAAACCGCAGCCGATCATGGCGAGCGGGGTTGCCGTCATGACGAGGCTCATCAAGGCGTAGGATGTGATGCCGCAGGCGGCGGCGACGATGAAACGCGGCTGGGCCATGATCCGGCCGAGCGGGCGGCTCGCGCCGTCAGCCGCCGGACCGCGCGCCGGACGGGGAATGGAAATGAAGGACAGGATGACAAGGCTGAGCAGGGCAAGGCCAGCCTGGGCGACATAGGTCCCGGCAAACATGATCGGCTCGAAGAGATCCGCCGTGTTGATCACGGTTTGCGGCCCGATGATTCCGGCTGCAACCCCTCCGGCGAGGACGAAGGAAATCGCCTTGGGACGATACGCGTCACTCGCGGTGTCGGCAGCGGCAAACCGATACTGCTGGACGAAGGCGCTGACGAAACCGCTCGCCATTACGGCCAGGCAAAACAGAATGAAGTCAGCCTGAAAGATCGCATAGGCGGAAACAAGTCCCGAAAGTACCCCAAGCAGTGCGGCGCCGACAAAGCCGGCGCGCCGTCCGAAGCGGTGCATGATCGCACCAGCAGGCAGCGTGCCGAAGGCCGTGCCCAGCACGAAACTCGAGACCGGGAGTGTCGCAAGCGACTTGTCGGTGCCGAGCAGGCTTGCCCCGACGAGCGACGCCGAGGCAATCACGATTGAGGCAGACGCCCCGCCGAGTGCCTGAGCGATCGCCAGAAGCACCGCGTTACGACGCGCGAGGCGGTCGTCGACAAGGAAATCCGTTGCGTTGTCGGCTGCGGTCATCGTCCTGTCCGGCTGGGGTGCCATGGCCGCGCGCCGGCCCGGAAACACGGGCCTCTTGACGTTCGCAAGCACATGTCAGCGATGAATTGTCGACCCCGGTTTAGGACGCCATTGCGAAAAGCGCAAATCGGGTCATCGCAGCACCCGGACGGGTCAAATCCCTTCCGTTACGGCAAGCACACCGAAATCAGGCGTCGCCGCTGTTCGGGTCAACCCCTTGGCCAGTCTCTTTCGCCGAAGCCTGTCCGCTGAACTCCTTTTCGCGGAATTCGCGGGCCAGCCGATCCAGTACACCGTTGACCATGCGCGGCTCGTCGCCATCGTAAAACGCGCGAGCGACGTCGATATATTCGCTGAGCACGACACGCGCAGGCACGTCCTTGCGCTTCATCAGTTCAAGGGTACCAGCGCGCAGGATGGCACGCAGGGTGGTGTCTATCCGCTTCAACGGCCAGCCCGCGACCAGCGCGCGATTGATCTCCGGATCGAGCGTGCGCTGCTGATCGACGACACCGCTCACCAGATCGCGGAACCAGGCCGGATCGGCCTCTCGGTACTGTTCGCCGTCGAGCTCGGCACCGAGCCGATAAGCCTCGAACTCGGCCAGGACGTCGGCAAGGTTCGCACCGCCAACGTCCATCTGGTAGAGCGCCTGAACAGCGGACAGCCGCGCGGCACCGCGCTTGTTGGCGGGGCGTGGCGTATCGGCTGCTGCCGGCGTGGGATCGGACATTGTCGTCAAACTCCGAGCTGGTCCCGGACGGCGATCATGTCGAGCGCCGCCTGCGCCGCCGAACCGCCCTTGTTCTTCTGTTTCACATCGGCCCGCACCCAGGCCTGATCGCTGTTTTCGACGGTGAGAATACCATTGCCGAGCGGCAGCGCCGCGTCGACCACCAGTTCCATAACGGCACGGGCCGATTCATTGGCCACGATGTCGTAATGAGAGGTCTCCCCGCGAATGACGCAACCAAGCAACACCGCGCCATCGAAGTCGGCAACGCCGCCTTCCATTGCCGCCAGCGCCATGGCAAGCGCGCCGGGGATTTCCAGGACGCCGGGAACGGAAACGCGCGTCACCTCGGCACCGTTTGAATCGAGCACATCCATTGCTCCGGTCAGCAGCGCATCGGCGATCTCGTCATAAAAACGGGCATCGATAACCAGGATTTTCGGGGTTGCCATATCGCCTTTTCCACCTTCAAAGCACGCGAGACCGAGAGCCTGAGGCCGGTCACCTGCGCGCGGGATCGATTCTTGATGTCGCGGTGTCGTGCCGCTCAGCCGTCTCGCCGGTCAACCTAGGACGATCTGCCAAGGGCAAACCGCCGCGCGCGACGGCAGCTGTCAGGGTGCCGGTAGGAACCATGCCTTGCCCCCTTTGTCCAGCCCGGATTGGCAGTGCCTGCCCTGCATCCAACGCAGGTCCTAGCGGTATTCGGCGAGCCGTGCCGCGTAGCGCGCCATCATGTCGACTTCCAGATTGACCAGATCGCCGGCCTTGCGGTCCACCCAGGTGGTTGCCGTCAGCGTGTGCGGGATCAAAAACACGGAGAACGTGTCGCCATCGACCTCGTTCACGGTCAGCGAGGTTCCGTCGAGCGCGACCCCGCCCTTCCTGGCGATGAAGGGCGCGACGTCGCCCGGCACGCGAAAGCGGAAAAAGACGGAGTCTGGATGGTCGGCGCGCTCGATGATCTCCGCGGTCGCATCGACATGCCCCTGAACGATGTGTCCCCCCAATTCGTCACCGATCTTCAGCGATCTCTCGAGGTTCAGCCGGGCGCCAACTGTCCAGTTTCCCACGGTCGTCAAGCGGAGGGTCTCGGCCGCCGATTCAATCTCAAACCAGTTGCCATCCGCGTCCCGGTCCTTTGCTGTCACTGTATGACAGACGCCGTCGCAGGCGATGGAGGCCCCGATGTCGATGCCATCCGGATCATAGGCGGTGGCAATACGGGTGCGTAGACCCGCCGGGATCTGAGAAATCTCGACGATGCGCCCGATGTCGCTGATGATACCGGTGAACATGCTCAATCCATCCTTCGCAGGTAACGAGTCATCGTGTCGGTACCCACAGGCACCGTTTCCAGCATCGCGTAGCGACCGCTCGCCGACAACGCCTCCAGACCCCGTCCGGCAAACGGGAGAATCCCGCCCTCACCCACCAGCATGTCGCCACGCGAAATGATCACCTCGTCGGCAAGGTCCGTCCCCAGAAGCGCATTGGCAACCGTTGCGCCGCCTTCGACAAGCAGGCGGGTAAGGCCGCGCTGACCGAGCGCGCGCATGGCCGCATGCGGTTCGATGCGGCCGTTGAGCGGGGTCGCCAGGCGAATGACGGTGCAGCCGGCCGTGGAGAGTGCCGAAACAGCTTCGGGATCGGCCTGCGCACTCACCAGCACCCACACGGGAACCTCGCGGGCGGTCGCGACCAGGCGACTGTCGAGTGGGAGCCTTGCGGATGTATCGAGTACGACCCGCACGGGCGATCGGTTCGCCAGGCCGGACAAACGGCAGTTCAACACGGGATCGTCGGCGATGGCCGTTCCGACCCCCACCAGAATGCCATCGCACTCGGCGCGAAGAACATGAACCCGTCGGAAGACATCGGGCCCGGTGATCGGGATCTGCCCCTCACCCTCGCGACCGATGAAGCCGTCGCGGGAAACCGCCAGTTTCAAGATGACATGCGGGCGTCCCGACAAAACCCGACGAACATGGCCGGCATGATGCTGCGCGCAAGCGTCGCGCAAAACCCCGGTCACGACCTCGACGCCCCGCGCGCGCAACATTTCGACGCCCCGGCCGGATACACGCGGATTGGGGTCAGGCAAGCCGATGACGACGCGCGCGATACCCGCATCGGCGAGAGCAACCGCGCAAGGACCGGTTCGGCCCTGATGGGAACAGGGCTCCAGCGTGACATAACAGGTTGCTCCGCGCGCACGTTCGCCTGCCTGGCGCAGCGCGATCACCTCCGCATGGGCGCCGCCGGGCGGCTGGGTAACGCCCTGCCCGACAACCACGCCTCCGGATGCGGGATCGCTGACAATCAGCGCGCCGACCGACGGATTCGGCCACACGCGGCCGAGGCCGCGCCGCGCATAGGCGAGCACCGCGGACATGAAGCGGGCGTCCACATCCGTCATGTGAGCATGAGCACCACGTTCCACAGGCTATCCGTCGTTGAATGTCGTGGCGTCGGGGCCGCTCATCTCGTCGAGAAGCGCTTCGAAGTCCCTGGCTTCGCGAAAGTCCTTGTAGACCGACGCAAAACGGACATAGGCGACATCGTCGAGGACCTTGAGGCCCTCCATCACCAGATTTCCGATATCGGCGGCGCGCACATCGCTGTCCCCGGAGCTTTCCAGCTGCCGGACGATGTTGCTGATCATGCGCTCCAGCTGATCGGGATCGACCGGACGCTTGCGGGTCGCGATGCGCACCGAGCGTTCCAGTTTTTCCCGATCGAACGGAACACGCCGACCCGTTCGCTTGACCACCGTCAACTCGCGCAGCTGCACGCGCTCGAATGTGGTAAAGCGACCGCCGCACTCGGAGCAGATCCGGCGACGACGGATTGCGGTGTTGTCTTCGGTTGGACGCGAATCCTTCACCTGCGTGTCATCGCAACCGCAATATGGGCACTTCATGTGTCACTCGGCTCCGAACCGGATTGCGCCGCCCGGATCACCAGGAACCCCTGGCGGGAGCGGTGCAAGGCCGGGATTGTCACAGGGATCGGGCACACGCCGACGCCGTCGTCCGCCTTAAAGACCGGGATAGATCGGGAAGCGGTCCGTCAGCGCGATGACCTTGTTCTTCACCGCAGCTTCCACGGCCGCATTGCCGTCGTCGGAGTTGGCAGCCTTCAGGCCGTCGAGCACCTCGGTGATCAGCTCGCCGATCTCGCGAAACTCCTGCGGCCCGAAGCCGCGCGTCGTTCCGGCCGGCGTGCCAAGGCGAATGCCGGAGGTGATTGTCGGCTTTTGCGGATCGTTGGGAACGCCATTCTTGTTGCAGGTGATGTTGGCGCGGCCAAGCGATGCTTCCGCGGCCTTGCCCGTCAGGTCCTTGGGTCGCAGATCGACCAGCATCAAATGGGTGTCCGTTCCATCCGAAACGATGTCCAGACCACCTTCGCGAAGTGTTTCGGCCAGCACCTTGGCGTTGTCCACCACGTTGCGGGCGTAGACCTTGAATTCGGGTCGCAGCGCCTCGCCGAAGGCCACCGCCTTGCCGGCAATCACATGCATCAGCGGTCCACCCTGAAGGCCAGGGAACACGGCCGAATTGATCTTCTTGGCGATATCTTCGCGGTTGGTCAGGACAATGCCGCCGCGCGGTCCGCGCAGGGTCTTGTGGGTCGTGGAGGTCGCGACATCCGCATGCGGAAACGGGCTGGGATGCACGCCGCCGGCAACAAGCCCGGAGAAATGCGCCATGTCCACCATCAGATAAGCGCCGGCCGCGTCCGCCACCTTGCGGAAGCGGGCAAAATCAATCTCGCGCGAATAGGCCGACCCGCCGGCGATGATGAGCGCCGGCTTGTGTTCGCGTGCCAGTTCCTCGAGCGCATCGTAGTCGATAAGGCCGGTTGAGGTGTCGAGACCGTATTGAATGGCATTGAACCATTTGCCGGACAGATTGGGACGCGCGCCATGCGTGAGATGGCCACCGGCATCAAGGCTCATGCCGAGGATGGTATCGCCCGGCTTGATCAGCGCGAGGAACACCGCCTGGTTTGCCTGGCTGCCGGAGTTGGGCTGCACGTTGGCAAAACCGCAGCCGAACAGCTGCTTCAACCGATCGATGGCAAGCTCTTCCGCGACATCGACGAATTCGCAACCACCGTAGTAGCGGCGGCCCGGATAGCCTTCCGCGTACTTGTTGGTCATGATCGAGCCTTGGGCCTCGAGCACGGCGCGGGAGACGATATTCTCCGAAGCGATGAGTTCGATCTCGTGGCGCTGGCGTCCGAGTTCGCGGGTTATTGCCGAATGGATTTCCGGGTCCGCGTCCGCAAGATCGCGGGTGAAGAAATCCGGATAAATCGGCGTGTCGAGCGTTGAGTCGGTCATCGACATCGTCGGTCCCCTCTTTCGTGAACTGAACTGGACGCAAGCAAAAGCTTGGTTAGGCACGCGGGCGGACCTTTTTTGAACCATCTCCCGACCACGGGAGACGAACAGGCGCCACTGTCAAGGGTTTCGCCAATAGCACAGCCCAGATTGTGAACCAAGAGCGAAGACCGCAAAGCAGCGAGTTCACTGCGAACCCGCCAACCTTCGAGTCAGCTTCCGCAATGCCAGTTGCTGAAGATCGGCCTGGCTGGCCTGGACGGGACCGATAATGACCACTTCCACACCTGTCGTGGCGTCGATCGCGGTCACACGAACCTGTCGTCCGACCGGGTAGAATTCAAAATAGACCTCGCCCGCCGGGCCATGCGGTTGGTTCATCCAGGGTCCCACCCAAATAAGACACGCTCACTTGCGCTCCGCAAAACCGATGCGGAGTTCGGACAGGATCGCGCATGCGATTTCTACTGGTAGCTACTGGTAGGCCGAGACCGCCGTGCTGGCGCCATCCAGCGCCAATCCGTCGCGGTTATAAATGTCATCCCGGAAATGAACCACGCCCTCCGACGTCGCCCAGGCCGTGACATAGGAAAGATAAAGCGGGATCTGCGACTGAAGCTTCACATCCTCGCGCTCACCGCCGCGAATTGTCTGATCGACCCGCGCGCGGTTCCAGTCCGGTGTGGTGCTGGCGAGGAGCCAGGTGATCAGCTCACGCACATTCTGGACTCGCACGCAGCCGGAGGAGTGAAACCGGTAGTCCGACCCGAACAGCGACTTCGACGGCGTGTCGTGCAGATAGACCTGATGCTTGTTGTGGAAGTTGATGCGGACCGAGCCGAGCGAGTTGATCTCTCCGGGCTCCTGACGGAACTGGAACTTCGTCGCCTCGTCCGTGCTCCAGTCGATCTGCTGCCAGGTGAGTTCATTGCCCTTCCAGTCGAAGATCCGGATGCGGTTCTTCTCGAGATACCGGGGATCCTCGTTCATCTTCGGAATCAGATCCTTGCGGATGATGGACACCGGCACCGTCCAGTAGGGATTGAAATTCAGCTCATAGATCTTGGAGTTGAGGATCGGTGTCTGTCGGTCGATCTTGCCGACGACAGCGGTGTGACGCGAACGCACACGACCGTTTTCGACCGCCTCGATCTCGGCTGCCGGAATGTTGACCATGACATAGCGGTCGCCGAGGAAGCCCGACATGGACCGCAAGCGCACCATATTCGTCTCAAGCTGCGAGAGACGCACAGCTGCGGGTACATTCATCGCATCCAGCGTGCTCTTGCCGACGACGCCATCGGGTGTCAGACCGTGGCGGATCTGAAAGCGGCGCACGCCCGCGTCGACGTAGGAATCGAAGGTATCGGACATGCCGGCGGTCTGCTCGATATCGCCCGAAACCATCAGCCGGCGGCGCAGAGACACCACATTGTCCTCTTGCGACCCGAGGCGCATCGCGCGGCGGCCGCTTGTCACCTGCGGCCATCCCCCGTTCTGCACGATCGAGGAATATCGCTGGATGGCGTATTCAACATAGGTGGCAGTGTCGGGAGACAGCGTCGGCGAAGACGATTCGACCGCCTGGAGGCTGCGCATCGTGTTGTCGAACTGGTCGCGCCATTCGACACGCTGCTGCTGCTCGATCAGCGCCTTCAACGCGGCGTTCTGCGCAACCGATGGTGTGGCGGAAAGCCCCGAAAGCAACATGGAAGCCACTCCGAGCATGGTGATGCCGAGAACGCCGCGTCGCACGCTGGCGCCAGATGCACCGTTCTTCACCGCCAGAGATGCCACCATGTCCATTCCGTCCTGCCTTGCCGCTCGTTGTCAATCAGACGTACTGCCAGCGGATTAACAAACACTCTCCCGGCCACCAGACTCACCTGAGTGCGCCTGTTACAGGCACACGGCGTAGGGTTAGCCATGGCAATATGGCACATTCATGTCGCTTCGTCCGTGATGCATGGGTCAATTTTCAGCGAGAACCGCTGCACAAATCGAACCGAACCGCGGTCGGAACACATCGGGCCGCCCCTTGCGGAGACGGCCCGATCGTCAAGTCATCCGATTTTGCTGGCGCCTGTCGACACCCTCGCCTCAAAGGCGATAGAGAATCTGGTCGGTCCAGAAACGCTCCAGCCGTCGAAGCGACCGGTTGAGCACCTTGAAATCATCCGGTCCGATCTCGCCGACCTGTTCCACCGACAGCATGTGCCGCTGGTACAAAGCATTCACCTTCTCGGCGACATCCTTGCCCTTGTCCGTCAGACTGACCCGGACCGAGCGGCGGTCCGTGCGCGAGCGCTGATGGTGGATGAAGCCGAGATCGACCAGCTTCTTCAGATTGTAGGAGACGTTCGACCCGAGATAGTAGCCCCGGGTGCGAAGCTCGCCCGCCGTCAACTCGGCATCGCCGATGTTGAAGAGAAGCAGCGCCTGGACGCTGTTCACGTCGGAGCGACCCTCACGATCGAATTCATCCTTGATCACATCAAGGAGTCGCCTGTGTAACCGCTCTACAAGCGTCAAAGCCTCAAGGTAGAGCGGCTGGATATCTTCGCCGTCTTCGGCTTGCAAAGCCACGTCGACCGCATTCGTTGCCGTCATCATCTGTTTGCGCCTCATGTATTGTTTGCGGTGCATTTTTTGTCACCTTGATGCAAACCATACCCGGCGGCCTCTAAAATCCGCTTAAAAAGGAGACTAAATCATCGGTTAACGCGCAAATGCATTACACGGGACCCTGATTTACCAATTATTAATTATAAATATTGCCGCGTTTCGCGGTTTATGAATTGAATACATGAGATATAGCAGCAATCCACAGTTGGAAATTTTTCGAGATTCCCGATGCGCGACAGATCGCAGCCCGGTTCGGAAACGCTTGTCTGAGTACTTTTGACGAGACACAAAACCGCACCGGCGAAATGCCGGCGCGGGCCCTGACCTGTGACCGTTCACGCCGATGTGGCGTCAGGTTGATTCCGCGCCGCGCAGGAAGCGGATGATGCCGGAGAAATCCGTGCCCGCCTCACCCTGATTGCAGAACAGATTGTAGAGCGCGGTCGCTTCCGCGCCGAGCGGAGTCGACGCGCCATTGGCGTTGGCCGCTTCCTGGGCAAGCTTCAGGTCCTTCAACATCATCGCGGCGGCGAAGCCGGGCTGATAGTCCCGGTTGGCCGGTGAGGTTTCCACCGGCCCCGGCACCGGACAATAGCTCGTCAGCGACCAGCATTGCCCCGACGCCGTGGAGGAGATGTCGTAGAGCTTCTGGTGATCGAGGCCGAGACGTTCGGCCAGCACGAAGGCCTCTGATACGCCGATCATCGAAATTCCAAGAAGCATGTTGTTGCAGATCTTGGCCGCCTGGCCGTTGCCGGGGCCGCCGGCATGCACGACCGTCTTGCCCATGATTTCGAGATAGGGCCTTGCTGCCTCGAAAGCCTCGTCGGGGCCGCCGACCATAAAGGTCAGCGTGCCGCCGGCCGCGCCGGCGACGCCGCCGGAAACGGGGGCATCGACCATGGCCATGCGGGCCGCGACGGCATCCTTTGCAACATCTCGCGCGCTGTCGACGTCGATCGTCGAACTGTCGATCAGCAAAGTGCCGGGACGGGCGTTCGCGAGAATGCCGGTTTCGCCGCCGTAGACACTGCGCACATGACTGCCTGCGGGAAGCATCGTGACGACGACATCCGCGCTCGACACAGCTTCGGCAACCGACTCGACCGGGTTGCCGCCCGCGTCCTTCAGACGCCCACGGGCCTCCGGCGAAAGATCAAGCCCATGGACCGTGTGGCCCGCAGCCACGAGGTTGGCCGCCATCGGCCCGCCCATATTGCCCAGCCCGACAAATCCGATCGTTGCCATGGATGAAGTCTCCCCGTTTTCGATGATTGAACGTGTTTCTGTCGCGCGATGCGCGTCACCTTCGCTGCTCGCGGTCGCTCAGATAGAGCAGCACGAGATAGACCGCGATTGTCGTGAGGTAGAAACCGATTTCATAGGGTCGACGTCCGAAGACGTCGGAAAAGACCGTATGCATCACCACCTGCGTCAGCGCACGGGTGAGCCACATCACGGTGCCCCATGACACCGTCAGCCAAAGGCCGATGGCGGCCACGAGGTCCAGCACGGCAAAGAACACGGTTGCTGCCTGCCATTCGATCGGCATGTCCCAGAACCAGACTCCCCGCCAGGGCACGATACCGACGATCCGGGCCCAGTGAATGAGGCCGCCACCAATCAGAAGAACGGCCATCGCGCGCAAATACCAGATCAGCGCCACGGACCAGTCAGGCCGGTTTCTCCAATAGTCTTGTAGCAAAGCGTTCATATGATCTCCGGCCCCCGCGCGCAGTCTCAATACGGCCCGGGGTCCCTTTTATCAGACATCGAGATCGCCGCCATCGGGAAGCTGAAAATAGCGCTCCACATCGCGGGGCTGCACATCGGCGACCCGTTCCGGCGACCACTTCGGGGTGTTGTCCTTGTCGACGATCACAGCGCGCACGCCCTCATAGAAGTCATGCCCCTTGAGGATATGGCTGACGATCCGGTGTTCGAGACGCATGCAGGCCTCGAAGTCAAGATCGGCGCCCTTGCGAAGTTGCGCGAAGGCGATCGACAGGCTGGTCGGCGACTTCGAGCGGATCGCGGCCAGCTGTTTCGCCGCCCATTCGCCGTCATCACCTCCGCCTGCGGCCGCTTGCAGCGCCGCGAGAACGTCCTGAAGCGAGGCCTTGCCGAAGACCTCATCACAGATCGTCGCACGGGCGGAGAGCGGCGCTTCGCCGGACGACAGATCGGTGGCGGTTCGGGCAAAGGCCGCAAGAACCTCGTCGGGCTGTGCGCCTTCGCAAAGCGCGGTGGTGAGCGCATCCAGGTCGGACGACATCACCGCATGGGTGAGCACCCCGGTCCACAGAGCATCCGCCTGCTTGAGACGTGTGGCGGTAAGTGCCGCCATCATGCCGGACTGATGCGGCATGCGCGGCAGGAAGTAGGTTCCGCCGACATCGGGAAAGAAGCCGATGCCCGTCTCCGGCATGGCGAACACCGTGCGTTCCGTGCCGACCCGGTGGCTGCCGTGAACGGACACGCCGACGCCGCCGCCCATGACGATGCCGTCGATCAGCGCGACATAGGGTTTGGGATAGCGCTTGATCTGGACGTTCAGACGATACTCGTCGGCGAAAAACGCGACCTGCGCGGGATCGCCCGCCGTGCCCTGATCGTAAATCCTGCGAATGTCGCCACCAGCACAAAAGGCCTTTTCGCCCGCCGCCCGCACGACCACGCAACGCACGGCATCCTCTTCGCGCCACTCCTCGAGCTTTTCGACAAACGCGGTGACCATGCCATGGGTCAGCGCATTGAGCGCCTTCGGCCGGTTCAGGGTCACAAGACCGGCATGGTCGCGGATGTCGAACAGGATATCGTCGTCGTTCATCAAGACTTCACCACCTTTTCGCCGAACAGGATCAGGACGGCGAGGATCACGCCGTAGCCCCAAAGCATCATTGCCGCGAACAACACGTCATACTCCGACGGAATCGCCGGAAACACCCTCGCGAAGGCCAGCGTCGCGGCGGCATCTCCCAAGAGACCGGGAATGACCACCCCCGCGGCAAAGCGCGCACTTTTGCCAGGTTCGCAGATCAGCCACGCTGCAAGCAGAGAAATCGCTCCGGCCGCCACACCACCCACGACGAGCGCCACCACATAAGCAAGCCCAGGGCCGACCAGAATGAGATGGCCGAAGAGCCGAAAGAGAAGGCTTGCGGCGATCCATCCCACAATGCCAACGAACAGTCCGCGTCGCATGTTGCTTCGCCCTTGTCAAAATGCCGAGGGCAAACCGCCCGTTCAGTCCTTCAAGAGATCACGCGCGATGATCATTCGCATGATCTCGTTGGTGCCTTCAAGGATCTGGTGCACCCGCACGTCGCGCAGGAAGCGCTCGACCGGATAGTCCCGCAGATAGCCGTAGCCGCCATGCAATTGCAACGCCTCGTTGACGACGGAGAACCCCACATCCGTAGCCATGCGCTTGGCCATTGCCGCCATGCGGGTGGCATCCGGCGTCTTGGCATCGACCAGCGTCGCGGCCTTGTGCAGGAGCAGGCGCGCCGCCTCGAGTTCGGTCGCCATGTCCGCAAGACGAAACTGAAGGGCCTGGAACTCGGCCAGCGGCTTGCCGAACTGCTTGCGTTCCTTGAGGTACGAAATCGAGCGGTCGAGACAGCTTTGCGCGGCGCCGAGCGAACAGGCGCCAATGTTGAGCCGCCCGCCATCAAGGCCGGCCATCGCGATTGTGAAACCTTCGCCCTCCGCACCGATGCGATTGGCGACGGGCACCCTGCAATCGCTGAAATCAACCTGCGCTGTCGGCTGACTCTTCCAGCCGAGCTTCGCTTCCTGCGCGCCGAAGCTCAGACCCGGCGTGTCCTTTTCCACCACCAGGCAGGAGATCCCCTTGGGGCCGGCCTCGCCTGTGCGAACCATGACGACGTATATGTCGGAGCGCCCGCCGCCGGAGATGAAGGCCTTGGAGCCGTTCAGCACATAGTCGTCGCCGTCGCGCACCGCGCGCGTGCGCAGGCTTGCCGCGTCCGACCCCGATCCCGGCTCCGTCAGGCAGTAGCTGGCAAAATGCTCCATGGAGCAGAGCTTGGGCAGAAAGTGCTGGCGCTGGGCATCGTCGCCGAAACGGTCGATCATCCAGGCGGCCATGTTGTGGATCGAGATATAGGCGGCGGTCGAGGTGCAGCCGGCGGCCAGTTCCTCAAAGATCACCGCCGCGTCCAGCCGGGTCAGCCCGGAGCCGCCGACACCGTCACCGACGTAAATGCCTCCGAATCCGAGTTCGGCCGCCTTGCGCAGTGTCTCTTCGGGAAAATGCGAGGTCTCGTCCCATTCGCGCGCATTCGGCTCCATCTCGTCGCGCGCAAACTGGCGTGCGACGTCCTGAAACGCGCGCTGGTCCTCGCCAAGGGTGAAATCCATCGAACCGCTCTCCTCCCGTAGCGTCGACGCGAGGGAATGCGCGCGGCGACCTGCCCCGTGGGATTATCCGCCCCCTGCGCCTGCGTCAATTGCGGCTCTGAATTCCGTCTTGCCCGGCTTTCGGCTGCACGCTTTCCGGTGCTAGTGTCGCGGCTCGAATGTCGAACGTCTATCCCGGAGTAGAAACATGACAGCGCCCCAGCGCCCCGCGAACGGTCCAAGCACCGCAACCGTCGATGCCGTTGTGGGCGGCCGGCGCATGCGCCGAAACCGTCGCACGGACTGGTCGCGACGCATGGTTCGCGAGAACACGCTGACAGTCGACGATCTGATCTGGCCGCTGTTCGTCACGCGCGGGTCGAACGTCGAGGAGGCTGTCCCGTCGATGCCGGGCGTCATGCGCCACAGTGTCGACCGCATCCGAGCGCAGGCGGAGGAAGCTGCGGCGCTCGGGATTCCGGCGATCGCGCTCTTTCCAAACACAGATCCGGAGCTGCGCGATGAGCGCGGCTCCGAGGCGCTCAATGCGGACAACCTCGTGTGTCAGGCCTGCCGGGAAATCCGTGCAGCCGGTCTTCCCGTCGGCCTGGTGACGGACGTCGCCCTCGACCCCTACACCAGTCACGGACATGACGGGCTTATGGAGGGCGAAACCATCGTCAACGACGAAACGGTGGACCAACTTGTGGCACAGGCGCTGCTCCAGGCGGAGGCGGGCTCGGACGTGATCGCGCCCTCCGACATGATGGACGGACGCATCGGCGCGATCCGCGCAGCCCTCGACGCCAATGGCCATCAGGATGTGCAGATCATGTCCTATGCGGCGAAATACGCCTCCGCCTTTTATGGTCCGTTCCGCGACGCTGTGGGAACCAACACCACGCTGATCGGCGACAAGCGAACGTACCAGATGGATCCGGCCAATACCGACGAGGCCCTACACGAGGTCGAGCTCGATCTCGAGGAAGGTGCCGACATGATTATGGTGAAGCCCGGAATGCCCTATCTCGACATCATCCGCCGGGTAAAGGACGCCTTCCTGCGCCCGACCTTCGCCTATCAGGTGTCGGGCGAATACGCGATGATCTGCGCCGCCGCGCAAAACGGCTGGCTCGACCACGACCGGGCGATGCTGGAAAGCCTGATGGCCTTCAAGCGTGCAGGCGCCGACGGCGTTCTCACCTATTTCGCGCCGGTCGTCGCGCGCCACCTCAGGAGATAGGGCAAGCGCAATGACAATCGACTCACGGCGAGACGAGGCGCGCGCGCCCGGACTGTGACATCAGGCCGGCAAGTGCATCCATGCCAGCCTGAAATCGATGCTCGTTCGCCACGGTCGCAAGACACAGACGAACCGCCTGCGGTGCGCTTCTCGGTTCCACACAAAAATGCCGCGCCGGGCTTACCCGGACACCGCGTGTGGCGGCTTCTGCCGCAAAGCCGTCTGCTGTCCAGTCCTCAGGCACCGCAAGCCAGGCAATTCCTCCGGCAAGACGATCCGCCTGAAGCCCTGGAAGCCGGGCAAGGCAGTATTCGGCGCGGCGCGCAATTCCGGCGCGCAGCGATGCCGCGCGCTCCGGCAATCCCGGCTGCTCCAGCAGCCAACTCGCCGCATCGGCCAAAAGGGGCGAAACCATCAGGCTCGTTGCGTTCAACACCGCCTCGATGTGGTGGATCAAACTCTCTGGACCCACGGCATAGCCGACGCGCAACACCGGCGCGACGCATTTTGACAGTCCGTACACCAACACCGTGCGCTCCGGCGCAATGGATGAAAAGCCCGGTTCCGCATCGGGCATGAGAAAGCCGTAAATCCGGTCTTCCACGATCATCAGACCCTGGCGTGATGCGACCGTGGCAAGATCGGCACGTCGTGTCTGCGGCATGGAAATACCGGTCGGGTTCTGTACATCGGGCATCACAACCACCAGCGAAACAGAATGCCGGCGACAGACCGCCTCAAGCGCGTCGGGACGCATGCCATTTGCATCGCCCGCGACCGGGTGCAGGGCGATGCCCAACGCCACGGCGGCCCCGATTACACCCGGATATGTCGCCGCATCGCAGGCGATCCCGCCACCGCGACCGGCAAGGGCCTGAAAGGCAGCGAAGAGCGCGGACTGGGCGCCATGTGTCAACAGGACCTCGCGCGCATCGGTGCCCGGCCGCCACTTCGCGAGAAACCGCGCCGCGGCAGCACGATCCTCCACCCTTCCGGCAGGAGAAGAATAGCCGACCGGCACGAGGCCGTCCGTCATCCGCGACACGGCCCGTTCAAACGCCGCCCGAACCAGTGGCGAGGCATCATGCATCTGGAAGCCGTTGACGGCGAAGTCGACAATTCGCGACTGCGGATCGGCGTCATCTGGCCCAGAGGGCGGAAAGGCGGCACGCCGATCCGGCCCGCCGACAAATGTCCCTCGGCCCACCTCGCCATGGGCAAGTCCCGCAAGGACCAGCCCGCGGTAGGCCCGCGCCACGGTCGCGGGTGCGCAGCCCAATTGCCACGCGGCTTCGCGGATCGGCGGCAGACGCGTCCCGGGCGCCAACGTTTCGTCGGCGATCCCCGCGCGCAGATGCGTTTCGATGGACCGAGCGGTCGCGGGCCCGGTTTGCATATCGGCCGTAATCTGCGAGAATATTGTCATCAGTACAATATAGTCATTGTATCACTTTTTGTCTCAGTCAGCTTGGATGGATCGAAGTACAATTCGAACGCCAGGAGATGGCGAATGCCCTCCGATTTTTTCATGCCACTCGCCCAATACGGCGTGCTTGTCCTGTTCATTGCCGCAATGGTCGGGTCTCCGGGACCGGCGAACATGTCGCTGATGGCCAGCGGACTGGCCTTCGGCGCACGTCCCGCCGTTCCGTTTCTGCTCGGCACAATGAGCGGATTTCAGATGATTTTCTGGTTGAATGTTCTGGGGCTCTACGCGCTGCTGCAAAGTGCACCCGAGGTGTTCCAACTGCTGCGTTGGATGTGCATTGGCTACATCCTTTATCTTGCCTGGACGATTGTCCGCTCCGGAAGCCGGCAGGCCGGGCGGGCCACGCGTGTTCCGGGATTTCTGCGCGGCTTCTGGGTGCATCCGCTCAATCCCAAGGCTTATGCGATGCAGATCGCGGCGATTTCACAGTTCGTTTCGCCCGACCGCTATCTTGCGGATGCGCTCCTGACATCGCTCACGTTCTGGGTGGTTGGCGGCGCCCTGAACGGCCTGTGGCTGGTGGCTGGCGGCAAGCTGCGGTCAGCGACCGGCAACCCCTCTTTCCTGTACACGCTGCAAGTCGTGCTGGCGGTCGTCATGGTCGGCTCGACGATCGCGAGCTTGCAAATGATCCCGCCTTGATGGCACAGGAAAGATCCTGGACCCATTCGCGGTGACCTTTTCATGTCGGTTTCACTCGATTCCATCCGCGCCGCCGCCCACCTGATATCCGGGGCGGTGATGCGAACGCCGTGTCTTCCGGCGCCGAAACTCTCGCGCCTCACAGGCGCGGACGTCTGGGTCAAATACGAGAACCTCCAGGTGACCAACGCGTTCAAGGAGCGCGGCGCGCTGGTGAAACTGTCGGCATTGTCGCCCGAAGAGCGCAGGCACGGCGTCATCGCCATGTCGGCCGGCAATCATGCGCAGGCGGTTGCCTATCATGCCGGACGGCTGGGCATTCCCGCGACCATCGTCATGCCTGAGCCGACGCCCTTCGTAAAAGTCGCCGCCACGCGCGGATATGGCGCGCGCGTCGTGCTTGCAGGCGAAATGCTCGCCGATGCACAGGCCGAAGCCGAGCGGATCGCGGAAGCGGACGGCCTGGTCTGGGTGCACCCCTATGACGATGCGGCAATCATCTGCGGCCAAGGCACCATCGCGCTGGAGATGCTCGAAGATCATCCGGGCCTCGACTGCCTTGTCGTGCCTGTCGGCGGCGGCGGGCTGATTTCGGGCATGGCAACGGCCGCGAAAGCGCTGAAGCCGGACATCGAGGTTATCGGGGTGGAAGCCGCGCTCTACCCCTCGATGAAAGGCGCATTGAACGGAGAGGCCGTTCAGTGCGGTGGCGCGACGCTGGCTGAAGGGATCGCGGTCAAGAACGTCGGCAAGCTGACGCTGGAGATCGTGCGCGAGACCGTCGACGATATCCTGCTGGTGGACGAGACGGACATCGAACAGGCGGTGAACGCCTATCTCACCCAGCAAAAGACGATGGCCGAGGGCGCTGGCGCTGCCGGGCTCGCGGCCTTGCTCTCCCACCGCGAACGCTTTGCCGGCCGCAGCGTCGGACTGGTGATGTGCGGCGGCAATATTGACCCGCGGCTGCTTTCCTCGATCATGGTACGCGGCCTGGCGCATGAGGGGCGTCTGGTGTCGATCCGCATCACGACCCCGGATCGCCCCGGCGTTCTGGGTGACATTTCGACCCTGATCGGATCGCTTGGCGGAAACATTCTCGAAGTGTCCCACCATCGGCTGTTTCTGAATGTGCCGGCCAAGGGCACCACCCTGGACGTTACGATGGAAACCCATGACCGGACACATGCCGAAGAGATTCTCACCGCTCTTGAAGGTCTGGACGTCAGCGTGCGGATGCTGGACTTGGGCGAATCGCGCCTGTGACCCTTGTCCGATTTGACAGCGCACCCCGCAATCCCCACTTCAGGTGTGCACTCAAACGAAAGGACATCATGACCTCCCCTTCCCCGCAACACGAGATAGAGGATGGCTTCGCGGATGCCGCCGGCTTCGGCGCATTCAACGATCCGCGCCTCTTCGCGAGCGTGCGTACGAACCGCATCTTCGCCTTCGTCATCGACGCGATCCTGATCGGCGCGGTGACCCTCATGGCGACGGTTCTGGTGTTCTTCCTCGGGATCTTCACGCTCGGATTGGGTTGGCTGCTGTTTCCCATCCTGTGGCCCGCCGTCGCCCTCATCTATGTCGCGCTGACCCTTGGCGGACCAACCAGCGCAACGCCGGGAATGCGGGCGATGGGCGTGACCATGCGCATGGTCCGTGGCGGGCGGCCCGATATCCTGATCGCCGGCATGCATGCCCTGCTGTTCTGGTTCTCGGTGTCCCTTCTCACGCCGCTCGTGTTGGCGGTTTCGCTGTTCAATTCCGAAAAGAGGCTGTTGCACGACCTTGTCATCGGGGCCGTCGTGGTGAACCGGGCTTCCGACGCCCGCTAGCACCTTACGCACGTGGGGTCTGGCAAAACTTTCCTGAATCAAGCTCTTCCGCAAAGCATTCCTTCTTTGCGAAGACGCTTGTGACAGCTAGAAAGGAGCTGGCGTAAGTCGCGCCGCGCCCTTTGGCGCGAGCGGAAAGAGGATATGGGCCGACCGCATGCTGCCAGCCGATCCCGCCATGATCCTCACGTTCGTGGTGATCGTCGCCACGATCGTGCTCTATGCGATGGAGCGCTTCGCGCTGGAATATGTGGCGCTTGGGTCGCTCGTTGCACTGATGGCGATCTTCACCGTGTTTCCCGGAAAAACCGGGATCGGACCGGCAGAGCTCCTGGCAGGTTTCGCAAACCCGGCGCTCGTGACCGTCACCTGCCTTCTGATCGTCGGGCAGGCGCTGTTCCAGACGGACGCGCTTGAAAAGCCGGCGCAATTCATCGTCAAGGCGACGAAACGCCATCCACACTTGGCTGCCGCGCCGATCCTCATTGCCGTCGCAGCGATCAGCGGCTTTTTGAACAACACACCCGTGGTGGTGATGTTTCTTCCGATCTTGTCCGCGGTCGCCGCCGCCCAGGGCAAGTCCTCCGCCCGGCTGCTGATGCCGCTGTCCTTCATCGCCATCCTCGGCGGCATGACGACGCTCATCGGCTCCTCCACAAACCTGCTTGTCGCCGACGTGGCCGCGCGCACCAGCGACGTGCGTCTGGGGTTCTTCAGCTTCACCGGACTCGGCTTGATCCTCGCCGCCGTCGGGGGATGCTATGTCCTGTTCGTGATGCCGTATCTTCTGCGCCCGCGAAAAACCATGGCGGACGAGTTACAGCCCTCTTCGGGCAAACAGTTCATCGCCCAGATCCACATCACCAACGGTCACCCGCTGGAAGGCGCGACGGCAGTCGCGGGATTGTTCCCCGCGCTCAAGGACATGACCGTACGCCTTGTGCAGCGCGGAGAACGGCCGATCCTTCCCCCTTTCGAAAACGTGACACTTCGCCCGGGCGACACGATGATCGTCGCCGCCACGCGCTCGGCCCTCACCGCGGCACTGGCACGCAGGCACCCGCTTATGGGGACGGACAGCGATGAAACCGGCGAAGCCGAGACTTCCGTGCCGCAGCGCTCCCTCACGCTGGCGGAAGCCGTTGTCGCGCCGGCCTCCAGACTGAGCGGGCGTACCATTGCCCAGAGCGGCTTTCACACGGAAACAGGCTGCGTCGTGATGGGTGTCCAGCGTCGCTCCCGCATGCCCCGCATGGCGATGACGGAAATCCGTCTGGAGCCCGGAGACGTGTTGCTTCTGGCTGGCGGCGGCGATGAAATCCAGCGGCTGCGCACGTATCGCGACGTCCTCCTTCTCGACTGGTCGGCCGCGGAGGTGCCTCCGCGCAGGCTCGCGCCGCGGGCACTGATGATCTTCATGGTCATGGTTTTCCTGAGTGCATCCGGTCTGGTGCCGATCGTGACAGCGGCCGTCGGCGCGACTTTCGCGCTGATTGCGTCCGGGTGTCTGAACGTGCGTCAGGCGCTGCGTGCCGTCGACAGCCGGATCTTCATGCTGATCGGCGCCTCGATCGCCTCGGCCACGGCACTGGAGGTCACCGGCGGGGCGCGGGTGATCGCCGACGTTCTTGTCACCCAGCTTCAGAACCAGCCGCCGATGGTGATCCTGTCCGCTCTCTATTTCCTGGTCATGATGCTCACCAACATGTTGTCAAACAACGCAACTGCGGTGCTGTTCACCCCCATTGCCGTCAACATGGCCGTCCCGACCGGTCTGCCGGTGGAAGCCTTCGTGACCTGCGTGATTTTCGCGGCCAACAGTTCGTTCGCCACACCGATCGGCTATCAGACGAACCTGATCGTGATGGGGCCGGGTCACTACCGGTTTTCCGATTTCCTTATCGCTGGCACACCGCTTGCCATTTTGCTCTGGCTGACGTTCACTTTGGTTGCGCCCGTATATTATGGTTTCGCCATGCTGTAGCGGGCGATGAGCGGAGACCGAGCAAACGTGACGCGGCACCCAACCGATACACCGCAATTTTATCTGACCGCCCCTGCGCCCTGCCCCTATCTGGACGGACGCCAGGAACGTAAGGTCTTTACCCATTTGGTCGGATCCAAGGCGCAAACGCTCAACGATGTCCTGACCCAGGGAGGCTTCCGGCGCAGCCAGAATATCGCCTACCGACCCGCCTGCGAGGACTGCAAGGCCTGTATCTCGGTTCGTGTGCGGGTCGACGACTTCCGCTGGACCCGGGCGTTTCGCCGCCTGTGGCGCAAGAACGCCGACATCATCGGCACAGCGTCCGCACCGGCACCCTCGTCGCAGCAATACGATCTCTTCCGTCACTATCTCGACGCCCGTCACACGGACGGCGGCATGTCCGACATGACCGTACTCGACTACGCGATGATGGTGGAAGATACCCATGTGGAGACCATGCTGGTCGAATACCGCAAGCGCGGTCCCGACAGTTTCCTCACCGGGCGCGGTGATGGGCCGCTTCTTGCCGTCGCACTGACCGATATGCTGAGCGACGGATTGTCGATGGTCTATTCCTTCTTCGACCCCGACGAACGCAGCCGAAGTCTGGGAACGCACCTCATCCTCGACCACATAGAGCGCGCACGCGCGCTGGGTCTGCCCTATGTCTATCTCGGATACTGGGTGAAGGGATCACCGAAGATGGACTACAAGTCCCGTTTCCAGCCTCAGGAACTGCTCAGTCCGGAAGGATGGGCCCCCGCGAACTCGACGGAAGACGGGCCCCCCTCCACAGGCGGATGACCGAGCGCCTCGCCGTGGATCAACGAGCGGTGGCGTCGACCTCGTGACGGATGGCGGCAAAAACCGACCGGAACATCTCCCGTGTCAGCCGCCGGGTATTGGTGTTGTAACGCGAGCAGTGGTAGCTGTCGAAAACCACCGGCGCCGCCTCGGGCGCGTGGCGCGCCGCGTGGCCAAAGGGAAATGCCGACTTGCGCAGCTTCAGCGCAGACAGCGTCGCATCATGCGCGATCCGCCCAAGAGCAAGGATCACGACAGGGTCGCCAAGACGCGCAATCGTTTCCTGCAGATAGGGCAGACAGGTGCGGATTTCCGCACCTGTCGGCTTGTTTTCAGGCGGAACGCATCGCACCGCATTGGTGATCGCGGCATCGACAAGCGCGAGACCATCGTCCGGACGCGCGGCATAACTGCCGCGCGCGAAACCGAAGTCGATCATCGTCTCATAGAGAAGATCGCCGGCATAATCGCCCGTGAACGGACGCCCCGTCCGGTTTGCCCCTTTCAGACCGGGCGCCAATCCAACCACGAGCAGGCGCGGCACCGGCGCCGAGAACGTCGGGACCGGTGCGTTGTGCCATTCCGGATTGCGGGCACGATGCATTTGCCTGAACTCGACCAGACGCGGACAGGCCGGGCAGTCGTGCGGCGGATTCAATGGCAGGGACATACGCGCCGCCGATCAGTAATCGTCGTCTTCGTCGTCGGTCTCGACACGACGCGGACGGTCGGCTGCCGAACGGGCCGGACGCTCGCCCGGATCGCGGCCGACCTTCTTCGAAAGAGTCGCAAGATCGATGAAGTGATCGGCCTGGCGACGCAGATCGTCGGCGATCATCGGCGGCTGGGTCTGAAGGGTGGAAACGACACTTACCTTACGGCCCTTGCGCTGCAAAGCTTCGACGAGCGAGCGAAAATCGCCATCTCCGGAAAACAGGACGATGTGGTCGACATGTTCAACGATCTCCATGGCATCGACCGCAAGCTCGATGTCCATGTTTCCCTTGATCTTGCGCCTTCCGCTGGAATCGACGAACTCCTTCACCGGCTTCGTAACGACCTTGTAGCCGTTGTAATCCAGCCAATCGATCAGAGGACGGATCGATGAGTATTCCTGATCCTCGATCAGAGCCGTGTAATAGTAGGCTCGCAGCAGATAGCCCGTTTTCTGGAACTCCTGAAGCAGCATCTTGTAATCGATATCGAAGCCAATTGTCCTGGCGGTCGAGTACAAGTTGGCGCCATCAATGAACAATGCAACTTTTTCTCTGGGATCAAACATCACTTTCAATGCCTTTCGCTGTAATGCAGGACGGCCTCCGACAATTCGGAAAATATACCATATTAAAGGAGTGGCCGTTCCGGTTTTCCGGCTTCGCCCAACCACTCGTCCAAGAATATCTTCACGCCAACCGTCTTGAAGATCGACCTGCCTACCCCGAGACTTCCTGCCTCCGGATCACGTGCCCGTGAAACACCTATTTCATTTTTTCGGTGCTTCGTTTTTTTCCAGCTGCCTAGTAGGCATCCGGTTTAATTAAGTTCCCTACACCATTCCCACAGGAAACAGCAACAGAACTTCCTGTCTCTTCCACCGCGAGTCGCGCAAAGACACAACCTGAATCGAAAATTAACTTAAAAACAAATATATCGAGAGATCCAAGGCAAGGCTTGCCATAGCCCTGCCGAGGCAGTACATATCGCGGCTTGCCGACCACAGTTTACGGAGAATACCAATGGCGCGCGTGACCGTCGAAGATTGCATCGACAAGGTCGAGAACCGCTTCGAGCTGGTGCTTCTGGCGAGCCATCGGGCGCGGATGATTTCCAGCGGCTCGCCGCTCACCATCGAACGGGACAACGACAAGAACCCGGTCGTTGCGCTGCGCGAAGTGGCCGAAGAAACCGTCAGCCCGGAAGATCTCAAGGAAGACCTGATCCACTCGCTCCAGAAGTACGTCGAGGTTGACGAACCGGAAGCGGATTCGGTTCCCATGGTTCCCAATGCCTCGCACCAAAGCGGCGGAACCGAAGTGAACACCGTCGATGATTCTGCAGTGGAATTCGATCGCATGTCGGAAGAAGACCTTCTGCGTGGCCTCGAAGGACTGGTCCCGCCCGAGCGCAAGGACGATATCTGACGGGATTAGCCGACACCCGCTCGCAATGTCATTTTCTCCGGGGCAGCGACCTTCATGCCCCGGCTTTCCTGCTTTTCATCCGGCGTATTTTTGGCAGTGCGCTCCGGATTGCTGAGGCGTAACCGCGATGATGCGGCAATACGAGCTGGTTGAACGGGTCCAGCGCTTCAATCCGAACGCCGACGAGGCGCTTCTCAACAAGGCCTACGTCTATGCCATGCAAAAGCATGGCACCCAGATGCGCGCTTCGGGCGATCCCTATTTTTCTCATCCGCTCGAAGTTGCAGCGATTCTGACGGATCTGCGGCTTGACGACGCAACCATCGCCGTCGCCCTGCTGCACGACACCATCGAGGACACCTCAGCAACGCGCGACGAAATCGACCGCATGTTCGGTCCCGAAATCGGCAAGCTCGTTGATGGCCTGACCAAGATCAAACGCCTGGATCTCGTGTCCAAGCGGGCCAAGCAGGCGGAGAATTTTCGCAAGCTCCTTCTCGCCATTGCCGACGATGTGCGCGTCCTTCTGGTGAAACTGGCGGATCGTCTGCACAACATGCGCACGCTTCATCACATGCCGGAGCACAAACGCGGACGCATCGCGGAAGAGACGATGGAGATTTATGCGCCGCTGGCCGGGCGCATGGGCATGCATGACATGCGTGAGGAGCTGGAGGACATTTCCTTCCAGACCCTCAATCCGGACGCACATGCGACCATCACCGAACGACTCGCGGCGCTTGAAGCGAAGAACCAGAGCCTGATCAGCGACATCGAGGCGGACCTGACCCACCGGCTGGAAGAACGCGGGATCGCGGCCATCGTTCGCGGACGTGAAAAACGCCCCTATTCGATCTTTCGCAAGATGCAGTCGAAGTCGATCGCCTTCGAGCAACTCTCCGACATCTACGGGTTCCGCGTGATCGTCGGCACCGTGGAGGCCTGCTACCGCGTGCTCGGCGTTGTGCACACCACATGGCCGACCGTGCCCGGACGCTTCAAGGACTATCTGTCGACACCGAAGCAGAACGACTATCGCTCGATCCACACCACCGTGGTGGGGCCGAGCCGCCAGCGCGTCGAACTGCAGATCCGCACGACGGCAATGGACCGGGTCGCGGAATATGGCATTGCCGCGCACGCACTCTACAAGGACGGCGAACTCGGCGGACGGAACATCGCCAAGTTAGACGAGGAAAGCCGCGCTTACGAATGGCTCCGGCGTACCATCGAGATGCTGTCGCAGGGCGACACGCCGGAAGAGTTTCTGGAAAACACAAAACTGGAACTCTTTCACGACCAGGTGTTCTGCTTCACGCCCAAGGGTCGGCTCATCGCACTGCCGCGTGGCGCCACCCCGATCGACTTCGCCTACGCCGTTCATACCGACATTGGCAACACCTGTGTCGGCGCGAAAATCAACGGTCAAATCATGCCGCTCGTGACCGAATTGCGGAACGGCGACGAGGTCGACATCGTCCGCAGTCAGGCGCAAACCCCACCTCCAGCCTGGGAGACCATCGCCATCACCGGAAAGGCGCGCGCCGCAATCCGGCGGGCGACACGCGAATCGGCGCGTGAACAATACGGTTCGCTCGGACGGCATATCCTCGAACGCGCCTTTTTGCGTGCCGGCCATTCCCTGACGGACGAACGTCTCACCGGCGTGATCGGCACGACAGGACACGGCAGCGTCACGGATCTCCTGGCCGCTGTGGGGCGCGGTGACATGCGCGCCCACGACGTCGTGGCCGCAGTTTATCCGGACTATCGAGATGACCGGGCACAAACCGCACCGGTGGAGGGCGAAGAGGGCTGGTTCGACCTCGAGGCGGGAAGCGGCATGAAGTTCCGAGTCCCGGACGCGACTGGACCGGCCGACGAAAAGGACGGAACGCCCGCCTTGCCGATCAGCGGACTGGCCGGCGACCTTCCGGTGTCCTTCGCCCCGAACGGCGGGGCTGTCCCGGGAGACCGCATCGTCGGCATCCTGACACCCGGCGTCGGCGTCACCATATATCCGATACAATCACCGGCCCTGCAGGCATTCGAAGAGGAAACGGATCGCTGGCTCGACGTGCGATGGGATATGAAAAATGACGCAAACGAACGGTTTCCGGCGCGCATCGTGATTTCGGCGCTGAACGAACCGGGGTCCCTCGCGACGATTGCGGCAACGATCGCAGACCTCGACGGCAACATCGACAACCTGAAAATGCTAAAGCGTGCGATGGATTTTCATCAAATCCTCATCGATCTTGAGGTATGGGATCTGAAACACCTCACCCGAATCATGAATCAGGTCAGGGCCAAACCAAATGTGTCGAGCGTGACCCGGGAGATCGGCTGATCCCGCAACCGCGTGGCGCGAGCCGACAAAGAAACGAGCAATGCTTTTTAAACGCCGGACGTCGCCAAACCACTTGGAAAGACTGCGCATCGCAGTCTGGCCACGGCACAGTTTCGCGCGTTCTGCCCGGTATTTCTCAAAGCGCGTCCTGCGTCTGACGGCCAGTCCCAACGCAATCGCGCTTGGCTTCGCCGCCGGAGCGTTTGCCTCGATCACCCCCTTCATCGGACTGCACTTCGTCCTGAGTTTCGTGCTCGCCTTCATTATCGGCGGCAACATGCTCGCGGCCGCCATCGGCACGGCCATCGGAAACCCTGTCACCTTTCCGCTGATATGGGCTTCCACCTACAAGCTTGGCGCGCTCATCCTCTATGGCGAGGCGAAGACACTCGATCACAGGGCTCTTGACCGCCACCTCGAGGGAGGGTTCTTCGAGCGGTCGCTCGATACGCTGCTGCCGTTGATCAAGCCCATGCTGGTCGGCGCCATGCCTCTTGGCCTCGCCATCGGCGTCGCATCCTATTTCCTAGTCTACTACAGCGTGCGCACCTATCAGCGCTCGCGACGCGTCCGCCTGGCCGCGCGGCGTGGACTGGCCTCCAGAAAACGTGGCTAAGCCGATCTCGACGCGCAGTCCTAACGGAGCCATATTGCACGTCGTGCGGCGCAAGCCGTTTCCGTTCGATCGCTTTTAGGAGCATTGTCATGAAGAGTCAGCGCCTGCGTCTCGGCGTCAACATCGATCACGTCGCAACCATCCGCAACGCCCGCGGCGGAGCGATGCCCGATCCGGTGCGGGCCGCGCAGGCGGCCGCGCGCGCCGGGGCCGACGGGATCACCGCGCATCTTCGCGAGGACCGCCGACATATTTCCGACGCGGATATCGAGCGACTGAGCCGGGAAATCGATCTGCCTCTCAATTTCGAGATGGCAGCAACCCCCGAAATGCTGGAAATCGCCCTCAAGGCAAAGCCGCATGCGGCGTGTATCGTTCCCGAGAAGCGCGAAGAACGCACCACCGAAGGCGGACTTGACGCGCGCGGGCAGCACAATCAACTCGCCCCGATTGTCGCGGAACTGGCCGACAACGGCAGCCGTGTCTCGCTGTTCATCGAAGCCGATCGCGCGCAGCTTGACGCGGCCGTCTCGCTGGGGGCCCCGGTTGTGGAACTGCACACCGGACGGTATTGCGACCTTCACGCTGCGGGCGACCTCTCGGCTGCGGCGAGCGAATTGACCCGAATACGCGATGCGGCCCGCTATGGCGCCTCGCTCGGGCTTGAGGTCCATGCCGGCCATGGGCTTGCCTTCGAGACCGTGGCCGACATTGCTGCGATCCCCGAACTGGCGGAACTCAACATCGGCCATTTCCTGATTGGCGAAGCGATCTTCGTCGGACTGGAAGCCGCAATCGCGGAAATGCGCCAGCATATGACGCTTGGCCGGGCCCGGGCGGCCTGATCCATGATCGTCGGCATCGGCTCGGACCTGATCGACATTCGCCGGATCGAAAAGACGCTGGAGCGGTTCGGCGAACGCTTCGTCATGCGCGTCTTCACCGAAGAAGAGCGCTACCGTTCCGACCGGCGGCGCCTGCGCGCCGCCTCCTACGCCAAGCGCTTTGCCGCAAAGGAGGCCTGCTCCAAGGCGCTTGGAACAGGGATCCGCATGGGGGTTGCCTGGAGGGAGATGGGTGTTGTCAATCTTCCGTCCGGCAAACCGACAATTCAACTTACCGGGTCCGCCGAACACAGGCTTTCAACCCTGGTGCCGGAGGGGTTTCATCCCCGCATCGACCTCACGATTACCGATGACGACCCGCTGGCGCAGGCCTTCGTCGTGATCACGGCGTGGCCCGCAGACTGGCCACAGTCCCTATCGCCATCGACGAGCGACCGCTGAGGCGTCGTCATCGGACGCGGCTTTGCATTGCGCAGGCGAAAGCGAGCCGGTACAAGCCAAGATGCACATGCGCCGTTTCCTCCAGGCGCATGCACGCGCGGGACGGTTTTGCCGAAAGGATGCCTCTATGGGCCGCGCCAGGCCGGGAGTCTGCACAAACGTGTATTCCCCCTTCCGGCTTGGCCCTGTAAGCCGCCGGATGCCGGCAGCAGATATGCGTTCAAATCGCGAAGGATCAAATGAGCGTGTCTGAAGACAAGAAAAGCAAAGACGGTGGCGTCTACGAGACCACCAAGGTGCTTGTGCAGGCGCTTGCGCTCGCGCTGATCGTACGAACGTTGCTGTTTCAGCCCTTCAACATCCCCTCGGGATCGATGATGGACACGCTGTTGATCGGCGACTACCTGTTCGTCTCGAAATACAGCTACGGATATTCGCAGTACTCGTTTCCCTATGGGCTGGTCCCGATCGAAGGTCGGATCTGGGCGGAGGAGCCCGAACGCGGCGACGTTGCCGTGTTCAAGCTTCCGCGCGATAATTCAACCGACTACATCAAGCGCGTGATCGGCCTGCCCGGCGACGAGATCCAGATGATTGATGGCGTGCTGAACATCAACGGCACCGCTGTCGAACGCACCCGGATCGACGACTTCATCTCCACCGATTCCTTCGGCAGCGTGCGGCGGGTGCCGCGCTTCCGCGAGACCCTGCCGAACGGCGTCAGCTACGACACGCTCGATCTCACCATGCGCGGGACATGGGACAACACCCGCGTCTACAAGGTGCCCCCGGGGCACTATTTCATGATGGGCGACAACCGCGACAACTCGACCGACAGCCGCGTGCTTTCCGCCGTCGGCTATGTCCCGTTCGAGAACTTCGTCGGACGAGCGGAGATCCTGTTTTTCTCGGTGGACGAAGACGCCTCCGCCTGGATGTTCTGGAAGTGGCCATGGACGGTGCGGTTCAACCGCCTGTTCCGGACGCTTTGACCGGTCGGCCCACCGCGCGGACACCGTATCGATGACCCCAGACACCGCACAGCGCACGGCCGAGAACGACCTGCAGACCCGGCTCGGCCACAGGTTTTCCGACCGGTCGCTGCTGACACGCGCCCTCACCCACGGCAGTGCCACGGCCAGGGGCGATGCCGGCACAAGCTACCAGCGCCTTGAATTCCTTGGCGACAGGGTGCTCGGGCTGGCCGTGGCCACGATGCTGCATCACAATTTTCCCCAGGCAGAGGAAGGCGAGCTTGCACGGCGGCTCAACCAGTTGGTTCGCCGCGAAACCTGCGCGGACGTGGCTCGGGACCTTGCGCTTGGCGAGGCCATCGTTTTCGGCGACAGCGAGGCGCAGACCGGAGGACGCAAGAAAACCGCAATCCTCGCCGATGTCTGCGAGGCGATCATCGCGGCAATCTATCTGGACGCGGGTCTTTCTGCGGCGCAAGATCTTATCGAGCGGCACTGGGGGCCGCGCATGACCAGCTACAGCGGCCCGCTGCGCGATCCCAAAACCATGTTGCAGGAATGGGCACAGGGGCGCGGGAAAACCGCGCCACGCTACACGATGACGGACCGAAGCGGTCCCGATCACGCGCCGCGCTTTACCGTGCGCGTCGACATCGACGATACCGAACCGGCCTTCGGGACCGGGGGATCAAAACGCCTTGCCGAGCAACGCGCGGCCGAAACCGCGCTCGTGCGCGAAGGCTTGTGGACGGAGACAGACCCCACGTGAACGATACGCCAGACGAGACCGCCGGCCAGACCGGTGCTACGCCCGAACCCGAAGTGATCGCAGCGTCGGAAACGCGCGCGGGCTTCGTCGCGCTGATCGGGGCGCCGAACGCCGGCAAGTCGACGCTGCTCAATGCCCTCGTCGGGGTGAAGGTCTCCATCGTCACCCACAAGGTGCAAACGACGCGCACGCTTGTGCGGGGCATCGCCATGCAGGACGCCTCGCAGATCATCTTTGTCGATACGCCCGGCATCTTTCGGCCGACGCGACGGCTGGAACGGGCGATGGTCGACACGGCCTGGGGCGGCGCGCGGGAAGCAGATATCGTCGTCCTGCTCATCGATTCCAAGAAAGGCATCGATGAGCGCGCCGAGGCCATACTCGACCGGCTGGCGGACGTCAAACTGCCGAAGATCCTGGTTCTCAACAAGATCGACATCACCAAGCGCGACCACTTGCTCGAACTTGCACAAAAGGCAAATGAGCGCGTCGCCTTCGACGAGACCTTCATGGTGTCGGCCTCCAAGGGCTTCGGCCTCGACAAGCTGATGGATTTTCTCGCCGCCGCGGTGCCGCCAAGCCCGTGGCTCTACCCGGAAGACCAGGCATCGGACCTGCCGATGCGCATGCTCGCGGCGGAGATCACCCGCGAGAAGCTGTTCCTTCGACTTCACCAGGAGCTGCCCTACATGTCGACGGTGGAAACGGAAAGCTGGCAGGAGCGCAAGGACGGTTCGGTGCGCATCGAACAGACGATCTACGTCGAACGCGACAGCCAGAAGATGATCGTGCTCGGCCAGGGCGGGCGCACGATCAAGTCGATCTCTCAGGCGGCGCGCGGAGAGATTGCCGAGGTGCTCGGATGCCCCGTGCATCTCTTCCTTTTCGTCAAGGTCCGGGAAAACTGGGCCGACGATCCCGAACGCTACCGCGAGATGGGGCTGGAATTCCCGCGCTGACACGCAGCGTGCGGACAGGAACGGCTGGCAACCATGGAATGGAGTGACGACGGCATCATACTCGCGACCCGTCGGCACGGGGAATCGAGCGTCATCCTCGAGGTCATGACGCGTGGGCGCGGACGACACATGGGGCTGGTGCGCGGCGGTCGAAGCCGCAAGATGCAGGCGGCGCTGCAACCGGGCAACACGGTAGACCTCGTCTGGCGCGCGCGGATCGACAATCATCTCGGCACGTTTGCGGTGGAACCGGTGAAACAGCGCGCCGCCGATCTGATGACGGCGGCCACCGGTGTTTACGGAATACAGGCGTTGGCGGCGCTGCTTCATCTGCTTCCCGAACGCGACCCCCACCCCCTGCTGCATGCCGGACTGACGGCCATGCTGGACCATCTCGGCACGCCGGCGATTGCGGGGCCGTTGATGGTCCATTTCGAGTTGCAGGTGCTTGCGGACCTCGGGTTCGGTCTCGACCTCGGGGAATGCGCCGCAACGGGCCAGCGCACGGACCTCGTCTACGTGTCTCCAAAGTCCGGCCGCGCCGTCTGCAGCACGGCCGGCGCCCCTTACGCGGATCGGCTTCTGCCGTTGCCGGCGTTTCTGCGCGCGCGCGACGACGCGGAAGTCACGACCCCGGGATCGGAGGTCGATGCCGCGGCGCTGACCGATGCGTTTCGCATGACAGGCTATTTTCTCGACCGGCATGTCTACGCCCCGCGCGGCGTACCGGTGTCGCCGGCGCGCAACGGCTTTGTGGAAGCTGTCCGTCGTGCCGGAGAGCGAACCTGAAATGCACCGGTTCGCCTCGCCGATACGCCGGCTTTGCGTTGCGCGATTCGGTGAATGGCTGTAGCCAAGACGTATGGGAAAAGACCTGATTCCGCCCGGCGGCATTGAACCGATCAATTTGCGCGATGCGCTCGAAGAGCGCTATCTCGCCTACGCACTTTCGACGATCACTCACAGAGCGCTTCCGGATGTGCGCGACGGATTGAAACCCGTCCACCGTCGCCTGCTTTACGCCATGCGCCTGTTGAAGCTGGACCCGAATGCCGGCTTCAAGAAATGCGCCCGCGTCGTCGGCGATGTCATGGGTAAATACCACCCGCATGG
The DNA here is from genome assembly GCF_900105595.1 of Stappia sp. ES.058. Lineage (GTDB taxonomy): Bacteria > Pseudomonadota > Alphaproteobacteria > Rhizobiales > Stappiaceae > Stappia. Next base: position 1,471,162 of record NZ_LT629784.1, on the reverse strand, counting down.
TGACCAGGCGATCTATGACGCGCTGGTGCGTCTGGCGCAGGATTTCGCCGTTCGCTACCCGATGGTCGACGGTCAGGGGAACTTCGGCAACATCGACGGCGATAGCGCGGCTGCCATGCGCTACACCGAGGCGCGGCTGACCGACATCGCCATGCGCACGCTCGAGGGGCTGGACGAGGATGCGGTCGATTTTCGCGAAACCTATGATGGCCTCGACAAGGAACCGGTCGTTCTTCCAGGCGGGTTTCCGAACCTTCTCGCCAATGGCGCTTCCGGCATCGCCGTTGGCATGGCAACCTCGATCCCGCCGCACAACATCGGCGAGCTTTGCGCCGCAGCCCAGCACCTGATCAAGACACCCGACGCTTCGACCGAGGAACTGATGACCTTCGTCCAGGGGCCGGACTTCCCGACCGGCGGCGTGCTGGTGCGCAACGACCCGGCCTTCCTGGAAGCCTATGAAACCGGTCGTGGCGGCTTTCGCGTCCGGGCACGCTGGGAGGTCGAGGACCTGGGGCGCGGCACCTGGCAGGTGGTGGTCACGGAGATCCCCTATCAGGTGCAGAAATCCCGCCTGATCGAAAAGATCGCGGAACTGCTTCAGGCGCGCAAGCTGCCCCTGCTCGACGATGTGCGCGATGAATCCGCGGAAGACGTCCGGCTTGTGCTCGTGCCGCGCAGCAAGAACGTCGACGCCTCGCTCTTGATGGAATCGCTTTTTAAGCTGACCGACTTGGAAAACCGGTTCTCGCTCAACATGAACGTGCTGTCTGGCGGACGCGTTCCGATGGTCATGGGCCTCGGCCAGGTTCTGCGCGAGTGGCTCGACCATCGCAAGGACGTGCTGGTGCGCCGCACCAACCACCGGCTCGGCCAGATCGAACACCGGCTGGAAGTGCTTGGCGGCTATCTGATCGCCTATCTGAACCTCGATGAGGTGATCCGCATCATCCGCGAAGAGGACGATGCGAAGGCGTCCCTGCGTGCTGCCTTCGAACTCAGTGACGTTCAGGCCGAAGCCGTCCTCAACATGCGCCTGCGCGCCTTGCGCAAGCTTGAGGAAATCGAGATCCGCAAGGAGCATGACAAGCTCACCGCAGAGCGCGAGCAATTGCTGACGCTTCTCGGCTCCGACGCCCGGCAATGGACGCGCATCGGCAAGCAGATCGCGGAACTGGCGAAGGTCTACGGCCCTGAAACCGCGCTCGGCAAGCGCCGCACCACGTTCGGCGATGCGATCGACATCGACGTTACCGACATTCATCAGGCGATGATCGAAAAGGAACCGATCACCGTTATCGTGTCGGAAAAGGGTTGGGTTCGGGCCCTCAAGGGCCACCAGAGCGATCTGTCCACGCTGTCGTTCAAGCAAGGCGATTCGCTGAAGCTGCATCTCTTCGCGGAAACCACCGACAAGCTGCTGGTCTTCACCACCGGCGGCAAGTTCTTCACCCTCGCTGCCGACAAACTTCCCGGCGGTCGCGGGCATGGCGAACCGTTCCGGCTGATGGTCGACATGGACGAGGGCCACGACGTCGTCGACGTGTTCGTCTCGAAAGGCGACCGCAAGCTGTTGCTGGTTTCGACGGAGGCACGCGGTTTTGTCGTCAACGAGGCCGACGTCATCGCCAATACCCGCAAGGGCAAGCAGGTGCTGAACGTTGCGACGCCCGTCGAAGCGAAACTCTGTGTTGCCGCGACGGGCGATCATGTCGCGATCATCGGGCGAAACCGCAAGCTTCTGGTTTTCCCGCTGGCGCAGGTGCCGGAAATGAGCCGCGGGCGCGGCGTGAGGCTGCAGCGCTATCGCGACGGCGGCGTCTCGGACGCGGCCGTGTTCGACGGTGCCGGCGGCCTGAGCTGGGTCGACAGCTCGGGGCGCAGTTTCACCCGCACGCTCGAAGAACTGACGGACTGGCGCGGCGACCGGGCCCAGGCCGGGCGGCTGCCGCCGAACGGCTTTCCCCGCTCAAACACCTTCGGACGGCGGACCCTTTAGGCCGTACTGCGCACAAGGACAAGCCCCATGATCCCGCCATTCCAGTTCAACACCACCCCCAGGATCGTGTTTTCTGCCGGCGCCGCACGGGACCTCGCCAGCCACATCGCCGCGCTCGGATCGCGCATTCTGGTGATCAGCGATACAGGCCTGATCGACGCCGGACTTCTGGATGCACCGCTTGCCGCCCTCAAGGCGTCCGGGATCGAGACAACGCTTTTCAGCGACGTTGTCGCCGACCCGCCCCGCGCCGTGGTGATGGCGGCAGCGGACGCCGGACGTGATTTCGGTGCAACCGGCGTTCTCGGATTCGGCGGCGGCTCGTCGCTCGACGTCGCCAAACTCGCCGCGCTGCTGTGCGCCAGCGACGAGGCGCTGGACGACGCCTGGGGCGTCGGCAATGCGAAGGGCCCTCGCCTGCCGCTCGCCCTTGTGCCCACGACCGCCGGCACCGGATCGGAAGTGACGCCGATTTCCATCGTTACAGTCGAGGACGATGAAAAGCGCGGCGTGGTCTCTCCGGTGATCTTGCCGGATGTCGCCATTCTCGATGCCGAACTGACACTGGGTCTTCCCGCCCATGTGACGGCCGCGACCGGAGTGGACGCCATGGTGCACGCGATCGAGGCTTTCACCTCCAGATCGCCCAACAACAACCCCGTATCGCGCGCCCTCGCCGAGGAAGCGCTGCGGCTTCTCGGCGCCAACATCGAAGCGGCGGTCGCAGACGGCGCGAACCTTAACGCCCGAGCGGCCATGCTGCTTGGCTCCCTGCTTGCGGGGCAGGCCTTCGCCAATTCCCCCGTCGCGGCAGTACATGCACTCGCCTATCCTATTGGCGGACGCTTTCATGTGCCGCACGGCCTGTCCAACGCGCTGGTGTTGCCGCATGTGTTGCGCTTCAACGCGCCGGAGGCGGCAAAGGAATACGCGCAGATCGCGCCACTCGTCTTTCCGCAACTCGGCCAATGCGAGGGGGCGCAAGAGTGCGCCGCACGCTTTGCAGAGGAGCTTGGCGCGCTCAACGCAAGACTTGGATTGCCGGCGGGCCTCAGGTCGGTCGGCATCGGCGAGGATGATCTCGCCGGACTTGCCTGCGACGCGATGAAACAGACCCGGCTTCTGGTCAACAATCCGCGCGAGGTCGACGAAGCCGATGCGCTTGCAATCTATCGCGCGGCCTATTGAAATCCGCGTCACGGACCCTTCCCCGACCATCGGGACACCACGCATGAGCCAGCGCATCCAGCCGTTCTCGCGGGACGGGTTTCAGGTCTTTCGCGAGATCCCGACACGGTGGATGGACGTCGACACGTACGGCCACGTCAACAATGTCGAATATCTGAGCTATTTCGACACGGCCGTGAACGGCTGGCTCATCTCGCACGGCACGCTCGACCCGCGCTCGTCCGAACAGGTGTTTCTTGTCGTGGAAACCCAATGCAGCTATTTCGAGGAGCTGACCTTCCCCGATACGGTGCACGCAGGACTTCGCGTCGTGCGGCTTGGCGGAAGCTCCGTCACCTATGAAATCGGCCTGTTCCGCAATGACGGGCAAACGGCCTGCGCCCAGGGACGCTTCGTGCATGTGCAGGTGGATGCACAAACCCGCCGACCTGTGGAAATCAGCGGAGGACGCCGCGCCTTGCTGGAGACCATCAGGTCACATAACGATTAAACTCAAAATTTCATGATATTGAGAAGGTTTCTTGAAGTGGCTTATGAGGTCTGACCTTCGGTCATCCCCACTTTTTGCACAACCTCTCCACAGGTCAGCCGGCCGTTTTCAACAGCCGTGCCTTCTCGCGGCTCCAGTCCCGTTTCTTCTCGGTCTCGCGCTTGTCATGCAGCTTCTTGCCACGCGCAAGCGCAAGCTCAAGCTTCGCCGTGCCCTTTTCGTTGAAGTAGAGGCGCAGCGGGACGATCGTCTTGCCGTCCTTTTGCACGGCCGCGGACAGGCGCGCGAGTTCGCGCGCATGCACCAGAAGCTTGCGCCGGCGGCGTGGTTCGTGATTGAAGCGGTTCGCCTGCAGGTACTCCGGGATATAGGAGTTGATCAGCCACAACTCTCCCCGCTCGTCGCTGGCGTAGGATTCCGCGATGTTGGATTTCCCAAGACGCAGCGCCTTCACCTCGGTGCCGGTCAAGACGATACCGGCCTCGAGCGTGTCCTCGATCTCGTAGTTGAAGCGCGCTTTGCGGTTTTCCGCAACGATCTTGCGGCCGCCTTCGGTCGCCTTCTTCTTGGCCATGGTAATGCCCGAGCGCCGGCGGGGTCTCAGTCCACGCCGGCGCTGTCCTTGTTCAGTTGAGCAGGCCCGCGTGCGTCATCGCATCGCGGATCGCCGCCTGGGTTGTCTCCGATACAGGCACGAGCGGCAGCCGCAGTTCGTTGTCCAGCTTGCCGATCAGCGACAGCGCGTATTTGACGCCCGTCGGGTTCGGTTCGATGAACAGCGCGTTGTGCAGCGGTGACAGCCGGTCCTGAATGTCGAGCGCCGCCCGGAAATCGCCCGCGAGGGTCGCTTCCTGGAACTGCGCGCAAAGCCGCGGAGCGACATTGGCCGTCACCGAAATACAGCCCGTGCCGCCATGGGCGTTGAAGCCGAGCGCGGTGATATCCTCGCCCGAAAGCTGGACGAAATCCGTGCCACAGACCTCGCGCTGACGGCTCGCGCGCGACATGTTCGCGGTCGCATCCTTCACGCCCTTGATGTTCTTGCTGGTGGCAAACAGCTCGGCCATCGTCTCCGGCGTCATGTCGATCACCGAGCGACCGGGAATGTTGTAGATGTAGATCGGGATATCGACTTCCTTGTCGATTGCCCGGTAATGCGCCTTCAGGCCCGCCTGGTTCGGCTTGTTGTAATAGGGCGTGACGATCAGAAGGGCATCGGCTCCGGCCTTCTGCGCGAAGGTGGCGAAATCAATCGCCTCGACGGTGTTGTTGGAGCCGGCGCCGGCCATCACCGGCACACGACCGCCGGCCGCCTCGATGCACAGATCAACAACGCGCTTGTGCTCGGCATGGCTGAGCGTCGGGCTCTCGCCGGTCGTGCCGACCGGGACGAGGCCGTGGCTGCCCTCTTTGATCTGCCAGTCCACGAACTCCTGGTACGCTTTCTCATCAACCGCTCCGTCGCGAAACGGCGTGACGAGTGCGGGGATGGATCCCTTGAACATGACGGTCCTCTTGGAGTGTGGATCAGGTGGCGGGCGGAAGGCCCGGGTGGCGCACAATAGTCGCCGCGCGCTGGCGACGCAACACGCACTGTTCGGCGACCGGATGCCTCTTTCAATCGAGGTTCGGCCCGGATTATCATGCCGGGCAACAACGGGGAAACGCCTTGTCGCACAATATGCAACCGGATCGACCGCTCACACCCGCAAGCAAGGACGGCACTCCCTTGGTAAGAGAGTGGCTGGCAAGCGACGGGCTTCGGCTTGGCGCGACGACCTGGCGCGCAAGAAACACCAAACACCACGCACCGCAGGTGCTGTGCCTAGCGGGGCTGTCACGCAACAGCCGCGACTTCACGCATCTTGCCGAAGCGCTGGCCGAACGCGGCTTCGATGTGACGGCCATGGACTACCGGGGCCGAGGTCAGTCGGACCGCGACGCCGACTGGCGCAACTATTCCATCGAGCGCGAGGCAGACGATATCGACTGCGGTCTCGATGCGCTCGGGATCTCTCGCGCCATCGTGGTCGGCACGTCACGCGGCGGATTGCATGCGATGCTGCTTGCCCTTCGGTCGCCCAACCGGATTGCCGGCATGGTGTTGAACGACATCGGCCCGACGATCGAGCGCGACGGGCTTCATCGCCTTGCCGGAACGATCGGCCTGACCATGGACGCCTCTGACTGGCCGTCGGCAGCCGCGCGACTTCGCAAGATGCTTGCGCCTCAGTTTCCGGGACTCGATGACGCCGGCTGGGACCGCTTCGCACGTCAATTGTACATCGAAACGCCCGGCGGGCTGCGTCTCGACTATGACGCGACGCTGCGCCATACGCTGGCGGAACTCGACCAGGAGACGGAGCTCCCGGACTTCTGGCCGGTCTTCGATGCGATCGGCGCCACGCCGCTTCTTGCGCTGCGGGGCGCACATTCCGACCTGTTGAGCGCAAAAACCCTTGCAGAGATGCTGCGCCGTCATCCGAATGCACAGGCGCTCACCGTCGACAACGAAGGCCATGCTCCGCTTCTCTGGGACCGGGAAACCCAGGGAGCGATTCTGGACTTCGCGTGCCGCTGCACCGAGGGTGCCGACTGACCGCTACCGCAGATGCACGGTGACGCGGGCAGAACGCCCGTCGGCATCGATCACCGAGATCGTCGACGTGCCGGGACCATCCGGCACCAGCGTCAGGGCGCGCGCATGGGCGCCACTGGCGACCGGCGCTCCGTTCGCCATCCAGACGAAGGGGCCACGCCCCCGCCTGGCCTTGACCACGAGCGGCAACGCATCGCGCGCGCCGGATGCGCGCTTCAGCCCGAGCTCGATGACTGCTCCGTCGGGGGGATAGAAGATCTCGGGCGCTGACGCCGCGCCTTCGGTTCCCTCGCGCAGAGCCCGGGTACGGGCATGATGGAGAGGCGCGGGAACCGTATCCCTCCCGGCAAGGGGCGCCGTTGGCGGCGGCGACAAACGCACGCGTTCCGGCCCGACGCGCTGAAACGCTTCGAACAGGATGGGGGCCGCCGCTTCGAAGCCGGTCATGCCCGGCACCGGGGTGCCATCCGCGCGTCCCGTCCAGACCCCGATGACATGGCGACCGTCGTATCCCAACGCCCAGGCGTCGCGATATCCGTAGGAAGTTCCGGTCTTGTAGGCGACGCCCTCACCGCGCGCGCTCGCCGGCGGCGGCACCTCCGACAGGATCTTTCCGATGCGCCATGCGGCGGTCGGCGAGAGCACCCGCTTTTCCCGCGCCGGCACGCGTGCGCTACCGCCGCCTTCGCCGTCGTCGATCCGCAGACGAACGGGAGCTCCCCCATTCGCGATCCCCGCATAAAGCGACACCAGATCCGTCAGCGACAGTCCGAAACCGCCAAGCGCCACGGCAAGTCCGGGGGGCCGGTCTCCGGAAAAGCGCGGCGTTGCGCCGGCGCGGCGCAGGCGCGCCACAAAACGTGCGACCCCGACCGCATCCAGAAGCGCCACGGCCGGCACATTCAGGGAGGCTTGCAGCGCGTCGCGCACACGAACGGTCCCTTGAAAGGACTGATCGAAGTTGGTCGGGGAATATCCGCCAAGCGTCACGGGCCGGTCGTCGATCAGGCTGTCGGGATGGGCGATGCCCTCCTCGAAGGCCAGTCCGTAGATAAGCGGCTTGAGGGTTGATCCGGGAGACCGCAACGCGCGCGTCATATCGACGTGCCCGCGCCGAGCCTCGTCGAGCAGATCCGGGGACCCGACATGTGCCAGAACCTCACCGCTTCGGTGATCGGCGACGATCATGGCAACGGAGACATGCGGTCCAAGACGCAGCGCGCGCGCGCGCGCAAGCTGCTCCAGCCGTGCCTGAAGATCCGCGTCGAGGGTCAGCCGGACCTCGTTTGCGGCGCCCCCGACAGCGATCGCGTCACGTGTTGCATGCGCTGCCAGACGCGGCACCTCCCGCCGCAGGGTCGGCACCGACGCGCGCGATGCCGCGGCAACCTGATCCGCGCCCAACACCCCACGCGCTTCCATCACCGCGAGAACGCGGGCGCGCGCCTCACGCGCGGCCTTCGGAAACCGGTCGGGACGGCGCAGTTCCGGCGCTTGCGGCAGGGCGACCAAGAGCGCGGCCTCCGCCGGGGTCAAACGCGAAGGCTCCTTTCCGAACCAGGCGAGCGTCGCCGCCCGCACACCTTCGATATTGCCGCCGAAGGGGGCGCGCAGCAGATAAAGCCCAAGGATTTCGTCCTTGGTGAGATCGCGCTCAAGCGCCAGCGCCAGAACGACCTGCCGCCACTTCGATGACAGGCCGCGCGTCGACCGCTCCATCGTCAGACGCGCGGTCTGCATCGTCAACGTCGAGGCCCCCGACACGATCCGGCCTGCGCCAAGCGACTGCGCGGCGGCCCGAAGAACCGCGCGCGGATCGACACCGCCATGCGCATGGAAGCGTCGATCCTCATAGGCCAGCAACATGCGGATGTAGAGCGGGTCCACATCGTCCAGCGAGGCCGGAAGCCGCCAGCGGTCGTCGGGGGTTTGGAAGGCCCGCAACAAGGCTCCGTCGCGCGCCAGCACGGCTTTCGAAACTGTGACCCCCGCCGTAGGGCGCACCGGGGGAACGGAGGCGACCTGAACGAACAGCAAGGCGACAAGCGCGGCGCCTCCCGCCAGCACCGCCGCGAAACCGGCGACGGCCCATCGTGCGACACGCGCGAAGCGTCGTCGAGGCGGAGGGCGCTTGTCCTGCATCCGCGGCTCCATCGTCCGCCGTTACTGCCTTGGACCCAGAATCTCGAACCGGCCCGCCCCCGTGCGTCCGTTCAGGTCCGGCCGATACATGTCCTCCACCGTTGCCGGCGGAAGGGCGAAGCGGCCCGGCACCGAGGCACGAGCGAGATAGGCGAAGGTGTAGCGGTCACCGTTCAGATTCTTCTCGTCCACCGCGACGACAAACCGGTCGTCGCGAAACTCCACATGTTCCGCGTTGTCGACGCTGTCGAGCCAGTCGAGCGCACCGACATCGCCGGAACGCACGAGCCGCGGATTGTCGATGCTCAGCCCGGCGGGCAGCCGGTCCACCACCATCACCCGCCCGCGTCCGGGCCGGTCGCGGGTCACCGTCAGGACCACCGCCAGACGGGTGTTCACCGCGACGCCGGCCGGATCGACGGAATTGCCGTCGAGGTCATAATAGGCGCGCGTGATCCGGTACCCCATTGCCGTAGCTGGCTCGGGCCCGGACGGCTTGCCGGTGACCGTGACAACCACGTCTTGTGCCGTCTCGCCGCGGTTTGCCAGCGACACCGGGTCGGTGAGCAGGTCCGCGCCGTTGAAGCGGCTCGCCAAAGCACCGCTGACCGCATTGTCGTTGAGGGCGAAGGCGCTGTCCGCCGCCGTTTGCTGAAGCTCATGGCCCGCAAGCAGAAGCCACGCCATGTCCTGTGTGGAGAGCGCGGAGGCCGCGTCCTGCCGGTTGCCCACCTGGCGCGCGAGCGCCGGTGTGTCGAGGCCGTCGACCTTCGAACGGGTCGCATAGGCCAGAACCCCCGCCGCATCGCGCAGCGCTGTCCCGTAGTCGTCCCGGTAGCCGATGGATTCCGGCCGTTCGGCCGCTCCGAGTGCTGCATCGAAGGCAAGCTTCGCCCGCGTCGTCTCGCCATACAGCGAGAGGGCCGCGCCGATCTGGGCCTTGGCAAGCGCGGAGCCGAAAGCATCGAGCTTCACATCGGCGTAATAGCGCAAGTCGCCGAGCGATGCGCGGCTCGAACGGGCGAGAACATAGAGCGCATAGGCAATGTCCTCGCCGCCGCTCTCGAAGTCGGAGGCATAGGCCACCCGATTCTCGAGATTGTCGAGGGCCGCGGTCATCGCGCGTTCCGGCACATCGTAGTTGCGTTCCCGGGCCCGCAGCAGGAAGTCGGTGACATAGGCATCCAGCCATGTGTCGCTGCCGCCATAGCTGTTCCACAGTCCGAAGGCCCCGTTCGACCCCTGATTGCCGAGCACGCGCCCGATTGCCGTCTGGATCCGCTCGCGCACATCCGCGTCGGCCTCCAGTCCCGCCGATATCGCCATCTCGTTGACATAGAGGAGCGGAAGGGCACGCGAGGCCGTCTGCTCCGTGCAGCCATAGGGATACCGGTCGAGCGCCGCGAGGAGCCCCGGCACATTGATCCGGGCAAGGCCACCGTTCGCCACGCTCACGCGCGCCGTGCGCGGTTGAAGCCCGGCGAGCGTGCCGGCATCAAGCGCCAGGCTTCCGCCGGCGGCAAGCGTCACATGGGAGCGTCGGGTGACAGGCGGTGTGGTGTCACGCACGCCGAGCGCGAGCGTCTTTTCGCCGACCGGACCGTCCGGACCGCTCAGGCGCAGCACGAAGGAGACATCACCGGGCATGTCGCCGGCGCGGACCGGAACGTGAAGGCTGCGACGTTCGCCCGCCTCCAGACGCAACTGGCGACGGTTTGCGCCGAGAGCGGTCGTGACCGGCCCGCTGATATCGGCGGAGATTTCATAATCGCCGGCCGCGCCCTCGACATTGTCGATCTCGACAAGCAGGCGCGATTCATCGCCGGGCGCAAGGAAACGCGGCAGCGTGGCCGTCATGACGAGCGGATCGCGCACGGTGACGTCGCGCTGTGATTCGCCAACGCCACCTGCGCTCCAGGCGACCGCCATCAGCTTGAGCGTTCCGTTGAAGTCTGGCACCTCGAAGGACACGCTCGCCCGCCCGTCGGGATCGGTTTCGACAACGCCGGAGAACAGTGCGACCGGCGCTTCCTGTGGCGGCGGCGCGGCGAGATTCAGCCCCATGCCGTCACCTCCGGAGCGAATCCGCCCGCGCTCGCCGGCCGTCCGGTCGATCAACTGACCATAGTAGTCGCGGATATCGACGCCGAGCCGGCGCTGGCCGAAGTACCAGGCGGACGGCTGCGGAGCCTCAAAACCGGTCAGATTGAGGATCCCGACATCGACGGCGGCGATGGTAACATAGGCAGGCTTTCCGGCCGCCTGCCCCGCGACGCGCACGCCGACGTCGAGCGTCGCGCGCGGACGAATGCGCTCTGGAACTTCCAGGGACACCGTGTGCCGGCGCGCGCCCGGATCGACCTTGAGCCACTGAAGCCCGAGCGCCCGCGACGGCATGCGGTCTTCCTTCAGATCCATCGGCTGCAGCAGGGTCGCGGTCACATAGGCCCCGCTGCCCCACTCGTCGGTGATCTCGAACGAGACTTCGCTTTCGCCGGCTGTCACCGGAACGGTGCGGCTTTCGATCAGACGTTCCGACATGACCGAGATGAGCGCGATCCCCGCGACACGCGGCGTCATGCGCAGGGTCGCGGTCTCTCCGACACGGTAGGCTTCCTTGTCGAGCCCGACTTCCAGCACGTCGGGCGTCTGGGATGAGGCGGAAGACACATACCAGCCGGCGTTGAATTCGACGCTGGTCGCCATTCCCGATCCGCTTTCGCCAGTAATTTCCAGCCTGTAACGGCCCCAATCGACGGGGACGGACAGGCGTGCAGGCGCACCGGCCGCGATATCAAGCGTTCCGCTTTCCACGCGCCGCGACGTGGTTACCGGCTCGTAGGACCAGCGGCTGTCGGAGCGATACCATTGATAGCGCGTGTCGAGTTTGGACAGGCTCCAGCTTACCTTGTCCGCGGAGATGCGCTCGCCGGACGCCGCAATCGCCACAATGTCGAACTCCGCCGGCCCGCCTTCCTCGACGCCGCCGTCAAACGCCGGCTTCATGCCAAGACGCGGACCACCGGGACGGATCGGCATTTCCAGCCCGCGTTCGACGAACCGTCCGCCGGCCTCGACCAGTCGCGTCACGATCTGTGCCCGGTATCCGGCCGTCGTGTCCTGCAGTTCGGGAAGCGGCGGGACGAATTGCACCCGTCCTTCCGCATCCGTCTCGAGGCCGTCGGGGAGCCTGGCGCGATCCGGGAAGATCTGCTCATCCGCCAAACCGAAGCTGTAGCCCGGATACCACGGCAGCTCGCGCGTCGGCATGACGATGACCTCGCCCTCAAGGCGCTGACCGGACGCCAGTGCGCCATAGAGAAACCGTGCGGCGATCGAGACCTCCGGCGGGTCGGCCGGATCGAACGCCTCCGCCTCGGTTTCCGGGGTGTAGTCGACCCGCTCGGGCTGAAAATCCTCGACAAGGAAGGAGGTCTGCGAAAGGGCCGGACCCTTCGGATCGGCATGGACGCGCAGCGTCCAGCCGCCCTGTTGGGCACCCGCCGGAAGCTCCAGGGCATGGGCCCGTCCGCCCTCGCCCGCATCAGCGACAACGACCCGCAGATGCTCGACGCCGTCGGGACGGTCGTAGATGAAGGTCAGAGGAAGGCCGGTGCTGGCATCGGCGTTGCGGTCGCGCGCCATGGCGCCCGCGTGAACGGTCTCGCCAGGCCGGTAGACCCCGCGATCAAGCCACGCGAAGACATCGACCGGACCGGGTGCCGCGCGCCCGGAGACCCCGCGGTCGCTGAGATCGAAGGCCGGAGCCGTCAGGTCGAGAAAGGCATAGTCGCCCGAACCGGTCTCGACGCTGACCAGCGCCGGCGCCAGGCCGCCGGTTCCGCGCGAAAGTCCCGGAGCAAAGCGGGCAATGCCTTCCGCGTCGCTCTTGACCTCTCCAAGCACATCGTTGTTGACCGCGACCAGACGCACCGTCGCGTCTGTCACCGCCGAGGCGTCGGACAGCGCACGCACGATCACCATAGCGCCATCGGCTCCCGAATACGCACTTATTCCGAGATCCGAGACGAGGAACCATTGCGTCGCGCGCGGACCCCACTCGTTCTTCTTGTCGGCGGCGGCACGCGCGACCATCGCATAGATGCCAGGCTCCATCTCAAGCCCGAGATCCGCAACCGGAATTGCCGTGGTGACATCCGTGTTCAACGGAGCGCGTGTCTCGACTTCGCCGGTCCAGACCTTTTCGCCATATTCGTCGCGCAACTGGTCGGCCCGCCCCGGATCCAGCTGCGACAGCACCCGCCGGTCGCGCAGGGCCGGTGCCAGGCCGCGCTCGCCGATCCGGTAGATCTCGGCCTCGACCGTCGATGTGTTGACCGACACGATGGGGATCGTGGCGCCGTCGCCGGCAGGCAGCACATAAGCGCGCCCGAGGAAGCGAACGGACGGACTGCGATCGCGCACATAGACGTTGAGCGAGGCAGATTTTTCCAGCTTTTCGCCATCTGCGGCGGGAACGCCCTGACGCACCAGCACCGAATAGCGTTCGCCGTGACTGACACCGTCGATGCAGATCTGGGCCTCGTCGCCCTCGACCGAGAACGGACCGGCGCCGGTCACGCGCACGAAAGGCTCCATATCGGCATTGCGCTCAAGCTTGTCGGAAAAGACCACGCAGATCCGCGGCGTGGCCGAATCCGCATCGACCTGGTGATCGAGAATGCGGAAGCCGTGCTCTGCAACCAGCTGTTCGTAGCGCTTGCGCAACCCGGGCCGTTCTTCAAGCGCAAGGGCTGCGCGCCATGCCTTGATGGCCGGCTTGTAGAGCTGACGCTTGACCAGCGAGGCGCCAAGAATTTCAAGCGAAGTCACCTGCTGTGCCGTCTCAGCCGACGTCAGATAGGCATTGATGGCGGCGGACGTTCCGTCGTCACGCACCTCATTGCGCTTTTGCCAGTCGTCCGGTGCCTGGCGTACCAGGCTTTGCGCAAGACCGACCCAGAGATCATGACGGTCCGGAGCAAGGACCAGGGTACGAGCAAATCGTGCCTGGGCATCTTCAAGCGCGCCCCGCGAAAGGGTCTCGCGGGCCGCACGGGCCCTGGCCGAAACATCGCCCTCACCCGCCCGGTACTCACGCGGCAACTGTCGCGCAAAGCTTGCGGCAGTGTCGAGCAGCGTGCGCGGCAGATAAGAGAGTTCGCTTCCACGATTCTCGGCAAGGTTCTCGTCACGCGCCTCGACGACGACGAGGCGTCCGGCAACGGCCCCGGCGAAGGATTGCAGACTGCCAACCTCGGATTTCAGGAAACACCACCCAGCCGAGGTGTTGAATGTAAAGGCCTTGCACCGGCGGTCGTCGACGCATGCGGCCTTGCAGGCCTCAAGATCGATATCCTTGAGCGTTCGGTAGTCGCCACCGAAATAATCCGCCTCATCCACCGTCACGATACGGCGCTCCTGGGCGTTCACCTCGCTCATTGCCCCGGGAAAGACAAACGTCGCCGCGATCGTCAGCGCAGCAAGCGTCCGCAAAAATCGCGCTTTGCGCTCCGCGCGCATGTGACGTTCGAACATAGCTACCTCCCCGGAGAGACCTTTCCTCTCGATTTCAACTCGATCACGCAATCTTGACAAGTCCAAGACGCAATCTGGAAAAAAGCCCTGCCTCTCGCACCCGCTTCGGCGGCTACGTCCCGGCGTCGGCGTGCCTGCGCCGCTCGTCCAGTGCGTCGGCCAGCGCACGCACTGCTGCAACGAGGGCCTCCACGCCAGCACGAAATTCTTTGTCGGCCGATCTGCTGGCGGCAGCGCGTTCCTGTGCGACAGCTTGCTCGGAAACGGCATTCGCCCCGAACGTCGCCGCCAGCGACCCAATCACGTGACTGGCTGCAGCCATCGTTGCGGGATCTTCAGCGGTCTCGAGGCGGTCCGCCTGCACTCTCAGATCGATCGCGCATCGGGTGTAAATGCTATAGCGCAGGTCCGGGGGCAGGTCCCGATCCAACTGCCTGAGCTTGTCCTCATCGAGAAGCGAGGCCTGCCACGCCCGACCCATCGCGTCCGCGGGCGCGACCCAGCCCTCGCGATCCGGGGCGCCGCCCCCCAGAACGTCCGCCAGTGTCCGCCGCAGCACAGCTGCATCCACCGGTTTGGTCACGAAGGCATTCATGCCGGCCTCCAGCGCCTTGTCGCGCTCCGTCACGAGCGCATGCGCGGTTAAAGCCACTATGGGCGTGTCCACATGATCTCCCTCGCCGGCGCGAATCCGTCTGGTGGCCTCGATCCCGTCCATCTCCGGCATGGACACATCCATCAGCACCGCATCGAAAGCGCTTTCTTCCAGCAAAGACAACACCTCTTTTCCGGTTTCCGCCGTTCGGTACTGGCAGCCCCAGCGATCCAGCAGATGCCCCGTCATCATGCGGTTCGTCGCGTTGTCTTCGGCAAGCAGGATCATCGCGCCATGCAAGACCCGGAAGTCGGGAACCCTTTCCTCGCTTCCGGTGCAGTCGGTGTCCGCTGCACCGGCGCGGGCAAGGTCGAGTGCCACGAGAAAACGGCTTCCTCCCCCCTCGCGCGGCTGAAGCGAAAGAGTTCCCCCCATGCCCTCCGTAAGTTCAAGGCTGATCGCCAGCCCCAGGCCCACCCCCTCGCTGCGTGTTCCGGGACCATCCCGGCTGGTCACGAAACGGGAAAAGACCCTGTCGGGATCGGTGCCGGAAATTCCGACCCCCGTATCTTCCACCTCGATAATGAGCGGGACAAGGTTTCCCGCGTCCTCCGCCGGCGTCGGCCGGAGACCGACTTTCACACTCACCCCGCCGTGCTGCGTGAACTTCACCGCATTGGCCACGAGATTGATGAGCACCTGCCGGATCCGTCCGGCATCGCCAACGAGCGCGTCGGGGACATCCGGCCTGACGGTCACGTCGAAAAACAGGCCTTTCTCGGCGGCCTTGATCGAAAAAAGCGCCCGGACGGCTTCCACAAGTGCTGCCGGATCGAAAGGAGCGTCGAAAAACGCAAACCTGCGGGCCTCAAGGCGTGAAAAGTCCAGAATATCGTTCAGGATCTGAAGCAGGGCGAAGGCAGCGCCCCGAGCCGTTTCGACGTGGCTCTTCTGCTCGGTCTGCAACCGCGTGTGGAGCAGCAGATCGAGAAGGCCAAGCACAGCATTGAGCGGCGTCCGGATCTCATGGCTCATCATGGCGAGGAAATCCGACTTCGCCCGATCCGCCTCTTCCGCCTGTGCGCGGGCTTCCTCAAGCGCGACCGTCTTGGCCCGATCGCCGGTAATGTCACGCATGAATGCGATTACAACGGGCCCCTCATCGCCCTGCACGGAATTGAAGGCAACCTCCATCAAGATTTCCACGCCCGTGCGGGTCAGGGCCCGCGCTTCGATCCGCTGTCCATCTGTGTCGAAGGAGGTTGCCTCCAGGATGGCGCAAATCTGGTTATCATATGCCTTGCGGTGACGTTCCGGCACCAGAAGCTCCCGCGCGGGAGCTCCAATCACGTCCGCGCGCGCGTAATCGAACACTCTTTCGGCTGCGGGATTGAACTCCAGGATGCACCCGTCCGCATCAACCACGACGATCGCGTCGAGCGCACCACCGACCACCGCACGCAACTGGCCTTCGCTCTGCCGCAGCGCTTCCTCGCGACGCTTGAGCTCGGTAATGTCGATCCGAAAACCGACGGTTTGACCATCCGGCATGCGTCGTTCGAACACGCGAAGCCAGCGCCCGTCACCAAGGTGTTGCTCGATCGGCCGGGACGGAGGGGACCGATGAAGGCGCAAACGTTCCGCGATCCAGCCTTCGGGGTCTTCCTGCGCATCGATGTACTGACCGAGCGACACGCCATAGCGCAGCATGTCCTCGAACCGGCACCCGGGTGCGATCGCCTCGGCACTGAGGGCGTAAAGATCCCGGTAGCGTTGATTGCAGATCACCAGACGATCGTCGGAATCATACAGGACAAAGGCATCCGGCAAAGCCTCGATTGCCCCGCGCAGCCTGTCCTGCGCCTCGCGAAGCTGCCGCTCTGTGTCCTTGCGCCACGAAATGTCACGCACGACAGCGACATAGAACTGCACATCGCCCGTCTGTACCCGGTTGATCGCCAATTCGACCGGAAGACGACCGCCGGCAAGCGTGAGACCGTCGTACTCAAGGGGCAGGCTCGGCGTCTCCCCTGTCCGCACCGAAGGGAACAAGTGAAACGCAACCGGCGTGTCAACGCCGGAGTTACCAAAAAGCGGCACCACGGAGCGGCCCTGAAGGGTCTGGCCTTCATGACCGAATATCCTGTTGGCGGCGGGATTCGCGCTCTCTATCAAGCCTCCCTTGTCATAGATCAGCACCCCCTCGCCGATGCTTTCGATCACGGCCGCCAACCGGGCATCGCGTTCACGCGTCTGGCGGTGAGCGTCCGCAATGTCTTCGAGCCGCCGCACCTCCGCCTGGGCCGCATCGGCATTGAAGATGGCAATCTCGCTTTGCCGCCGCTGCCGGCTCAGCATGATGCCGAGCAGAAAGATACTCGAAAGCGCGACCGCCACGGCCGACAGTTCAATCGTATCTTCCGCGCGCAACGGCAGATTTTCGATCCGTGTCATGGCGACGAGCATCGCCACAACTCCGCCCCCCTCCCAATCAAGGCCGGCCGGCCGGCCGGCCGCCACGCCTTCAGCGCCGTGGCAGGAAACACATGTACGCGTGTGCACCAGCGGGACCGCAATGAAGAGATCGATGCCATCCGCTCGCCGTTCGCTCACCCAAAACGAACTCTGTCCCTCATCAACCAGCGCGTTGCGAGCGCTGGAAATCGCATCGAAGGCCCCGGACGTGCTGTCATCGCCCGTCGCCGGCTCGACCGAGAAGGCCAATGGCGTGCGGTCGCCCAAATCGCCCGTATCGGGCTCGACCGGGGCCACCGTTCCCGGTGCTGAATCGTCCACCCCGTCCGAAACCGCATGATAGAGGCCATAGCGCTCGACCATCGCAGACCGCGCCTCAAGCACCTGGACGCGCTCGTTGACATAATCCATGCGCATGTGCCCGATCACCACCCATATCGCAATCGCGCACAGGGTGAGAACGCCTGCAATCAGCAAGCCAATGCGCAAAACGTGACCGGAGGAACTTGATGACATTGCTGCGGCATTCCTCATTCGGGGCGAAACCCGGGGTTGCTTGCTCGCTTCTCCCCGCGAGGTGAAGCAACGGCAGCTTAACCTAGGCCGCAACGCTCGTCGTCAATTGCAAACGTGCCGTTCATTTTCGATCAAAATTGTTTCAGCAGACACCGCCCGCCCGTTCGAATAACCAGAACCGGACACCCGCACTCACGACAGGAGGCCAAAATGCCAGACCTGAGCGCCTTTCCGATCACCGCCCGTTGGCCCGCGACGATGCCTGAGCGGATCCAGCTCTACTCCCTGCCGACCCCGAACGGCATCAAAGTGTCGGTGGCGCTGGAGGAACTCGACCTCCCCTATGAGGCGCACCGCGTTTCCTTTGACAGCGACGACCAGACGACCACGGAGTTCCTCTCGCTCAACCCGAACAACAAGATCCCCGCGATCATCGATCCCGACGGACCGGACGGCATGCCTTTGGGTCTCTTCGAAAGCGGCGCGATCCTGATTTATCTGGCGGAAAAGGCCGGCCGTCTTCTGCCGCAAGAGCCGCGCCGACGTTACGAGTGTCTGCAATGGTTGATGTTTCAGATGGGCGGCGTGGGACCGATGTTCGGGCAGTTCGGGCATTTTCACAAGTTTGCAGCCGACAAGGTGAAAGACCCCTACCCGCGTGAACGTTATCTCAACGAAACCAAGAGATTGCTTGGCGTTCTCGAACAGCGCCTGGCCGGACGCGCCTACATTATGGGCGACGATTACACCATCGCAGATATCGCGATCGTGCCGTGGCTTCGCACCCTTGGCGGATTTTATGAAGCCGATGAACTGTCCGGCCTGAACGAACGGACCAATGTTCTGCGCTGGATGAAGACCTGCCTCGATCGCCCGGCATTCGCGCGCGGTCTCGCCATCCCTGCCTGACCGGGATCAATGCAAAGATGACGACATGAAGCAACCAGAGACAAGGCCGCGCGGGCTCGAACCGGAAATCGCTTTCGCGCGTCTGACGGAGATTCCGGCAGACGAGATCACCGCGCACATGAACCACCCCCGTGTGATCGAACACATGCCGCTTGTGACGAATGACTGGGATCGGCAGCGCTGTGCGGCTTTTATCGCAGCCAAGGAAGCTGGTTGGAAGCGCGACGGTCTCGGTCACTGGGCGATCCTTTGCGACGGCGCCTATGCCGGCTGGGGCGGATTTCAAAAGGAAGGCGATGAATGGGATTTCGGCCTGGTGCTGACGCCCGAGCGTTTCGGCCTGGGTGTCGCAATCTCGCGGAATGCACTCGCATTCGCCAGGGCGGACCGGCGTATTCCCTACGTGACCTTTCTTCTGCCGCCGTCACGACGCCACCTCAGAGGACTTGCGCGGCTCGGCGCCGTCTACCTCGGTGAGGTGGATTACGAAGGCCGCAGGTTTCTCAAGTTCCGGATGGAAACGAACGGTGCAGCTCCCGGTCATCCGGGCATCGGGATCTCCGCGCCGATCGAAGGTACATCATAACCGCGCTGAACCGCCGGACGTGCTGCGAGTTCCAGGTACCAGCGCCGGACGTTCGGGAAGGCATCGAGATCCACGCCCTGCCACTGGTAGCGGCTCGCCCACGGCCAGATCGCAATGTCGGCAATCGAATAGGCACCGGCAACAAACTCATGCTCGCTCAGTTGTTTGTCGAGCACGCCGTAGAGGCGACGAGCCTCCTCGGCATAGCGGTCTTCCGCATAGGCCGCCTTTCCGGGATTGAAATGCAGGAAATGATGCGCCTGGCCCAGCATCGGCCCGAAACCGCCCATCTGCCACATCAACCACTCGATAACGCGAAGCCTCTCAGGGCCTTCGCCTGGCAGAAAACGTCCCGCCTTTTCCGCCAGATAGAGAAGGATCGCGCCTGATTCCATCAGGCTGACACCGGCCTCCCGGTCGACAATCGCCGGGATTTTTCCGTTTGGCGCGATATGCAGGAAATTCGGCCGGTGCTGTTCCCGGTTCAGGATATCGACCGGGAAAACCGTATAGGGCAGCTCGCATTCCTCCAGCATGATGGAGACCTTGCGTCCGTTCGGGGTTGTCCACGAGTACAAATCGATCATTGCCGGCCCCCTGGCATGGCGCTGCTGACGCTTTTGCATACCATTTCGACATAGACCCGCCGCGTGTTCAAGCCGATTGCCGCGCCCGACCGATCTTGATGGCAAAACCGCTCGTCGTCATGCATTTGTCACACATTGAAAGAAACTCACGGCCATCTGTTCACGCTGTGTGGACAGTGAATTCAATGCGACGTGCTTGATGATCCCGGCCTCACGAACGATCTGTGAGCGACGCTGCCGCGCTTGCGGTTTCGTCAAGACACGACTTCAAGAGGGTTCACATGATCAAGCTTCCCACCGCCGCCGCTCTTGTGGCGCTCCTGTTCGCCACGCCGCTCGCAGCCGAGCCGGTTGCCTACGCTTTCGACAAGTCACATGCCAACCTGGCTTTCTCCTACAACCACCTTGGCTATTCGACGACCGACGGCCGCTTCGGCGAGTGGGACGGAGAACTGCTGATCGACCTCGACACGCCGGCCAATTCGAAGATCAGCATGACCGTCGATGTCGACAGCATGGACACCTTCTGGGCCGAGCGCGACAAGCACTTGAAGAGCGCGGACTTCTTCGAGGTCGCCGCCCATCCGACCGCGACCTTCACATCGACCAGTGTCGAAAAGACCGGCGAGAACACACTTGCGATTGCCGGCGACCTGACCATTAAGGGCATTACCAAGCCGGCGACCTTTCAGGTGACCGTGAATGCCCAGGGCGAACACCCGATGGCCGAGAAGCCGGCCGTGGGCCTCGACGCCACGACCGTGGTGAAGCGCACCGACTACGGAATGGACATGTATGTTCCGTATATCGGAGACGACGTGACAATTTCCTTCAGTGCAGAAGCCCTGAAAGCAGAATAAACGGATCAGTTTCCGGACACGCGGCTCAATCATCTTACGCGTGTCCGGACGATACCAGCCCAGGGAGGCCATGATGCAGTTGCGCAATACGTCCACAGGCTATGGCAACGTTGCTATTGCGTTTCACTGGACCATGGCCGCCCTGATGATCGGCATGTTCGCGGTGGGCAAATACATGTCCGGCCTTGACCCAACGGCGCCCGATACATTTGCAATTTATCAGTGGCACAAGTCCTTCGGCTTCGTTGTTCTGGCCCTCGCCGCGCTTCGGCTTCTATGGCGGGCCGTCAATCCGTCACCGGCCCTCCCCGCGAGCATGCCAACCTATCAGCGGATTGCATCGCATCTTGGCCATGCGGGCCTTTATTTCGTGCTGTTCGCCCTGCCGATTTCCGGCTGGCTAATGGTTTCTGCGTCGCCCTGGGGCATTCCGACCGTCCTCTTTAACGTGATCCCGGTGCCGCATCTGCCCGTACCGGAGGTATTGGGAACAAATGCCGAGGCGGAGGAATTCCTGAAAGAGGTTCACGAGCTGCTCGGGTTCGTTCTGCTTGCCCTCTTCGTCGCCCATGTGGCTGCAGCGCTCAAACATCATTTCATCAACCGCGACACCGTCATGAAGCGGATCGTTTCGACGGCGCCCGCCCGCGTGGACACGGTCCAAGAGACCTGAATGCCCCTTTCGGCGGGACCGTCCACGACACACAGGAGTTCTCATGTCACGCTCTTCGACGCTCAAACGGCTCGCCCTCACGATCGGGCTTGTGACCGTTGCCGCGACCCCGACAGCCGCGACCACCTGGTCCGTGGACCAGGGTGCCAGTTCGGTGACCTTCGTCGCGCAGCAAAACGGCTCGCCGCTCAAAGGCACTTTCCAGGACTGGAGCGCCGAAATCACCCTCGACCCGAACGCCCTCGACGAGGCGGAAATCAATGCGACCGTTCGGCCGGGTTCTGCAAAGACCGGCAAACCACAAGTCGACCAGACGCTGCCCGGCGCCGCCTGGTTCGCCACATCCAGCCACCCGGAGGCGACATTCACTTCCAGCGAGATCGTCTCCACCGGCGAAATCAGCTATGAGGCGCGAGGAACCCTGACCATCAAGGGGAAGAGCGAGCCCTTTGTCCTTCCCTTTACGCTGACTGTCGACGGTGACACCGCACGCGCGAAGGCAAGCGTGTCGCTCGCCCGCCTGATCTTCGGCGTGGGGACGGACGTGTCGCCGCCGACCGTTGCGGACCCGGTGACCGTGGACCTCGAAATCACCGCGACACGCTGACGAAGGGCGCCTTCATTCGGGGATATGAAAATGTGAAGGCGTATCCCTTGGCTCAAGCTCCCCGAATGGCGTAAAAGGCGGCACCCTCTTTCTCTCCGATGCAGGTCAAGGTCCGTCATGTCCGAACAGAAGTCCCCCGCCTATCGCCATGCCTCACTGTTTCCGCTGGCCGAGGACACGACGCCCTTCCGCAAGCTGTCCGGCAACCACGTGCGCGTGGACAGTTTCAACGGCGAGGACGTTCTGGTGGTCGAGCCGGAGGGGCTGCGCCTTTTGGCCGAAGAGGCCTTTGCCGACATCAACCACTTCCTGCGTCCCGGACACCTCGCCCAGTTGCGCAAGATCCTCGATGATCCCGAGGCAACCGAAAACGACAAGTTCGTTGCCTTCGATCTTCTGAAAAACGCCAATATCTCGGCGCATGGCGTGTTGCCGATGTGCCAGGACACGGGCACGGCGATCATCATGGGCAAGAAGGGGCGCCGCGTCTGGACCGACGGCAGCGACGAGGCAAAACTGGCAGAAGGCGCACGCGACGCCTATTTCAAGAAGAACCTGCGTTATTCACAATTGGCGCCTGTTTCCATGTTCGAGGAGAAAAACACCTCCAACAACATGCCGGCTCAAATCGAGCTCTACAGCGAAGGCGAGGATGCCTACAAGTTCCTGTTCATGGCGAAGGGGGGAGGATCAGCCAACAAGACCTTCCTCTACCAGGGCACCCCATCGCTGCTGACGCCCGAACGTCTGATCGACTTCATCAAGGAAAAGATCCTGACGCTCGGCACGGCTGCCTGTCCGCCCTATCACCTTGCCATCGTCATCGGCGGCACGTCGGCGGAAATGACGTTGAAGACCGTGAAGCTGGCGTCCGCGCGCTATCTGGACGGCCTGCCGGATGCCGGATCCGAGCTTGGCCACGCCTTCCGCGACCATGAAATGGAAGCGCAGATTCACAAGTTGACGCAAGACACCGGCGTCGGTGCACAGTTCGGCGGGAAGTACTTCTGCCACGACGTGCGTGTGATCCGGCTGCCCCGGCACGGCGCATCGCTGCCCATTGGCATCGGCGTCTCGTGTTCCGCCGACCGACAGGCACTCGGCAAGGTCACCAGGGACGGCATCTTTCTCGAGGAGCTTGAGCGCGAGCCGGTCAAATACCTGCCTGAGGTGACCGACGAGGCCCTTTCCGATCACGTGGTGAAGATCGATCTTACACGGCCGATGCCGGAGATCCTTGCGGAACTCTCCCGTCACCCGACCAAGACGCGTTTGTCGCTCACCGGCCCCGTGATCGTGGCGCGCGATCTGGCGCATGCCAAGCTTCGTGCCCGGCTGGAAGCCGGCGAGCCGCTTCCCGATTATTTCAAGAACCACCCGATCTACTACGCAGGCCCGGCGAAAACGCCGGAAGGTTACGCGTCCGGGTCCTTCGGCCCCACAACGGCCGGGCGCATGGATGCGTATGTCGATCAATTCCAGGCGGCCGGCGGCTCGATGGTGATGCTGGCGAAGGGAAACCGCTCTGCCCAGGTGCGTCGCGCCTGCCAGGCACATGGCGGGTTCTATCTCGGGTCCATCGGCGGCCCCGCAGCGCGGCTCGCCCAGGACTGCATCAAGAAGGTTGAGGTCGTCGAGTTCGAGGAACTGGGGATGGAAGCCATCTGGCGAATCGAGGTCGAAGACTTCCCCGCATTCATCGTCATCGACGACAAGGGCAACGACTTCTTCAAGGACCTCAACCTCGGCTGATCAAACCGAAAGGGTCGCGTCCTCACAAGGATGTGATCCCGGTCACGGCTTCATGCCAAAATTCCGCTACGGTTGTTCCAAGATGCCCCTTTGCATTAACCGCTTTGCAAGGGACAATACCGATTATCATTAACGGACCACCGACCGATGGAAGGATGGTTTGCTTGACCACCGGATGGGAACCCTAAGATGCGCTTCTTTCGTTTGCTTGCAATAACCGTGGCCGCAGCAGTCGTTGCCACGCCGACTCTCGCCGCTCGCTATTTCGACCCGGCGACCAAACAGTGGATCGACTACAGTGCGCGCGGCATGCCGAGCGGCAAATCGCCGATCCGTCGGGAGCGTATTCGTTACGATGGACCGTATGGGCCAGGCACTGTCATCATCGACACGAGCGAGCGCCGCCTCTATCACGTGCAATCGAACGGTCGCGCGATCAAATACGGCATTGGCGTTGGCCGTGAGGGGTTCCAGTGGGCTGGCACCAAGCGCATTACCCGCAAGGCCGAATGGCCGGGCTGGACGCCTCCGCCGCAGATGCGGGCGCGTGAACGCCGCAAGGGACGTGTGCTTCCCGCGCATATGCCGGGGGGGCCGAACAACCCGCTGGGCGCGCGTGCGCTGTACCTTGGATCCTCGCTCTACCGTATTCACGGATCGAACGAGCCATGGACCATCGGCACCGCCGTCTCGTCCGGCTGTATTCGCATGGCAAATGACGACGTCAAGCATCTTTACGACAACGTCAATGTCGGCACCAGGGTCGTGGTCAAGCGCTGACGCAGCGATCGACCAAGGCGCGACGCAATATTTCACGGAAAAGGGCTGGCATCCGCCGGCCCTTTTTGTTTTGTTTCAACGACAGTCCAGAGACCTTCCGCAAGGGCCTTCCGACTCCACCGCAGTGGAAAAAGGGGCTAATCTGCATATGGGCAGCCATGGTCCGGCGGAGGCGAAATGAGACGTTACGGCAGATGCATATCGACACCACAAGCGGGTGCACGGTGGGGACATGGCCGTTTTCCAACGGCTCCGAAGTCAATTCTAGTCTTCTTCGGGGCCGTGGCGCTTCTTCCTGCAATCGCACTTGGAGATCCCGCGCTTGAAGACCGTGGCAAGGCGTTGTCGAAGCTTCATTGCGCGCGCTGCCATGTCGTCGCGCCGGACGACAGGATGAGCGGCATTTCCTCAACGCCGTCCTTCATGATCATGGTGAAGGCGCTTTCGGACTGGCGCGATCGTTTCGAGACATTTTATGCCCGCCGGCCGCATCCCGCGCATATTCGCTTCGATACGGACGAGGAGCGCCCACCCGACCAACCGGCGACAATCGAGGAAGTGATGCTGAAGATCGACGACATCGACGCAATCGTCGCCTACGCGCAAAGCCTGGCGGAAAACTGAAAAAACGCCGACGCAGATCCAGACATGCCGCCGAACGGGCTTCAGCCGAGCACGACGACCTTGGCACCGATCTTGACCCGCGAATGCAGGTCGATCACGTCCTGCTGCCACATGCGGATACAGCCCGACGAGGCATTTGTGCCGATGCTGCGCGGCTGGTTGGTTCCGTGAATGCGGTAAAGCGTGTCGACATTGCCCTGCCAGAGATAAAGCCCCCGCGCACCGATCGGATTTCGGGGGCCGCCGTCCTGACCGTCGCGGTACTTCTCGAGTTTCGGGTCCCGGTCAATCATCTCGGCCGGCGGAAACCACTTCGGCCATTCGCGCTTGAAGCGGATGATCGCATCGCCCGACCACGCAAAACCGGCGCGTCCGACACCAATGCCATAGCGAAGCGCCCGTCCGCCCGGCTGCACCAGATACAGAAACTTGTTCGCCGGGTCGACGATGATGGTGCCCGGTTCCTCGGAAGTGATATGGCGAACCGATTGGCGAAGGTACCTCGGGTCAAAGTCTTTCCAGGGAATGGCCGGAATGCGAAAGCCCCCGTCGGTGCGCGCGGCATAGGCCAGCGCGTAATCGGGCGTGCCGTCGGCGCGCGGGGTCAGGCCCGCGGCTTCAATGGACCGCCCCTTGGTCTGGCACGCGGCAAGGAACAGCGGCAGGCCCATGATGAGCGCGCGGCGGGTCAGGACACCAGGTTCGAGGGGACGACGTGAATGACGTTGGCGCACGACACAGGTCTCCGATGGAATCAGCCTTAAATTATTGGCCTGATTCCGCGACCTTGTCGATGTACTGCCACTCCAAGACCGCCATTTTCAGCGTTTGGGATCCCGCGACAGCCCCTTTGCCTCAAGGTCCTTCAGATACCCGCCCCACATCTCCTCACGCTCTTTCGCGAGCTTCAAAAAATAATCCCACGAGAAAATGCCGGTATTGTGCAGATCGTCGAAGTGAATACGGACCGCGTAATTTCCAACGGGTTCAATCTGCATGATGCCGACGTCCCGCTTGCCGGGCACAGTCTGCTTCTGCGCGGGAGAATGGCCCTGCACCTCGGCGGAGGGCGAACACACCCGCAGATACTCGGCCTCGAACGCATGACTTTCCCCGGTGTCGAAGGCGACGGTCAACTGCTTCTTGTCCTTGGCGAGACGGATCTCTTTCGGCCAGGGCTTGCTATCGGTCACGGGCAAGGTCCTTTCAATCGGAAAAAGCCCCATCAGGGACTGCGAACACGGTGCGGACCATAGCGTTTCAACGGCTGGCGGCAAGTCTGTCGCGACGCGACTGCACCGGCTCCGCCGCCCACACCGCCGGAAGTCGGCATTCCCGTGCCACGACAATTGACGCAGGGCGCTATTCCGCTACGTTGCCCTTAACAGCATGATGCCGCTTAGCTTGCGACAGGCAAGATATCGGGAACTGGTTGCGGCTTACGAACGCGCCTTTCACCCAGTTGAGGAAACGGAAATGTCCCAGCCGATGATCGACCCCTTCGGACGAGAAGTCAGCTACTTGCGCGTGTCGGTGACCGACCGCTGCGACTTCCGCTGCGTCTACTGTATGGCGGAGGACATGACGTTCCTTCCCAAGCGCGAGGTCCTCAGCCTCGAGGAACTCGACCGGCTGTGCTCCGCCTTCATCAAGAAAGGCGTGCGGAAGCTGCGCCTGACCGGTGGCGAGCCTTTGGTGCGCAAGAACATCATGAGCCTCATCCGGGGCCTGTCGCGCCACCTCGACTGCGGCAAGCTGGAAGAACTGACCATTACCACCAATGGCTCGCAGCTCTCGCGGTTCGCGCAGGAACTGTACGATTGCGGCGTGCGGCGCATCAATGTCTCGATCGACACGCTGGACACGGCCAAGTTCAAGGCGATCACCCGTTGGGGCGATCTCGGCAAGGTGATGGACGGTCTGCGCGCCGCGACCGCCGCCGGATTGAAGGTGAAGATCAATATGGTGGCGCTCAAGGGCGTCAACGAGCATGAAATCGTGCAGATGATGCGCTGGTGCCACGAACAGGGCTACGATCTCACGCTGATCGAGACCATGCCGCTCGGCGAGATCAACGAGGACCGCACGGACCAGTATCTGCCGCTTTCCACGGTGCGCGAGCGCATCGCAGAGAACTTCACGCTGGAAGACATTCCCTACAAGACCGGCGGACCGGCCCGCTACGTCAGCGTTGCGGAAACCGGAGGGCGGGTCGGTTTCATCACGCCGATGACCCACAATTTCTGCGAAAGCTGCAACCGCGTGCGGGTTACCTGCACGGGCATGCTCTACATGTGCCTGGGGCAGGACGACAGTGCGGATCTGCGTGCGGCCCTTCGAGCATCGGAAAGCGACGAGTTGCTCAACGACGCCATCGATGAGGCCATCGGACGTAAGCCCAAGGGTCATGATTTCGTAATCGACCGGCAGACCCGCCAGCCGGCCGTCACCCGACACATGAGTGTGACCGGCGGCTGACGCCATGCAGACGAAAGACAGCGGATCGCGAAGCGCTCTGCTCGACAGGCCGGCCGCACGCCTGTCGGCGTTGGTCGTTGCAGGTTTGGCCGTTCTCGCGATTGTGTGGATCGGGCGCGTCGGGTTTGCCGGCGTGGCACTGACACCATTCGAGCACCTCGCGCCCGCCGGCAACGCCGATCTTGCCGGGAACCCTGAACTTGCGGCGTGCCTGCAATCGCGGGTGGGCGCCGTCGATCAGATGCGCAGCGACGGGGTGATCGACGATGCGCAATATGACACCTTCAAGACCCGGGCGGTCAGCTATTGCCAGGCGCAATTTCCACCGCAATAGCAATCGCCAGGGCGCTGTGGCCCGGCCCTCCGGTGAAAAGGCGACTTCAACTGAAACGCATCCGTCTTCGTGCCGGGCGCTCCGGCGGCTCCGGCCTTGATGCCGCAGCCCGTTCCTGCACCCCTTCCCTGTCGCCGGACGACCCGCCCGACAAAACCGGAACAGGCTCGGCCGGGGACGTCGCATGGATTTTCCCTGCGGCGTGGCCGGAAAGCGCATCGCCCTGCTCGGAGCCAGATGACCCGCTTGCTGTGTCCGTCCGTTCATCCGTCTCGGGTCGTGTAGCCAAATCGGCGTCCTGTTCGGCCTTACGCCTGTCTGCGCCCTGAAGCGACCCTGCAACGTCCGGCGCTTCGCCAGCGGCCGGATCAAGCGAAGGCACCTCGCCCTCCGCCGCCTCCTTCGCAGCGGCGTCCGCCTTGTCGCGCTCTTCCATCCAGCCGTAACCGTTGCCGACCTGCCAGGAGGTTTTCAGGCCCTCGACCAGGGTTTCGACGGTGCGAAAGTCCTCGTCATAATCGTTCAGTCCATCAACGCAGGCGAGCACCGGGTTGGACCGCCACAACTTCCGCAGCGCCGTGTTTTTCAGCTGCTTTGAAACACCTTCTTTCAAGAAGACCGAATAGTCGGAGTCAAACGCCAAGGTCTCCAGATCGACCTCTTCGGCAGCCGCCTGGTTCTCCTCGCGGATGCGCGCTGCCTCGGCGGCTTTCTCCGCCTGCTCCAACGGAGCCGGCGCCAAGCGCGCTTCATCGCGCTCGCGTTGCTGCCGCACCGCCCGTTTGCGCTGGGACCAGCGGCTCAGAAACCCGGCGTCCTCGTCGACCGCCGGCCTCTTTCCCGACGTGGCTTTTCCCGTCGTGTCCTTGTCGAATTCACTCATGATCCGTCCTCTTCCGACCGGCCGTCGGGGTTGAAGATCGGCGCCTTTCCAAAAATCTGCCGTTCCTCGACAGCCTTCGTCCGACGCCGCTTCCTGAAGGCAGGCGCCTCGGGAATCGCGGCCAAAAACCGCGCCATCCAGGCAACCGTCGCAGCAGGCATGGTGACCCGTTCGACGAGACTGTCAGGACGTTCCAGAAAGCCCTCCGCTTCATGGGGATCGGCCGTCAGGCCAAACACCCGCCACGGCGGTTCGGCACCGCTGTCGGTCTCTTCCAGCAGTGCCCATACACAGGGGACGCCGGTTTCGATGTTGCTGTCGTAGGCTTCGACCATCTTGTGATGCAGCGTTAAAGCATGCGGCGCCGACAGATAGCGCACGGTCTCCCCATCGCGAGCGACTTCGTGCCAACCATCCGTCGCGGGGGCAGCGGCGACGACCTCGGGCACGGCCCAGACCCAGTCGACCCACCGCGATGTCGCCGGTCGTCGTTCGAGGACGACGCCGAGCATGGCTGACACTTCCCGTTCCACGCAAAACTCCTACAATCCATTTGTCTGCATTGACAATGCTGGCGTCTGCCCCCCTTCGGAGACACCCCATGATTTTGGTCCCTTGCAGGCGGAAAGACAATGTCCGTCCTGCGTCCGGAACGCTGCGTCTTCCTGCAAGCACACAGATTTTGCCACAGTGCAATCTCGGTTAGGAAATTCGCGATCACCTGCGCTATCTTCGCGGCAAAATGACAAGCTGCCGGAACGCGCCGCCTGCCGAACCGGCGGTTCCGCGACGGAGGAATTCATGACAGCGACCCAAACAAGGGTTCTCCTGTGCGATTGCGAAAAGACCATGCGCCTCGACCCCGCCCGGATCGAGGGTATTGACGCAAACACCCCGCTTCACACCCAATTGTGCCGCTCGCAGCTTACCGCCTTCGAAAAGGCGCTGGCCACCGGCGAGCCCCTGTTCGTCGGCTGCACGCAGGAGGCCCCGCTTTTCGACGAAGTCGCCGAAGAACACGGCGCCACTCAGCGGATCGACTATGTGAACATTCGCGAGCGCGCCGGCTGGTGCGCGAGCGGCACCGATCCCCATCCCAAGATCTCCGCCCTTCTGGCGGAAGCACGGGTCGCCGGCGAGCCTGCACCCTTGCGCTCAATCGAATCCGACGGGGTCTGCCTGATCTACGGCAAGGGCCAGCAGGCCCTCGACGCCGCCCGTGCGCTTGAAGGCCGGCTTTCGGTCTCGCTTCTCCTGAGCGATGCCGCGGATCTGGTGCTGCCGACGATACTCGAGGTGCCGGTGCACAACGGACGCATTCGCTCCGTGTCCGGATCTCTTGGCGCGTTTTCCGTGACGGTTGACGGCTACGCGCAGATCCTGCCGTCTTCACGCGGCTCCGCGCAATTCGCCATGCCGCGCGACGGCGCAATGTCGACCTGCAGCCTCATTCTCGATCTGTCCGGCGAGACGCCGCTGGTCACGGCACCGCAAAAACGCGATGGCTACATGCGCGCCGATCCGAAGGATCCGGCAGCGGTGGCGCGTGCGCTCTTCGATGTTTCCGACATGGTCGGCACCTTCGAAAAACCGGTCTACGTGGAATACGATGCGTCGATCTGCGCGCATGGCCGTTCCGGCAAGACAGGATGCACCAAATGCCTGGACGCCTGTCCTGCCGGTGCGATCACCAGCGTTGGCACGCAGATCGCGGTCGATCCCGGCATCTGCGGCGGCTGCGGATCCTGCGCGGCGCATTGCCCGACCGGAGCTGTCGCCTACACCTACCCCGCGCGCGACACACTGATCCGCCGCCTGCAAACCCTGCTCGGAACCTATTTGGAGGCCGGCGGCAAGGACCCGATCGTCCTCGTCCATGACGAAAGCCACGGGCTGGAGTTGATCAACGCCCTGGCAAGGTTTTCCGACGGATTGCCAGGCAACGTCCTGCCAATCGCTGTGCATGCCGTCACCGTGTTCGGCCATGACGCGATGCTCGCCGCCGTGCTTGCAGGTGGCAGACGCATGGTCTTCCTCTGTCCGCCTTCCAAGGCCGACGAGACCGAGGCCCTGGAATGCGAAATCGCACTTGGTGAAGCCTTGTTGCAGGGCATGGGCTATGCGAAGGACGGCGTGTTCTCCATCGCCATGGAAGCCGACCCGGACGCCGTCGTCGGGTATTTTACCCGTCCGACCGGGCCACTCCCGAACACGCCCGCCAGTTTCGATCCTGTCGGCGGCAAGCGGGACGTCGCGCGAAGCGCCATTTCGCGCCTGATGCAATCCGCACCCGAGCCGGCAACGATTATCGCCTTGCCGGAGACGGCGCCTTACGGGCGCATCTCCATCGATGCGGATGGCTGCACGCTATGCCTGGCCTGTGTCTCTGCCTGTCCGGCGAATGCTCTGGCCGACAATCCCGACAAGCCGCAGGTGAACCTGACCGAAGCCGCCTGCGTGCAATGCGGCTTGTGCGCGACCACCTGCCCGGAAAACGTTATCGCACTGGAGCCGCGCTACAATTCGGCACCGGAGGCGATCCGTCCCGTCGTGCTGCATGAGGAGGAGCCGGCGACCTGCGTGTCCTGCGGCAAGGCCTTCGGCACCAAGTCCTCGATCGCGCGCATTCGCGAAAAGCTTTCGGGCAAGCACTGGATGTTCCAGCGCGAAGATCAGGCCCGACTGATCGAGATGTGCGACGACTGCCGCATCTCGGCCCAGTGGGAGATGCCGGATACGCCGCTACGCGGCGGAACGCGTCCCCGCCTCACCACCACGGCCGATTATCTGGCGCTGGAGAAGGGCTCGCTCTCGGCCGACGATTTTCTCAAGGACGACTGATCTGCGCAGTTCCCGAACGAAAAGCGCCGCCAGGGACAACCGGCGGCGCTTTATTACAAAGACAGGTGGCTCACGCGGACCCCGCCGGCGGATCGAGCTCCGGGTCTGCGAGGTTCTGGCGCAGCATCTCAGTGTATTGATTGACCATATGGGTCACGAAGGCCTCGTGATCGTCGACCTCAAGCACCGTCTTGGCGACATGGGCGTTGTAGCGCGAGGCGGCCCACAGAAAGGCCAGATGCAGGTCTGTGGCCGGGATCTTGCGGTTTTCCCGGTTGGCCACCTCAATGAAGCGGGCCGCGACCTGCAGGAAGCCGGCGGTGTCGAGTTCCCCTTGCGCGCGTGCCGCACGACGCTCCTGGCGGTTGCTCATCAGCTGTCTTCCCTTGATTGGTTTTCGTTTTCCGCGACTTGGGATCAGGTGACCTCGAACCATGACATCATGCCGGCGACCTGATGCTCCAGCATATGACAATGAACCATCCATTTTCCCGGATTGTCCGCAACGAAGGCGATCTCGACGCGCTCGCCCGGGTCGGCGAGAACCGTATCGCGCCACTCCTCGCGCGCCACCGGCGCGCCGTTGCGCGCCACCACCTTGAAGTGATGCCCATGCACGTGAATGGCATGCGGCCAGCGCGTGTCGTTGATGATCGGCATGCGCACCGTCCGGCCCCGCGCGATCTTGAACATCGCCGGATCGCCATGCGTACCGGCAATCCCGTTGAAGGACCAGACCTTGCCCTGATCGACAAGCTCGCGCATGCCGCGTTGCTCGCCCTTCAGCGTGGCGCCGCTCATCCGGCCCATAGCGCCCCCCGCCATCAGGAGGTCTTGCGTCAGGGCTCCGCCCATATCGAGCGCCTTCGGCAGCGGATTGGCGGGAAGCGCGATATCCTCCGGCAGTGGCGTCGTGCGTGTCACGGCATCGCCATCGAGGACGAATTCGCACGCCGCGAACGGCTGACCCGATGCTTCCTCGATGGTGAAGGTCTTCGCATCGGCGGGCAGGTCGACAATCAGATCCGCACGCTGTGACGGGGAAATCAGCAGCGTTTCGTCGGCGAGCAACTCCGGTGCGACCGGCTGACCGTCGAGGGCCACCAGATGCGGCGCAAGACCGGTGAAGCGGATTGTCAGGACACGGGCATTGGCGGTGTTGACCACGCGCAGCCGCAACCGCTCGCCCGGGCGCGCCGGAAAGCGCGGATAAGGCTGGCCATTGACCGTCAGCACATTGCCGAGGCGCCCCGCATGGGCCCAGTCGTGCATGGCTCCGAGGCTTGCGACATCGATCTGCCGCGCCTCGTCGAGACGCCAGTCGTCGAAGGCAAGCACGACGTCGCGATCATAGGCCTTGGGTCCGGGTTCCTCGACAACCAGAACGCCATAGAGCCCGCGCGCGAGCTGCTCCCAGGAGCGGTTATGCGGATGATACCAATAGGTGCCCGCGTCCAGGGCCTTGATGCGATAATCGAAGGTGCCGCCCGGCTCCACCGCCGGCTGCGTCAATCCCGCGACACCGTCATAGGCGTTCTCGATACGGATGCCATGCCAGTGGATCGTCGACGGCTGTTCCAGCTCGTTCCTGAAACGGACATCAAGGGTTTCGCCCTGTTTCATTGTGAGCAGCGGACCGGGAACACGTCCGTCATAGCCCCAGATATCGGCCTGCGGCCCGCCGTTTTCCCAAAGTGCTGCGCGGCCCTTGCGCGCGGTGAGCGCGCGCGGCTCTTGCGTCGCGGCCCCCCCCCGGCCGATCAGAGAGGGAAGCATGCCCCACACTGCGGCGCCGGTGGCGCCGAGAAGTGCAGCGCGGCGCGTGATCCCGACCGGTCTTGTCATGACATCCCTCTTCGAAACCCAAATCCGGCGGCCGACAAAGCCTATCGTTGAAACCTGACGGCGTGAAACCCGAAAGCAAGCCCCGAGCGAGAAAACCCGTCGGCCTACCCAGCGTCAGCCGGTCCAGGCTTCCTCGGCGCCGCGCTCGAGCCTGCGCGCAATCGTCCCGAAAGTCACCGCGCCTACACAGGAAAGCGCCATTACCAGAACCAGCGCCCAGACGGTACCCGGCCACAAGACCCCCGACAACAACCAGCCGGCAAGCGCGGAGGCAATCGCGCCAGCGCCGATCTGAAGGCTGCCGGTCAGGCCCGACGCCGCGCCGGCCAGATCCGGACGGACGCTGACCGACCCGGCAATCGCGTTCGGCAATGACATGCCGTTGCCGACACCAACCACGAACATCGGCGCGAACAGCGCCAATGGAT
The DNA here is from genome assembly GCF_900105595.1 of Stappia sp. ES.058. GTDB lineage: Bacteria > Pseudomonadota > Alphaproteobacteria > Rhizobiales > Stappiaceae > Stappia. The sequence goes on along the minus strand of NZ_LT629784.1, from coordinate 1,437,433 downwards.
GCACAAAGCCGAGCGCGAAGAACGCGGCGATGGCCGACACGGCGCACACCAGGACGCAGTTTCCCCCCAGGATCATACGCGATATCCCGAGCCTTTCCGAAAACCGACCGGAGATGCCATTGCCAACCATATAGCCCGCCGCGACCATGATGAAATAAAGGCCATAGGCTGAAGGCGACATGTCGAACAGGCGCGCGGCCAGGAATGGCGCGCCGCCGAGGAAGGAAAAGAACACCGCAGAGGTGAAGGCCGACGTCAGCGTATAGGCCCAAAATAGCCGAGAACGCGAAAGCGCCGCATAGCTGCGTACAAGCCCGCGCATGCCCCCGCCGGACGCGCGCGTGTGATGGGTCTCGTGGAGTTCCGCCCAGGCCCATGCGAGCACCAGCGCGCCCAGGGCGATCATCAAATAGGAGCTCGACCGCCAGCCGAAGGTCTCGTCTAGCACGCCGCCTATGGCCGGCCCGATCATCGGCGCGACCGCCATGCCCATGGTGACATAGCCGATCATGCTGGCGGACTGCCGGCGATCAAAGAGATCACGCACGATCGCCCGCCCCAAAACGATGCCGGCGCAGCCACCCGCCGCCTGCAACATGCGTCCAGTGAGCATCACCTCGATGCTGGTCGCTGCCGCGCAGGTGAGACTGCCAATCAGAAAAAACCCGAGCCCCCACAACAACACGGGCCTCCGGCCATAGCGGTCGGAGAGTGGTCCGATGCCGATCTGCGCGATTGCGATCGCCGCGAGATAGAGCGACAGCGACAGCTGCACCATCGCCGCGGTGGTGTCGAACACGTCGACCAGAACCGGCAGGGACGGCAGATAGATATTGAGCGCGAGCGGGCTTACGGAGGAAACGGCTACGAGAAGCGCAAGCGAGGGACGGCGTTCGGGCAAGGCCGACGAGAGGCTGTTTGTCATAGGCTTAAGTACGGTCTGGGCGCCGGCATTGGCAAGACCAAAGGCCGGCGCCCGGAGCAAAGAACAAACGCCATTCATGCATCGTCCGGCAGGGCCTCAAGATCCCGGATCGCGTGACCCTGGATGAAATACGTGACGCAGCAAGGACCGAACCGCGAGCGCTCGCTCGAGGCGCCCCTTCTCTGTGAAAAAACGGAGATCCGCTTCGCTCAGGTTGAACGGATCGAGGAAACGTGGATCGCGGCGGGACATCGCAAGCTCCTGTCGTCACACGGCGACATCGGTCAACATCGCCTGTCACTTGAAGTAGTTTATTGCAAGTCACCCGACAAACTCGTATTTCTTGACTCTCGATTGAGGAAAATTCATCTGTATGAGATTCAATCTTCCCCAACTGAACGGTCTGCGCGTGTTCGAGGCGGTCGCCCGTCATGTCAGCTTCTCGCGCGCAGCAGAGGAGTTGAACCTCACTCCATCCGCTCTCAGCCATCAGATCCGCACACTCGAAAACCAATTCGGCCAGCCCTTGTTCAAACGCATGAACCGGTCGATCGCGCTGACACAAGCGGGGCAACGTCTGCTGCCTGGCGTCGAGCAAGGTCTTCTCCTCCTGAACGAGGCCGTGGAGCAGCTCGCTGCGCCGGGCAACGACAGCCGGCTCGTCGTTTCGACCGGCCCCGCCTTCGCGGCAAAATGGCTCGTGCCTCGCCTGCATCGGTTCGTGGACGCCTATCCCGAAATCGAGATTCTCGTATCCGCCAACATGAAGAACATCGACTTCCTGACCGGCGACGCGGATGTCGGGATCCGGTTCGGCCTGGGGGTCTATGATGGCCTCGAAGCGGAACCCCTACTTGACGAAACCGCAACCCCGGCCTGCACGCCGGAGCTTGCCGCGCGGCTGGCCTCACCGGAAGCGCTTGCTGGCGTTTTACTGCTTCACGACGACAGCATTCGCCACCTCCCCGATGTTCCAGGTTGGGCAGACTGGCTCACGGAGGCGGGGGCGATGAATGTAGATCCCTCCCGGGGGCTGCGTTTCAACCACGCAGAACACGCACTCGACGCGGCGGCGGCAGGCGCCGGCGTGGTGCTCGCACGGCAAAGTCTCGCGGCCGGAGACATTCGCATCGGCCGACTGGTCACGCCTTTTTCCTTGAGATTGCCGATCCACCCGAGATTTCATCTCGTCGGGCTGCCCGCGACCTTCCGGCGGCGCGCGGCGGCAACCTTCAGGGACTGGGTGCGTCAGGAAATCGCGGAGACGTCAGCTGCCTCTTAGTCCCGTCTTGGAGGCTGGACCGGGGGCGTGCAGCCGCTTGCGCTCGCGCATCAGACTGTAGAGACCGGTTGCCACCAGAATGGCGATGCCGGCAAGTGTGGGAAGGTCGGGAACATCGCCCCAAACCACATATCCGATCAGGATCGCCCACAGAATGATGGAGTAGCGAAAGGGCGCAACCATCGAGATGTCGCCCATCCGCATCGCGCTGATAAGACATGTGAATCCGACGAGAATAAAACCGGCCGCGGTGGCCAGGAAGATCAGTTCCTTTGCCGTCGGCATCGGCCATGTCTCGGTCGTGGACAGCACGAGGCCCATCACCGAGACCCCGCACAAGGTGGCAAAGGAAACGCCGAGGGTGGGGATATGGGCCGGCAGGACGTTGGTCGAGAGATCGCGCAGAACCATGAACATCACGCCGGCAAGCGCGACGAGCGCCCAGGCATCGAAGCCCGCCATACCGGGGCGGACGATGAGCAGAACCCCGCAAAACCCGACGACGATCGCCGTCCAGCGCCGCCAGCCGACCGGCGCTCCGAGAAAGATCGCCGCCCCGGCTGTCACCAGCAAGGGCAACGCCTGAAGGATCGCGGTCGCATTGGCAATCGGCAGGTGAAACAAGGCCGTCAGGTAGAACATGGTCGCGACGACCTCGGCAAAGACCCGCACGCCAACCCAACGGTTCAACAGGCGCGGAAACCGCCGGATCGAACCATTGGCGATACAGATGACCAGCAGGAGCGCAAGCGCGAAGACCCCGCGCAGGAACATGATCTGACCAAGCGGGAGGTTTTCCGACACGAGCTTGACGAAGCTGTCGTTGAAGATGAAACCCATCATGGCGAGCATCATGATGGCGACGGCGCGCCCGTTGTCGGGGGGTGTCATGGAAGGCCTTGCAGTTTGCGTCCTGTCGAGAGGGCGTGCAATGAGATCAATGGCGTTTGCGAATGGGCATATTCGTCAAGAGATTTTGCGGCTTCATGCGGATGATGCCGTCATGCCCCATCGCCAGCCCGAGCCAGACGGGTTTGCCGCGCATGCTCTCGATACTATCGCTGCGGTTGTCAAAGTCGAGGCGAAACAGCGCCGCCACCCGCGCCATGTCGGACTCGTCCACCGGCTTGCCCTCATAGAGCGCGTTCAGCAGTCGGGTCGCCTCGGAATCGAGACCGATGTGCCACGACCAGCGCTCGTCACGGATCGACTGCTGCGGCTGGATCCGTACGCCGACGCCGTGAAAGTGACCGATCCAGCTTTCCAGCACGCGTGCAAACGCATCCAGCGCCGGTTCGGTGAAGCGAAAATCAATCGCCGTATCGAAACGGTCGGAGCGCTCCCAGTAAATACCCTTGTTGTCTTCTGCGAGCACATCCAGGGCGATGTCGCGTGTGGGCGTGCCCGTCTCGGCAAGCAACGCGCCCAGCCCTCCCAGACCGCCGGTCTTCGAATAGGTCTTCACGATTTCGGCATCCGCCAGCATGAGCTGGCCGTCCGTCGTGGTCACCGCTTGCTCGCGAAACAGCAGTTCACCGGCGCGCAGGCGCATCGGGTCAGCGACCTTGCGCAGAATGTTGTGCGCAATGAGGTGCACCATCTGATCGATGAACATCGGCGGAATGGTGACCGTCGCGCCCTCTTCGAACAGCGCGGCATAAGACGCTTCAACCGTCCCGTTTCGTGCAAGATGATCGCGAAACCCCAAAATGATGCGGTAGTTTTCGGCCGCATCCGCATCCGCGATCGCGGCGACCTCCTCCGCGCCGACAGTTCGGAAGGGATCGCTCATCAGCGCCTCGAACAGGCGGTGTTCCGCCGGACAGGAGTCTTCCACCGGGTGGATTTCGGGTCGGGTGAAATAGGCCCGCAGAAAATCCGGTGTGACCGTCAACCAGCCGTTTTCGTCACGCTCCACGAGATGCATCCCGGAAGATTTCCAAAAGCTTCGCATCACTCGTCACCGCTCACGTCCCAGATCCGCGCGTGCGGCGCGTCCTCCGGTGGCGTGACCAGATGAAAGCGTTCATGAATCGCGCCCTCGTCGTCGATCTCGCGCTGGATCGCGAGCAAAGCATTGATCTCCAGTTCTTCGGCAAGTTCCATCGCGTCGGCGATCTCAGCCTCTGCCACGCCACGCGAAGCATCCGCACTGGGAGCGCCATGCTCATCGACAAAGTGCTGGGCCAGCCGCTCCACCAGCCGCTCTCGCTCGTCGGCCGAAATCTCCGCAGGCGTCGCGAGCGTGGTCCAGCCGAATGTTTCAAGCGACAGGAAACCGGACACGAAAGCCTGACGGACCTTGCCTTCCAGACCCTCCGGCGTGTAGGCGCGAAAGGCGAAAGTGCCCGGGATCACCCAGTCGCCCGGTTCGGCCGCGGCGGGAAACACTTGGGTGTCCGATGCATCGAGACGAATGGCTTTCAGGAATTTCGGCATGATCAGGCCTCCGAGGCCTCCAGAGAGTGAGAAGACAGATGCTCGCGCAGCCGTAGCGACAGGGTGTCGCCGCCACTCGCGGCATCGCGCTTGATCAGAAGGTTGCCCTCCTCGTCGAGCCCGAGGAAGGTGCCCTCGACTACGCCACCGACCGATTCGACAGCATGTGCACCACGATATCCTTCTGCCCGAAAGAGCCAGTTGTCGAGGACCGGAGCGAACCCGTCGACATCCCAGGAATGGATCCAGGTCAGCAAATGACGCGACAGGGATTCAATCACCTGTGTCCTGTCGAGATCGACCGCCCCCTCGTCGATCAGACTTGTCCGATCCGGCGTCTCGCCCGGCTCAAGCGGCCCGTCGAGCGGCGCCAGGCGAAACTCGAGCGCAACCGTCAGCCAGAGCGGCGCGCCATCATCGTCCAGTTCATCGCTCGTCGCCAGACGCGCGCGCCCGACCTTCGCGCCATTGACCTTGAACACATCCGGCCAAAGAAAGGTCAGGGCGGTCTCCGGAGGAGTGATCGCCCCAAGCGCGTCATTGGCCGCCACCATTGTGAGGAACAACATCTCAAAGCTGCGTGACGCCGGCACCTCCGGTTCAAGCACCAGCGCGAGCGACACGGTGTCGGTGCGCCGCGACCAGACGAAATCGCCGGCGCCGAAGCGGCCATCCTGAGCGCCACGGCAGGCGTCTTCGAAAACATCCGCGCTGGCCGGTACCGCGTGGCCGGTCAACAAGGGCGGAAATGTCGGGTCGGGCGTCAACACTGCCCCTCTCCTTCACAGACTGGAACACAGTGTTCAAGCAATGCGGGAATGCCATATGCGGAAGATCCATGATGGCGAGTCCCGTCAGGCAATTGACAGGACTCCTTCACCCACTGATTCAACCAGAAGCAATCAGTCGTCACCGAGATCGATTTCACCGGTCACGACGTGTTCGAACGTCTGACCGTCAATCGTCAAAACGACGCGCGCGGGCAGTTTTCCGCTCGTGAGGCCAGCCTCGCGCACATGCTCTTCAAGCGCTTGTTGCGAGGTCACACCAACCTGCTTCAGAAACTTGCGCATCGACATGTTGAAGGTTTCATTGTCCATTTTATCGATCCTGTCGTTGGAGGTATGAGCGATGGAGGTGCCGTCCGTTCACAAGCCGATTCAAGTGGTTTGTGTCTTGAGTCCGCGCTTCATCGCAAGTCATTGATCACTCTTAAAAACGCAGCATGATTTCCAGTTCCGATCCGTCGCGGCGAAGCGTCAACTTGCCGTTGGCATCGGCCCGCTCCAGGCGTCCTCGAAGCGCAGCTACCGTCCGAACGGGCCAACCATCGATCGCGAGAAGAACATCGCCCACGCGCAGCCCTGCGCGTGCGGCAGGACCATCGCCGGCCACGTCCAGGATCGTCAAGCCCGGACGCTGCGGTCCCAGTGGCGTAGCACGCAGATGCGCGCCAAGCGACCTGCGGACAGAAGTGCCAGCCCGCGCGCCGCTCACGATCCGCTGCACCAGCGGCGCGGATACGGCGAAATTGACCCCGATGTCGCCATCCCCGGATTTTGTGTAGATTGCGGACAATATACCGACAAGCCTTCCGCGCGCATCGACAAGCGCACCACCGCTCGCGCCCGGATTCACAGCTGCATCGGTTTGCAGGAAATCCTCGATGGCGTTGAAGCCGATGCCGCCGCGTCCCTGCGCCGAAATCACACCGCAACTCACCGAAACACCGAGACCGAAAGCATTTCCGATCGCGCAGACGGGCGTCCCGGGGACGGGGTCGCGCGCGGAGAGCGTGAGCCCCTCACCCGAGACCGCTTCGGCGCGTGGAGCCCTGAGAACGGCGAGGTCCGTTTCGGCGTCCCGATAAACGATTTCGGCGGGAATGACGCGCCCGTCCACCAACCGGACACTGGCACCGGCGGCGCGCCCGAGCACATGATCGGCCGTTACAAGCAAGCCATCCGGCGCGAGGCGAACGGCCGATCCTTCCGGCTCGTCCGCATTGACCTTACCCTCCGGCCAATCCGGCAAGAGAGCCACGACCTGATGGCGCGCGGCCGAAAGCGTTTCCAGCGCGGCGGGCGATGCTGCGAGGGCGTCGCCACTGCCGTGAGTCTGGTCGCCCAGCACGGACGGCACGCCCAGACCCAGGCAAATCACGAGGCCAAAACCGACCGCCATCATACGCCTGGTCAAATCCGATCGCTGCGGGTTCAATCCGCCTCGCCAGACGACAGGCGCACCGCCCCCGGCGTATCCGTCGAATAGACCGATGCGGCAGAGTAATCCAGGCCGCGTGTCAGAACACCCCAGGATCCGATCCCGATCACCGCGACTGCGACAATCGCTGCAACGAACGCCTTCATTTCCCAATCTCCTTCTCGTCTTGGTGAGGCGCCGCATCGGACGCCGTCGCCTGTTTCAGAAAGCGGACCAGTGCATTGCGTTCCTCAACGCTCTTGAGCCGCTGGATCGGCATTTTTGTCCCCGGCGTGACGACATCCGGGCCATGATCAAAAAGGTCGGAGATCGTCTTCTCCGTCCAGGTGAAGTCCGCATCCAGAAGCGCCTGCGAGTAAGGATAGCCCGGCAAGCTGCCGACCTCGCGGCCGAAGACACCATAGAGCGTCGGACCTGCCCGGTTGCCATCGTCCGGTGTCAGCGTATGACAGACCGAGCATTTTCGGGCGAACTGCAACGCCCCGGGATCCTGCGTATCCGCAACCTGGAACCGGCGCGGGAAGGAACTTCCGACAGGTTCGAAGGGCTTGCGCGGGGCGATCTGCCATGTGTTCACATGATCGTCGAGGCCCGCATAAAAGGCGACGGCATGATCGCCGGTGAGTGCCATGCCCCACACCGGGCCATAGGGGTTCTCGTAACGCTCGAGAAGTGTCCAAGCCTGTGCATCGTACACGCGGATCTGCCCGTCCCCACCACCGCTGGCCAGCAGAGCGCCATCCTGCGTCATTGTCAGCGCGAGAACCGGTCGGTCATGGTTCGCAAGCTGCTTGGAGACCTCCCCGCTCTCGATATCAACAACCGCAACCGCTCCATCCGTCGCGCCGAAGGCGATCTTTCTCCCACCCTTCATGAGCTGCAGAACATTTATCCCCCAGCCATGGACATGGACCTCTCGCAGAAGTGCCCCGTCGGCACGCGAGAACGATCGGATGACCCCATCGGACGCTCCGGTGAACACGACCTTCTCATCCGGCGAAAAGGCCACGGCATTGACGTTGTTGCGATGGCCTGTCAGCCGCCTCAACGGAACGAGCGAAGCATCGCGAACTTCGAAGAGATGCGCGCTGCGGTCCCAGGAGGCGACCGCCAAAAAACGCCCGGACTCTGAGACCGCGAGTGAGAGCATCTTGTCGTCGCCAGTATCCACCCGCGAAAGGACCGAACCATCAGCAAGATCCCAAAGCAGCACCGCCCCATCGTCACCGACGGAAACGGCTCTTTTTCCGCCAGGAAGAAAGCGCGCATCATTTGCCGCGGCATTGTGACCGATCATCCGCCTGGAAATTCGAGAATGTCCCTCTGCAATGTCCCAGAGGATTACCGAATAATCAAAGGATGTGGTCAACGCGCGGCGTTCGTCCCTGGAGAGCATCACCGACTTGATCGGCCCTCCATGTCCGCTCAGCCGCTCCGGCCAGCCAGCGGCGACCGCCGCACCGCAAAGCGCGACCGTCATCAAAGTGGTCAACCAGACAAGAGGCCGCCACACGGAGGCTACTCGGCGGGCTGGGGCGTCGGCGCGGAGCTGCCCTTGCCGTCTGCGCCCTGGCGCGAAAGCACCTCTTCGACCCAAAGCGAATGGTGTTCCTTGGCCCAGTTCAGATCGACCTGGCCGGACCCCATCGCGTCGAATGCCCCCTCCATTCCGATCGAACCGATGTAGATATGGGCGATGATCACACAGACCAGAAACACGCTCATGATCGAATGCCAGAGCGAGGCGAGCTGCTGTTCCTGAAGCACGGACAAGGCCGCCGGAAGCTCCGTTCCGAAGACGGTGTTGACCAACTCAAACGTGCCGCCGAAAAAATGGGTCGTATAGGGGAACAGGAGCGACCAGCCGGACACGGAAACCGAAACACCGCCGAGAATGGTCAGCCAGAAGATCATCTTCTGCCCGGCGTTGAATTTTTTCGCGGGCGGATGAAGGTTCTTGGAAAACAAACCGCCTGCCTGAAGGACCCATTTGACATCAGTGCGATCCGGCAGATTATGCCGCACCCACATCACGAAGATCATCGCCAGTCCTGCCATGAAGGCAAAGGCGAGATAGTTGTGAAGGTACTTGCCGACCATCGTCAGCCATGCAAACGCATCCGCCCCGATGACCGGCAATACAACGTAACGTCCGTACATCACGTTCAACCCTGTGAGGGCGAGAATGACGAAGGACGAGGCAAGCAACCAGTGGCCGAAGCGCTCGACCCCGGCAAAGCGGGTTATCGTCTTGTCGCTGCGGCCATGCTCGATCTTGATGCGGCCGCGAATGGCGAAAAACAAACACAGCACGACGACAATCGCCAGCAGCGCCCAGCTGGCATAAAGCGCAACCGGACCATTGCGCAGCGAGCGCCACAACTCGCCTTCCGACTGCACCAATGTTGCGGATTTTTCGTCTGGAATGGACACATTGCCGGCTGTACCCTGTCTCACCGCCCTCCAGAAGTCAGTGTCTGAGGATCCTCCGAGCGTATTCCCGGGGACACGACCGTCGACGGGCGCTTCCGCCGCAACCTGAGGGGCTGTGCCCTGTTGCGCCATAGCGGGCGCGGAGACGGTCCCGACAGCGCCAACCAAAAGAATAAGAGCGAGAGCACCGGCAGCGGCGCCATGCAGTCGCCCGGCAGTGCGGCTGAAAAGTCCATTTGCAATGAAGATCATCGTTCTCCTCCCGCCGACATGACGCCGGGCTCACTGGAATTCATCTGATCCGCGCGGAAATCCCCATTTCCACCAAGACCGACGGTCCGGATCAAAACCGCTGGCGATCTCCGCGCTGTTGCAGTGCGCGCCGGTCCGCCTCGCTCAGTTCCTCATCCGGGGCTCCCTGATAGACGCCCTTTTCCAAGATCAGCGGCCGGTTCTGTTCATCTTCGCGACAGCCGGACAGCGCCGAGAGCGCCAGCACCGACAGAGCGACAACCGCCAACGTCCGATTTCCCGATCCCACGTCCCAACTCCTTGCCCAATTTATGCAGCCTTGAACCACTGCCATGAAACTGCCGACCTGACGGCATCGCATGGCCTCAAGCCCGAAGCCGAAGCCGTCTGCCGGACAAGATCACGCACAGCACAGCCTGCCAAAAACCCCCATCTCCCCACCGGCATCCGTATAACACCGTAGTTCTTAGTGCATTCAAGACCTTTTGCCAGTGCGACGAAGTCTTTTGTCTTGGATTTCAGCGCACCTTTTCGCGCATGACGGGGCCTCTTCCCTCACCGGCCGGATCCGTCTTCGCGAGACGTCGTCCGCAGCCCGCGGCGGATCGGCTCCGGCATTGAAACCGCGCCGGCCGGCCACAGACAACAAAGGCGGCCTACGGCCGCCTTTGCCCTGTTCGTGTCAAGCGGCTTCGACCTAAAAGCTGCCGGACTTTTGCTGGTAGGCCGTGCCCCAGCCCCAGGCACCACTGCCGAAGCCTCGAGCGACGACACGCTCGCGGTAGATGGACGAGACCACATCGCCGTCACCGGCGAGCAGAGCCTTGGTCGAGCACATTTCCGCACACAAGGGCAGCTTGCCTTCGGCCAGACGATTGCGCCCGTATTTGGCATATTCGGCCGACGAATTGTCAGCTTCCGGTCCACCCGCGCAGAAGGTGCATTTGTCCATCTTGCCGCGCGAGCCGAAGTTTCCGGCCTGCGGATACTGCGGCGCGCCGAACGGACATGCATAGAAGCAATACCCGCAACCGATGCACAGGTCCTTTGAGTGCAGGACCACGCCCTCATCCGTCTGATAGAAGCAGTCGACCGGGCAAACCGCCGAACAAGGTGCGTCCGAACAGTGCATGCAGGCGACCGAGATCGAGCGTTCGCCCGGCTTGCCGTCCTGGATCGTCACCACACGGCGACGATTGATGCCCCACGGCACCTCATGCTCGTTTTTGCAAGCTGTCACGCAAGCATTGCATTCGATGCAACGCTCGGCGTCACAGAGGAATTTCATCCGTGCCATGATCTTTCCCCCTTACGCCACGCGCTCGATGCGGCACAGCGTGGCCTTTGTTTCTTGCATTTGGGTGACGGAGTCGTAGCCGTAGGTCTGGGCCGTGTTGGAGGCCTCGCCAAGGACATACGGATCGGCGCCCTTCGGGTATTTGTGCCTTTGGTCTTCGCCCTGCCAATGCCCGCCGAAGTGGAAGGGCATGAAGGCAACACCGGTGCCGACGCGCTCGGTCACCAGTGCCATGACCTTCACCTTGCCGCCTTCCGGACCATGCACCCAGACCATCTCGCCATCGCGAACGCCGAGATTGTTGGCATCGCGAATGTTGACCTCGACGAACATGTCCTGCTGCAACTCGGCCAGCCAGGGATTCGACCGTGTCTCGTCGCCACCGCCCTCGTACTCCACCAGGCGCCCCGACGTCAGAATGATCGGGAAATCCTTGGAGAAGTCGTTGTCCTGGATCGACTTGTAGCGGGTCGGGACACGCCAGAAGGTCTTGTCCTCATAAGTCGCATATTTGTCGAGCAGGTCGCGGCGATTGGTGTAGAGCGGTTCGCGGTGCACCGGCACCGGATCCGGGAAGGTCCACACCACGGCGCGGGCCTTGGCATTGCCGTAAGGGGCGCAGCCATGCTTGATCGCGACGCGCTGGATGCCGCCGGAAAGGTCGGTCTTCCAGTTCGTCTTTTCTCCGGCAACCCCGTCAATCGCGGAGCGCTCTTCGTCGGTGAGATCCCCGTCCCAGCCAAGTTTCTGCAACATGGCCATGGTGAACTCGGGATAGCCGTCCTCGATTTCCGAGCCGGCCGGCCAGGAGGATTCAGCGAGGAGATTGTCCCCGTCCTTCTCCACGCCGAACCTTGCACGGAACCCCATTCCGCCTTCCGCCACCGGCAATGACGTGTTGTAAAGAACCGCAGATCCGGGATGCCCCATCTCCGCCGTTCCCCAGCACGGCCATGGCAGACCGTAGAACTCGCCATCGGCCGGACCACCCATCGCGCGCAGCGTCGTGCGGTCGAAGGTGTGCTGGTTTTCCATGTGAAGCTTGAGGCGCTCCGGCGACTGGCCGGTGTAGCCGATGGTCCACATGCCGCGGTTGAACTCGCGGGTCACATCCTCGATCAGCGGCTCGTCACCATTGACCTCGATGTTCTTGAACATCGTGTCCGCAAAGCCGAATTTCTTGGCCAGCAGATAGGCGATCACGTGGTCGGGCTTGCTCTCGAAGAGAGGCTCGACGACCTTCTCGCGCCACTGCAGCGAGCGATTGGACGCGGTGACAGACCCATAGGTCTCAAACTGCGTGGTCGCCGGCAGCAGATAGACGCCGTCTTTGCGGTCGTGCATCACCGCCGACATGGTCGGGAACGGGTCGATGATGACCAGAAGGTCCAGCTTCTCCATTGCCCGCTTCATGTCGGGCAGACGGGTCTGCGAGTTCGGCGCGTGCCCCCAGAACACCATCGCGCGGGTGTTGTCGGGCTGCTCCAGGTTTGCCTTGTCCTCAAGAACGCCGTCGATCCAGCGGGACACCGGAATGCCCTTCTGGTTCATCATGGCGACGTCCTTGCCGTCGGCGCCCTTCATGGACACGAACCCTGCGGCGATGTCCTCGAACGGAACGTCCCAAACACGGGCCCAATGCTTCCAAGAGCCTTCCGAAAGGCCGTAGTAACCGGGCAGCGTGTCCGCAAGGACGCCCAGGTCCGTCGCCCCCTGCACGTTGTCATGCCCGCGGAAGATGTTGGTTCCACCACCCTCCTTGCCCATGTTGCCGAGCGCAAGCTGCAACACGCAATAGGCGCGGGTGTTGTTGTTGCCGTTGGTGTGCTGGGTGCCGCCCATGCACCAGATCACGGTCCCCGGACGGTTGTTGGCAAGCGTGCGGGCGACGCGCTTCAACTGCGACCCGGGAACACCTGTGACGCGCTCGGTTTCTTCCGGCGTCCACTTGGCGACTTCGGCCTTGATCTCGTCCATGCCCCAGACACGCTGACGGATGTATTCGCGATCTTCCCAGCCGTTTTCGAAAATGTGCCACAGAATGCCCCAGACGAGCGCGACGTCAGCGCCCGGACGGAAGCGCACATATTCAGAGGCATGTGCCGCGGTGCGCGTGAAGCGCGGATCGCAAACGATCAGCGGCGCGTTGTTTTCTTCCTTGGCCTTGAGGACATGCAGCAGCGAAACGGGATGCGCCTCGGCCGGGTTCCCGCCGATGATGAAGATCGCGCGGCTGTTGTGGATGTCGTTGTAGGAGTTCGTCATCGCACCGTAACCCCAGGTGTTTGCAACACCTGCGACCGTGGTGGAGTGACAGATGCGCGCCTGGTGATCGACGTTGTTCGTGCCCCAGAAGGCCGCGAACTTGCGCACCAGATACGCCTGCTCATTGCTGTGCTTGGCCGACCCCAGCCAATACACACTGTCGGGACCGCTTTCCTCGCGGATCTTCAGCATCTGGTCGCCGACTTCCTCGATCGCTTGATCCCAGGAAATGCGTTCCCACTTGCCGCCGACAAGCTTGGTCGGATACTTCAGCCGGCGCTCGCCATGGGCATGCTCACGCACCGACGCGCCCTTGGCGCAATGGGCCCCAAGATTGAACGGGCTATCGAAACCGGGCTCCTGCCCCGTCCATACGCCGTCTTGAACCTCGGCAAGAACGGTACAGCCGACCGAGCAGTGGGTGCACACGGTCTTCTTGATCTCGGCCGCCGCCATTGTCGGCCCCGCGGCCTCGGCCTTGCGAACCATGCCACCGGTCAGAGCTCCGGCCGCAGCCAGGCCGCCAGCGGCAAGACCGGACCGACGCAAGAACGTCCGGCGATCCATCGCGCTGGCCCCCATGGCCTCCACGGCGGAGGTCAACCGGGTGCGACGGGCGACTGCGCTCGTCTTTTTCCTCAGCATCTCGTTTCTCCCTCAATCGCGCGAGGCATTCACTTTGCGCCTGCGCGTGGGGCCTCGCATCTGTGCCGATCCGAAGCCTGCGAAAACCGCCTCGCCTTTCCCATTCAGGCTAGACGCGGCGTGTCCATATCCGTTCTAGAAGCGCGCCGACTTGTAAAACGTCTTCACGTGATCCGTTTCACGGTAGCCCGCTGCCGTTTCGGGAAGCGCCTGTTCTGCCGATGCCTCACCGGCGACAAGCGTTGCAGAGCCGGCAACCGCACCAAGACCTGCAAGCTTCAAAAAGCTGCGCCGATCCGCTTCCACCGCTGTATCTTTCCGTTTCATGTCAACCTCCTCGGTTAAAAGCCGGACCCTGGTCCGCACCACATGTCAGCCACGCAGGCTCGCCTGCACCGGCACCAATCATCCTGCGCCGCGCTGTTCCTCGAAAAGCGCATCCGCATGTTCTTCCAACTCAATGAACACCCGGCCCAACCGACCAAGCGCCGGATAAACCGCGCCCCTGTCGGTCGCCTCGAGATCCTTGAAGAAATATGGTGTCCAACTTGCCGGGTGCGCCCTGAAGAAGCGCGACGACGCTGCCGGCGACCCGTCGCCGAAGTCGCCTTCGATCAGCCCCGCCATCATCTGGCAAAGAGCGGCGATATGGTCCTCGGGCTCCTTCACGCCCGGATCGCGCTCGATGCCAAGACGGCGCATATCCTGCCGCAATAAAGCCAACGGCTTTTCGTTCAAAAAGCCGGTGAGATAATAGGAGCCGTACGGGACCAGTTCCCCGCGACCGACCCCAATGAAAAGGTCGTGATAGTCACGCGCAAGCGGTTCCGGCTCCGCTTGCGCCGCTGCGACGGCAAGCCCGGAAATAGCTTCGGCAAGATCGCCGCCGCCGCCGCTGAGGCCGGACACTACATCGAGCCAGTCCTGGCCAACCGGACCCTGGAGCCCACTCGCCAGCAGCCCATAGAGCGCAACCCTGTCGCGGTCCTCGGGACACACCCCCGCTCCAGACCCGTCAGCATGCGCCACATCCTGCCGGTCCCGGCCCGCGGCAGGGATTTCCCCGCCAGCGATCGAAAACTTTTCTGCCATCATTCAGGCACTCTCCCTCGTTGTGGAAGATAGCGGGGAGGAGTAAACCGTTGCAAACGAATTCAGTTTTGCATCGCGCACGGTAATTGATGTCATTTTATGTTGTTTTAAAAACTCATTGGCTTCAAAAATCACAAAAGATCACAAAACACATATTTAGACGTCCCTCACGACGCTGCAGCGCAGCATAATTGAAGCTATCCGCCCACCCTTCGGTCCCGTCAGGATCAAGAAACCGGAGAGTTATCTTGCCCAAGGCGAAAAAGTTGAATTTTCCCGGAAGCTTATAAAGCGCAAATGACATAGACTTTGGTCTAACTCGGAGGTTTTTTCTCTCCATGCCGAACGTATCGATTCGCCGGAAAAGCCCTTTCCAGAAGACGCACGAAAAAGGGCGTCGCGCAGTCCGCGACGCCCGATCTACAAAAGGCCCAGGACAGAGGTGGTCAGCTCTCGATGACGATCTTCGGTGCGGCACGTTCACCGCCCTGCTTGTTCCGTTCGACCTCGGCCCAGACCTTTGCAGCAATGTCCCTGTATACGCGAGCATGAGGTCCGTCCGGATCAGTGACCGTCACCGGCGTGCCGGCATCGGAAGTTTCCCGGATCGCCATGTCGAGCGGCACCTCGCCCAAAAAGGGAACGCCGAGTTTTTCGGCTTCCGCGCGCGCACCGCCATGTCCGAATATGTCATGCCGGCCGCCGCAGTCAGGGCATAGAAAATAGCTCATGTTCTCGACGATCCCGAGCAAGGGAACGTCGACCCGGCGGAACATGTTCAGTCCCTTTCTCGCATCGATCAGCGCGAGATCCTGTGGTGTCGACACGATCACAGCGCCGGCAAGCGGCACGTTCTGTGCCATCGTGAGTTGCGCATCGCCTGTCCCGGGCGGCATGTCGACGACGAGGACGTCGAGCTCGCCCCAGGCGACTTCGCGCAGCATCTGGGTAATCGCAGAGATCACCATCGGGCCGCGCCAGATCATCGGGGTCTCCTCTTCCACCAGGAACCCCATGGACATGACCTTGATGCCGTAGCCCTCAAGCGGCTTGAGAATACGCCCCGATACGGGTTCGGGACGTCCCGTCACCCGAAACAGGCGCGGAATGGAGGGGCCATAAATATCGGCGTCGAGCACCCCGACCTTCAGACCGTTTGCCTGAAGCGCCAGCGCAAGATTGCAGGTCGTCGTCGATTTGCCGACCCCGCCCTTGCCGGAGGCGACGGCGATGATCGCCTTCACGCCGGGAACTCCGGGTTTTTCCGTTGCCCCGGCTCCACCCGACTTGGTCCGTCCCTGCATCGGCGGCGGCACATTGTCCGCCTCACTACCCTTGGGCGCGGGGCGCACCGGCGCAGGCGCCGGGCCGGTGCCCTGTCCCTTCTCCGAGGTCAGTGCCGCGAGAACCTTGTCCACGCCCGGAAGCTTTGCGACCACCTTTTCGGCCGCCTGGCGCAGCGGCTCGAGTTCCTCCGCGCGCTCTGCCGGAACGGTGATGGAAAAGATCACCCGTCCTTCGGAAATGAACACATCCGACACGAGGCCAAGCGACACGATATCGCCCTCCAGATCCGGCCCTTTGACCTTCGCCAGTTCGGCAAGGACGTCCTCACGCGTCGGCATTGAATTCCCCTTCTTTTTCCAAAACATGATCTCAAACCCGTCCCCGAAACCGATGCCACGGAACGTAAGGTGATCGGTGTAAAGGTCAATTGCCAAATCCGGAGTCGGGTCCGTCCCCTGAACCGGCTCGGCTTCGCTGCGGGGTTCACCGAAGGTTTCATTGGATCCATAAATTGTGAGGCAAATTCGCGCCAAATTTGACCAATTCCACCGGCGAATTAACGAATTCGCCAGCGCTCATCGATCACAGTGGACATCAAGGGGCCCGCTGAAACCATTGGAGTCAGGGCGATGACGCTCGAAGCGCTTTGCTACACGTGCGAGATAGATTGGACCACGATCCGAAATCCCGTCGATACGGAAATCGAGCGCGGCCTGGCCCGTGCCCGCCGCCTGAACCGCCTCAACGGTGTAACCGGCGCGATCCTTCTGTACCCCGACCGTCTCGTGCAATGGCTCGAGGGAACCGCGAGCGGACTGGCAGACAGTCTTGACTGCGCCTCCCGAGACGCACGTCTGCGCGGACCGATCGAGACCTTGTGCAAGGGTGAAATCGAGACCCGCCTCTTCGGCCAGTGCTGGCTGTATTTCGCGGACTATCGTCAGGACGCGGATCGGCCCGACGGACTTCTCGGCGACCTCGGTCACAAAGCGTCGACCGTGTCCTGCCAGGAACTGCGACGGGAACTGCGTTCGGTTGCAGCGCATCTGGAACCCGCCCGCTACACCCATGCGGCAATGCTTGTATGACATCGGACCTCGCGCCCTTTTGCAAGGGTGCTTGCCGGCAAGTTAATGCAATCATGCAATAATCCGCGACGGAGATTACGGAAACCGAACACCTGACATGTAGGGTCTTCCCACAACCTAGACGACCGGGACAGGCTCACATGACCGTAACGCGGCTTTGCTATCGCAGCACGCTGGATTTTTCAAAGATGACACTTCCTCTGGAGGAGGAAATCAACCGGCTCCTCGCCTATGCGCGCGCCCAGAATTCGCGCAAGGGCATCACCGGAGCCTTGCTGCTCGCCGGATCGACGTTCTTCCAGATTCTCGAAGGGCCGGATGTCGACGTTCGCGAAACCTACGCCCGGATCAAGGACGATTCGCGCCACAAGAACCTGGTGATGATCGACGAACGCATCGATTCGGAACGACTGATGCCTCAGCAGTGGCTGTTCTTCACCGACACGATGGACACCTACGATGGCGTTCTCGCGAGCCTCTTTCTTCCGATTGCCAACGCTCCGGATCTCGTCGGCTACGATGACCTCGTCTCCGTGATGGTATTCAGCGCAACACGGGTCGCACGCGGCTTTGAAGCCCGCGACGTCATGCGCGCCTGACATCCTTTGGCACGCACGACAGGCAGATTGCCCAGGGGTTCGCGTTGCCGTCTTCCCGTCGGCAATCGGTCTCACCCCGCACACACGCTCCCCCTTGCCAGCGCTCCCTCTCCTTCCATAGTTTGAAGCACCCGCGGCGCCGCGCGCCATGGCCGGAAGGATACAGCCTTGACCACACCAAATGCCCCCGCGCCTCGCTTGCCCGACTTTCATATTCGCCCGGATCCAGACGATGACAGCCTGTCGCAAGCGGTCTTCGGCATTGACCAGGAGGGCAAGCGTGTCGACCTGAGGGTCGTGAACGAACGCGCACTCACCCTGTTCCTGAATGCGCAGGAGATCGTCACCATGATGACGATCGGCGATCGGCCGGACCTTATGGCGGTCGGCTACCTGCTCAATCAGAACATGTTGCACTCCGACGACATCATCACCGGGATCGACCACGACGAGGATCTCGAGGTCGTGATCGTACGCACCGCACGGGCGACCGACTACGAAGAGAAGATGAAAAAGAAGGTGCGCACCTCCGGCTGCGCGCAGGGCACCGTCTTCGGCGACGTGATGGACCGGTTCGACGAGATCGAGCTCGATCCGGAGGCTCGGATCCATACCTCCTGGCTCTACGCGCTGACAAAGAAGATCAACACCCAGCCGTCGCTCTATCTGACCGCCGGCGCGATTCACGGCTGCGTGCTGTGCCAGGAAGACCGGGCTGTCGCCTACATGGAAGACGTCGGCCGGCACAATGCAGTCGACAAGATCGCCGGCTGGATGTGGCTGAACAACGTGCCGTCCGCCGACAAGATCTTCTATACGACCGGCCGCCTCACCTCCGAAATGGTGATCAAGACAGCGATGATGGGGATCCCCATTCTCGTGTCACGTTCCGGTTTCACGGCCTGGGGCGTCGAACTTGCGCGCAAGGTCGGGCTGACGCTGATCGGACGCGCGCGGGGACAACGTTTCGTGGTTCTCTCAGGCGCCGGGCGCGTTGTCTATGACATGGATGCGAAGGACGCGGAGCGGGAGGAACCGAAACATCGGCGCAAAGGCTCTGAAGCCTTGGAGAGCGACGAATGACCTCGCACGCTCTCGTTGGGTGCATTCTCGCCGGAGGGCTCGCGCGCCGGATGGGGGGCGGCGACAAGCCGCTGTTGACCCTCGACGGATTGCCGATGCTGTCGCATGTCATCGCCCGACTTGCGCCTCAGGTGGAGACGATGCTGCTGAACGCCAACGGCGATCCGGCCCGCTTTCAGGACTTCGGCCTTCCCGTCGCCCCGGATCCGGTCGAGGGATTTGCCGGCCCGCTTGCCGGCGTTCTGGCGGGACTGACCTGGGCGCGGGCAAACGCACCGCAGGCCGAGGGTATCGTCACGGTGGCGGGAGACACGCCGTTCTTTCCACGCGATCTCGTCGCCAAATTGCTGGAGGCGTGCGGAGACAACCCGGACACGATCGTGCTGGCGCGTGCAGGCGGACACATGCATCCCGTCTTCGGCTACTGGCCGCTATCTTGCGCGGAGGATCTCGTGGCGTTCCTGACGGAAGGCACGACCCGCAAGGTTCTCGCTTTCGTCGACCGGCACCCGAATGCGACGGCGAAGTTCGACGCAGGCGCAAATGGCAGCGATCCGTTCTTCAACATCAACACCCCGGAAGATCTGCGTGCGGCGGAACAGGCGGAAGCACTGCGATGAGCGCCACCGACACACCGGTCTTCGGCATCACCGGCTGGAAGAACTCCGGCAAGACCACCCTGGTCGTGCGGCTGGTGGAGGAGTTTACAATACGCGGTTTCCGGGTTTCCACGATCAAGCACGCCCATCATGCCTTCGATGTCGACAGGGAGGGAACCGACAGCCATCGACATCGCACGGCCGGTGCGAGCGAAGTCGCCCTGGTATCCGGCCGCAGGTGGGCGCTGATGCATGAATTGCGTGGCGACGACGAGCCCGCCCTTGCCGACATTCTCACGCGGCTTTCGCCCTGCGACCTCGTGCTCATCGAGGGCTACAAGCGCGAAGGACACCCCAAGATCGAGGCCCGCCGTGCCGATGCCAGACAGCAGACGCCGCTGGCGCCCGATGATCCACATATTCTTGCGATCGCAAGCGATGGCAGGGATCCGTCCACCGCGCTTCCGCAGTTCGATATCGACGACATTCCGTCAATCGCGGATTTCATCGCGGCGCATTGCGGTCTCGAACAGACACGGAAGGTCCCCGATGCCATCCTCTAGGCGCTTGATCGACGATTGTTTTCTGCACGACAAGGACCGGATGCGCCATCATGAAGCGCTGGAGATCCTGAAGTCGCGGGTCACACCCGTGGCAGGGATCGAGACGGTGCCGCTCGCGCAAGCTGCCGGACGGTGTCTGGCCGAGACAATCGTTGCGCCCAACAATGTGCCGAGCGCGGACAATGCCGCGGTGGACGGCTATGCCTTCTGTCACGCGGACCATGCGGAAACGGGTGGCTTCTTCAAGCTCCAGACCCGGATCGCAGCCGGTCATCCGGTTGATACACCGCTTCTGCCAGGCGCTGCCGCGCGGATCTTCACCGGTGCGCTGATGCCCCCCGGCTCCGACACCATTGCCATGCAGGAGGACTGCGAGACCCATGAGCAGGACGGCCAGTCCTTCGTGATCGTCCCGCAGGGGCTGAAGCCGGGCGCAAACCGCCGGCGGACCGGAGAAGACCTTCAGGCAGGCACCGAACTCGTCGCACCGGGCACGCGGCTTCGCCCGCAAGACCTCGGTGCTATCGCGTCCGTGGGAGCAGCGCATGTGGAGGTTTATTCGCCTGTGCGCGTCGCGCTGGTGTCGACCGGCGACGAAATCCGCAGGCCCGGCGAAGACCTTCCGCGCGGCGGCGTCTACGACAGCAACCACTTTCTCCTGCGCGCGCTGCTGGAGGGCATGGGCGCGAGCGTCACCGATTTCGGCATTGTGAAGGACGACGCACAGACCGTTCGCACGACCCTGGCGCGCGCGGCAGAGGAACACGATGCGATCCTCACCACCGGCGGCGCGTCGCGCGGCGAGGAAGACCACATGGTCACGGCGCTCGATGCGCTCGGCAGCCGTCACATGTGGCAGTTGGCGATCAAGCCCGGCCGCCCGATGAGTTTCGGCCAGATCGGCGATTGCGTGACGCTCGGTCTGCCCGGCAACCCCGTCGCGGCCATGGTGTGTTTCCTGTTGTATGTGCGTCCGGTCCTGTCGGTGCTGGGCGGCGGACCCTTTCTCGAACCGCGCCGTTTTCAGATCCCGGCGGATTTTGCGGTTCCCATGAAAAAGCCCGACCGTCGGGAGTTCTATCGCGGGATCCTTCAAAGCGATGCCGACGGGCGCACTGTCGTTCGCAAATTCGAACGCGACGGCTCGGGGCTCATCACAGGGCTTCGCGAGGCCGATGGGCTGATCGAGATCCCCGAAGCAGCGACCGAGGTCAACAAGGGGCAGCTTGTGGATTTTCTTCCCTTTGCCGAATTGGGTCTGAGCCCACGGTGACGCGGTCGCGCGCGATTGCGGAAATCGCTACGTAAAGCTGTTGAAATCCGGACGAATTTGGTGGGAGTATGACTGCTGGTACCAAAGGGCGCGCAGTCGTCTTGAAACAAGAACCAGGCAACAGGGGAATCCCGCAATGCGTTTCATGAAAGTCGCGGCCGCAGCCGCCATTTTACTCGCGGCGATCGGCGGCGCCGAGGCCAAGGACTGGTCCAAGATCCGGATCGGCACCGAAGGCGCCTACCCTCCGTTCAACAATCTGACCGCTGACGACGAGCTCGTCGGCTTCGACATCGACATCGCCAATGCGCTTTGCGCGCAGATGGAGGTCGAGTGCGAGTTCATCACCCAGGACTGGGACGGCATGATCCCCGCACTGCAGGCCGGCAAGTTCGATGCCGTGATCGCCTCCATGTCGATCACCGAGGAACGCCTCGAGAAGGTCGACTTCTCCAACAAGTACTACAACACCCCGCCGGCCATCGCCGTACCGAAGGACAGCTCCATTTCTGAAGCAACCGACGCGGCGCTCGACGGCAAACTGCTTGGAGCCCAGTCCTCCACGACACACTCCAACTATGCCGAAGCCAAGATTCCCTCAGCTGAACTGAAGCTCTATCCGACACCGGACGAGTACAAGCTCGACCTCGGCTCGGGCCGCATCGACGCGGCGATCGACGATGTCGTGGTTCTCTCCGACTGGCTTGCCACCGACGACGGCGCCTGCTGCAAGCTGCTCGGCACGCTGGTGCCGGATCCGGTGATCAACGGCCAGGGCGCCGGCATTGCGATCCGCAAGGACGAGCCGGAGTTGAAAGCGATGCTGAACGAGGCCATCGCCGCGATCCGCGCCGACGGCACCTATGAAGAGATCCAGTCGAAGTACTTCGACTTCGACGTCTACGGCGGCTGATCTGATCCGCATACCACGCGAAACGCATGACATGGCCCTTACCGGCCGTGTCATGCCCGCATGCGGGTTGCCGGCATGACCGACGCTTTCACACTGCTGTCCTTCGGCTCCGACGGCTGGGGCGACGAAATCGCGCGCGGTGCGCTGATTACCGTGAGCCTCGCGCTCGCCTCGCTGCCGTTCGGCCTCGTCATCGGGTTCGTGGTGGCGCTTGGCAAGAAGTCCGAGGACCCCTCGCTGCGCACGGCAGCGAACATCTACACAACGATTTTCCGCGGCCTGCCCGAGCTCCTGACCCTGTTTCTGGTCTACTACGGCGTCCAGATCCTCCTGAACAAGATCTATCAGGTCTTCGTTCCGGGCGGCTTCGTCGATGTGAACGCCTTTGTCGCCGGCATGGTCGCCCTGTCGATGGTGTTTTCCGCCTATGCCTCGGAAGCCTTCCTGTCCGCCTTTCGCGGCATCAAGCAAGGCCAGTACGAAGGCGGCTATGCGCTCGGCCTCAGGCGTGGTCAGACCCTGCGGCTCATCATCTTTCCGCAGTTGATCCGACTGGCCCTTCCCGCTCTTGGCAACCTCTGGCTCATTCTGCTGAAAGAGACGGCGCTGATCTCCGTGATCGGGCTGGACGACATTTTGCGTTGGTCCAAGGTCGCTTCGGGAGTGACCAAGGAGCCGTTCCTGTTCTTCGGCGTCGCCTGCCTGATCTATCTGTTTCTGGCGATGATCTCGTCCATCGGGCTGACCCGCATCAGGACCTGGGCGCAACGCGGGGAGGGTCTGCGATGAGCCAGGACGGCGCAAGCGCCCCGCAAAGGCCGCCGCCTCCACTTCCGCGGGGCTGGACCGGATCGCGCATTGCCGGCCACGTGCTTGTCACACTTTGGGCAATTGCCGGGGCTTATCTGCTCTACTATCTGGCAACCAATCTGCTTTCGAGCTTCGTCCAAAAGTACTGGGACGACTATATTGACGGGATCGTCATCACAATCCAGCTCGTCGTCATGTCGATGGTGCTCGGCGCGCTTCTGTCGCTGCCTATCGCGCTTGCGCGCTCATCGCACAACATCGTTTTGTCCAGCGTGGCCTACGCGTTTGTGTATTTCTTTCGCGGCACGCCGCTGCTTGCCCAGACCTTTTTGATCTACTACGGCGCCGGCAGTTTCCAGCCGCTGTTCAGCGATCTTGGCATCTGGTGGTTCTTCCGCGACGCCTGGTATTGCGCGGTCTTCGCCTTCACGCTCAATACCTCCGCCTATCAGGCGGAAATCCTGCGCGGGGCGGTCCAGAACGTCGACAGGGGTCAATGGGAAGCCGCCTCCGCGCTCGGCATCCGCAAGGGCGTGACCTTCTGGAAGGTGATCCTGCCGCAGGCGCTGATCGTGGCGCTGCGTCCCTATGGCAACGAGTTGATCCTGATGATCAAGGGGTCGGCCATCGCCTCGATCATCACGATCTACGACCTGATGGGCGAGACCCGCCGCGCCTATTCCCGGTCCTATGATTTCCAGGCCTACATCTGGGCTGCCGTCCTCTATCTGATCGTTGTGGAGACGCTTCGCCGCATCTGGGACAAGCTCGAGATGCGGCTGACGCGTCACCTCAAGAGAAACGGGTAATATACTTGTTTCAAATCGTTTTCGCTCTTGGTCATTCTTCAGAGAGCAACGCCGCGCAGCACAGACTTGCCAAGGTCGCTGCGCCGGTCTAGAGCGGAGCGGGTGACGCTGCGGGATCATCGCGTCGCCATCACGCGCCGGGCGGCGCGCCACCTTTTCGTTTCCGCTGGAGCCCCAATGTCCGAGACATCGAAACCTACCCTTCACCCGGCTTCGCTTCTCGCCCACGGCGGCGGCGGCGTGGATCCGGCGACGGGTGCCGTGGTGCCCCCGATCCAGCCGGCAACGACCTTCGCGCGCGACGCGAACTATCGCCTCATCAGCGACAGCCATCTCTATGGGCGCGACGACAACGATCTGGTCCGGCAGATCGAGAACCTGATTGCGGAGCTGGAGGGCGCCGCCGACACGCGCCTTTTCGCCTCGGGCATGGCCGCGATCGCGGCAACCGTGCGCACGGTGAAGCCCGGCGGCACGATCCTCGTCCAATCCGGGATCTACTGGGGGACGACCTCCTGGCTGCGCAAGCATTGCGATCACGCAGGGATTGCGCTGATCGAGGCGGATGCCGCCGACACGGCCCGCTTCTGCGAAACGCTTGTCGAGAGCGGTCCCTCCCTCGTCATCATCGAAACACCATCCAATCCGTGGCTGACGGTCGCCGACATCGCGCCGATCGCAGAGGCCGCGCAAGCTGTCGGCGCAATTGTCGCCGTCGATGCCACCGCCGCGACGCCGCTGCTGATGCGTCCGCTTTCCCTCGGCGCGGATCTCGTCATTCACTCCGCCACCAAGGCCCTCAACGGACATTCCGACGTTCTGGCCGGTCTTGTCTCCTGCCGGGACGCGGACAGCGATGCATGGAGCTTCATTCGTACCGAGCGCCACGACGCAGGCGCCATCATCTCGTCGTTCGATGCCTATCTGCTGCTACGCGGGCTGCGCACGCTGGCCTTGCGGATGGAGCGCATGTGCGCAAATGCCCAGGTGCTTGCCGAAGCACTGGCCGCGCATCCCGCCGTCGAAGGCGTCCTGTATCCAGGCCTTGCGGATCACCCAAGCCATGCCCAGGCAAAAGCGCAATTGCACGGTGGATACGGGTATCTGATGTCGGTGCTGATCAAGGGTGGCGGCGCGAACGCTCTCGCCGTCGCCGGACGGCTCGCGCTCATCAAGCGGGCGACGTCGCTCGGCGGCGTGGAAAGCCTCGTTGAGCATCGACATACCATCGAAGGCGATGCGACCGGCGTTCCGGAAAACATGCTGCGTCTCTCCGTGGGCATCGAGAACGCGGACGACCTTCTCGCCGATCTCACGGCAGCGCTCGCTCCGATCCGGCGCTGACGCCCGGGACCGTTTCAGGACGTCGACCCGTGCGCCGCCCGCGCGCTGATCGACATGGTTTCCTTGTGTCCGCGCAGCCAGGCCACGAACGCCTTGACCGAGGCGCGCTGGACTCCAGGCTGCGTGACGATGTGATAGCCGGAGCCGTCGCGCACATCCTCAAACAGAACGCGCAGCAGGCCGCTCTGGATCTCGGGTTCGATGAACGCGCGCGCAGTCGCCGTCACCCCTTCGCCCCGCATCAGGCCGTCGAGCATCATGTGTCCGGGAAGATGCAGGACATTGAGATTGCGCTTGGAGACAACCCCCTGACGGTCGAGCCACAGGGCGAGCTCGTTGGTGCCGTATTCCTGGAGCCAGGGAAATTCGTAGATCCGCGCCGGATCGGGAAACGGCTCCGTGCCGACCAACGAGGTTGCCGCCACCACGACGAAGGTGGTTAGAAGTAGCGGCTCGGACTCCAGGCCCTTCCAGTGACCATCTCCGAAACGGATCGCAATGTCGCAGCCGCCCGGCGATAGATCCACCAGTTCCGCCGTCGGATTGAGCATCAGTTCCACGTCCGGGTGACGATGCCGGAACTCGGCGATCCTCGGCATCAGCCAACTGACGGCGAAGGCAGGGGTCATGGTCACCTGCACTGCGCGCGAGGCGTCGGCACGCGACAGCGCATCGACCGCCCGGCGGATGGTGGAGAAGCCGTCGTTGAGGCTGCGGGCGAGGTCCCGCCCCTCCATCGTGAGCGCGACGCCGCGCCCCTCGCGCACCACAAGACGAACCCCCAGAAACGCTTCCAGCGTGCGCACCTGCTGGCTGATCGCGGCGTGACTGACGTTCAACGACCGCCCGGCGGCCGAATAGCTAAGGCACTCCGCCACCGCCGAAAACGCCCGCAAGCTGCTGAGCGAGGGCATGTCACGCCAATCCATATGTAATTTCACCTTACATGTTAAATGTTTTCCTGAATGGCATTTCCAGCCGGTTTCGGCACTATGGATAGCACCACACGGCATCAAAGAGGGCAAGCCAATGTTTGATATCTTCGCAAACTCGATCATGACCGCAACCCGTGCCAGGACCGATGAACAGCTGCCCGACCGCTATGTCGATCCCATCGGCCTGACCACAGGTCCTGCGCGCAACACGGACAACCGGCGCCCCCCGCTCACGCAAGGGCGCCGGTGATGCGGGCGGCCCGCCAAAAGCCCCCTAAGCATTTCGGCGGGCCGCCACGCTGACACATCGCTTTGATTGCGCTAAAACCCCTGTCGAAACCTTTTGCGGTCGCCGGCTTTGACTGCGGCCGCTTTTTCAACACTCAGGGAGGCGCGCCTTATGGCAAAAGCAGCATTCATCGGCCTTGGGGTCATGGGCTATCCCATGGCCGGCTATCTGGCGAGCAAAGGCGGCCACGACGTGACCGTCTACAACCGTACGGCCGCCAAGGCGGAAAAATGGGTCGCCGAACATGGCGGACGGCATGCACCGACCCCGGAAGAGGCCGCCCGCGATTGCGATTTCGTGTTTGCCTGCGTCGGCAATGACGACGATCTGCGCGCCATCACCACGGGTGACGGCGGTGCTTTTCACGGCATGAAGCCGGGCGCCATCTTCATCGACAACACCACCGCCTCCGCAGAAGTTGCCCGCGAACTCCATGCAGCGGCAGCCGAGCGCGGCTGCGGCTTTCTCGACGCCCCTGTGTCGGGCGGACAGGCGGGCGCGGAAAACGGCGCCCTCACCGTCATGGTCGGCGGCGATGAGGCCCACTATGAAGCCGCTCGCCCGGCGATCGAGTGTTTCTCCAAGATGGTCGGCCTGATGGGGCCTTCCGGTGCCGGCCAACTTACCAAGATGGTCAACCAGATCTGCATCGCCGGGCTCGTGCAGGGCCTGTCGGAAGCGGTTCATTTCGCAAAATCCGCAGATCTCGATGTCGCAAAGGTGATCGACGTGATCTCCAAGGGGGCCGCGCAGTCCTGGCAGATGGAAAACCGCTGGGAGACAATGCGCGACGGAAAATTCGACTTCGGATTCGCCGTGGACTGGATGCGCAAGGATCTCGGCATCTGCCTGAAGACCGCGAATGAAACCGGCGCGCGCCTGCCGGTCACCGCCTTGGTCGACCAGTTCTATGCCGAGGTCCAGGGCATGGGCGGCCGTCGCTGGGACACCTCCAGCCTGATTGCCCGTCTGGAAAATGCCGACAGCAAGGGCTGATCGCGCGCCCAAACGTCGACAGAAACGAAGAGCCCCGCGCGGAGAGCATCGCACGGGGCTTTTTTTCGCGATCACTGTGGAGACGCGTGCATCCTACTCGCCGGTTGCCTCGGCAACGATCTCGGCAAGAAGGGCGTTCACCTCCCCAAGGGCCTTTTTCGAGGCCTCCGACCCGATTTCGGAAAGACGCCGGAAACCGACGGTGACCTTGCCGGGTTCGCCCGGCGTTTCGTAGAGGAACACCGCGTAGGGACAAAACGCGATATTGCCCGGAGCGGCTTCCATCGCGGCGCGCGACAGGCGCGCGGAGCAAAACAGCATCGATTCCGCCTTGGTAAAGATGGCCGTCCCGGAACCGACATCGCCGCCGGTGCGCGCCAGCATGTCGCCGATATGAGAGACATAGTCGATCACCAGTCCCCGGTTTACGATGGCGCTCTCCAGATCGAACCGCACATCGTCATAAGCGCGCTCCACCGTCGCGCCGCTCGCGGCCTCTGGAAGTCCGGACTGCGCCTGAACGGCACCGGCGCCGCCGGTCGCAATCATGAATGCCACCATACCTGCGCGAATGAACGTCATGCCATATCCCATTTTCGAATCTCCTCCGATTGCCATGATCCTGGCTGCCTTTTAGCGCATGAAAGCGCCCTGGCTGCCATCTTCGCTGCCAAGCCTAGCGCCGTGCGCGCAGAGAAACCATGACGTATCTCAAATCTTGAATGTAAGTGTCCGGAGGTATCCGGTCGTTGGACCGCCCTCACCCCTCGCGATCCGTGCGCGACTTCTCCGTCGGTACATAGGCAAGCGGCAATTCGCTGGTGCTCTTGATCTGCTCCATTGCGAAGGACGTGGACACGTCCGAGATTTCTATGCGCGCTATCAGACGCTTGTAGAAGGCGTCATAGGCCTCGATATCCGGCACGGCCACACGGAGCAGATAATCGACCTGCCCCGCCATGCGGTAAAACT
The DNA here is from genome assembly GCF_900105595.1 of Stappia sp. ES.058. GTDB lineage: Bacteria > Pseudomonadota > Alphaproteobacteria > Rhizobiales > Stappiaceae > Stappia. Next base: position 1,409,020 of record NZ_LT629784.1, on the reverse strand, counting down.
CGACGACCTCGGGAAACTCGGAAATCACGTCGGCGAATTTTCGCAACCAATCATCATTGTGCTGCGAGGTGGTGATGGAGACGAAGGCCGTCACCTTCACGTTCACCTTGCGGGGATCGAGAATGGCGACGCGGCGTTGGATCACCCCGTCTTCTTCAAGCTTCTGGATCCGGCGCCAGCACGGCGTGGTGGACAATCCGACCCGTCGCCCGATCTCGGCGACGGGAATGGTGCAGTCCTCCTGAAGGATGGAGAGAATTCGTCTGTCGATGCGATCAATCATGTTTTCACGGCTCGGTTGGACCACGCTCGCTATGGATTCATTTTCTAATAAATTACCATAGCGCAATGCGGATTTTTTTCACGGACCCACATGACGGAGAAAATTAGATTTTTCTTCCAAAATCATGCCTGTTTCCGCTTGCCGCGTTTTGTTTCGGATGTCAACTCGATCCACAGGAAATGAATTTTCAGGCGTGTGGACACCCCGCCAAGCAAAGGAGCGGACATCATCATGCTTCGTCTCAATCGGATCGCCGCCCTGATCGGGCTCACCCTCTCCCTCGGCTTCGCGCCGGTTGCGATCGCCGCGCCGGAAGTCACGCCGCTGGTCTCGACGCAGTGGCTGGCCGACAATCTGGACCGCGATGACGTCCTAGTCGTCGACATCCGCTCGCCCTTCGCCAAGTCCGGCCGGGAGGACTACCTCAAGGCTCACATTCCCGATGCGGTCTGGAGCGAGTATCCGGGCTACTGGCGCACCGACCGAGACAGCATCGTGGGGGTTCTCCCGTCGGTGGAAAAACTCGAGGCCGCGCTCTCGGAACTCGGCGTCTCCGACACCAAAACCGTGGTGATCGTGCCCGCCGGCACGACCAGCTCGGAATTCGGAGCAGCCGCGCGCATATACTGGACGCTGAAGTATCTCGGCCACGATGCCGTCGCGATCCTCGACGGTGGCCATGCAGCCTGGATCTCGGAGAACCGTCCGGTGGAAAGCGGCAATGTGGTCCCGACAGGGGACATGTTCATTGCCGAGCCGCGCGAGGCCTATCTGGTGCAGACTTCCGACGTCGCGGCAAAGCTCAACTCCTCCGCCGTTCTCGTCGACGGACGTCCGGCTTCGCAGTTCAGCGGCAAGGAGAAACACTCCAAGGCGACCCGCTTCGGGCGCATCCCGGACGCCGTCGGCCTGGATCAGGCCGTCTTCTACGACGAGGAAAAGGGCCGCTTGAAGGATCGCAGCGAAATTGCCGGCCTCGTCTCGCCGGAGCTCGCCGACAGAAGCGTCGAAATGGTCTCCTACTGCAACACCGGCCACTGGGCCGCCACCAACTGGTTCGTGCTGCACGAGGTGCTGGGCTACGAGAACGTGTCGCTCTACGATGAGAGCATGGTCGGCTGGTCGCAGGACGAAAGCCTGCCGATGGCCTCCGAACGCACCACGTTCGATGACATCAAGGCCTTCTTCTCCGGCATTCTCGGCTGAGACCGATCTGCCATTCGATGAAACGACAGCGCCGGCGGTCCTATCCGCCGGCGTTGTCATGTCAAAAGGCCAGCAACCTCACGCTTCAGCACGGGAAGACACTCCGCCTCAAACCAGGGATTGCGCCGCAGCCAGGCATTGTTGCGCCATGAGGGATGCGGCAGACAAATCGATGTCGTGCCGTCGCTCTTCGTTTCCTCGAAAATCTCGCGCCATGCCGCAACCGTCTCGCGCACCGATCCTCGACGGTGGCGTCCCAGGTGATAATCCTGCGCATAGGCACCGATCACGATCTTGAGGCGAAGCTGCGGCATTGCGTCAAAGACCCGGTCGTGCCACTGCGCCCGGCATTCCACGCGCGGCGGCAGATCGCCGCCCTTTGCATCGAGCCCGGGAAAGCAAAACCCCATTGGCACGATCGCGACCCTGGACGCATCGTAAAAGACGTCTTCGCCAACCCCCATCCAGTCCCGAAGACGGTCGCCGCTCGGATCCGTAAACGGGCGTCCGCTCGCATGCACCCGCGTGCCCGGCGCTTGCCCGCAAATTGCAATCCGCGCCGTCGGCGACAGGATGCACACCGGGCGCGGTTCGTGCGGCAGCGGTGCGCGGCGCGGCGCCTCGAGACACACGCGACAGGCTCCGATCGACCGGGACAGTTCCCCGATTCGCTCGCGTTTGGGATGATCTGTCATCGCGCCCAAATCCCGTTTCTCGCGCAAGTATCCCTCTTTTCGCCGGTGCGTGCCGCACTACCGACCGCACACGTTTTATTAACCACGTCCCTGAGGTGTCTATTAAGGGTTCGTGACCATGATGAGGAGACTTCCAACCGATCGGGCAAACTCCCGATAACCCTTGTCCAGGCACGAATGGCGGCACAAGACAGCACTTCAAACGAGGCAAAGACCGCGCGGAACAGCGAGCGGGCGCAACGCCGGCGCGACGTTGCACGCACGGTGCGCAGCGTGCGTGAACGCCTGTCGTCCGCCGACGGCATACCGCAGAACTTCGACTACGAACTCCTTCTCACCTACGCCAAAAACCGCCTGAGCGCAGCTTTCGCCCTGCCGCTGTTTGCCCTGATCGTCGGTGCTATCTCACTGCTGTGGATGGAACCGGGCATCATTGGCGGCTGGATCGCCTTCACGTTCTTTGCCCATACGCTTCTCTTGATGGCATGTCGCCGGTTCGAACGCGAGGCGACACCGGATTCCGAACTTGGCAGTTGGCGCCGACAGATGGTCCTGGGCGATCTCCTCTACGGCTTGTGCTGGGCTGTGTTTTTTCTGCTGCAGTCGACCGCGCCCGGCCATGACGGATCGGAGATTTTCCAGTTCGCAACCATGCTGATCGTGATCGCCATGCTGACGATGCTCTCCGCGAGCATCCCGCGTGCCCTGCTCGCCGGCACGTTGCCGATCACGATTGCGATCGTGGTGTCATTCTTCAGCGAACAGAGCGCGATCCACTACGCAATGATGGCCATGGCCGTCGGTGCGCAGTGTTTTTTCATCATGCTCGGCAACCAGCTTCACGTTTCCACCGTGACCATGCTGGCCTTCCGCGCGGAAAAGGATCATCTGATCTCCGAGCTCGAGCAGGCAAAGGCGATTTCCGACGAGGCCCGGCGCCGTGCAGAGGAAGCCAATCTGGCGAAGTCACGGTTTCTTGCCACGATGAGCCACGAGCTGCGCACACCGCTCAATGCCATTCTCGGATTTTCGGAGGTGATGAAAAGCCAGTTGCTCGGCCCGATCGAGAACCAGACCTATTGCGAATACGCCGGCGATATCCACAGTTCCGGTGAGCATCTCCTCAATCTCATCAACGAGATTCTCGACCTGTCGCGTATCGAGGCCGGTCGCTACGAACTCACCGAGGAGGCTGTGCCGCTTGCAACGCTGATAGACGAATGCAAGCACATGATGGGGATCCGCGGGCGCAAGAAGAACATAACCATCACCGAGGTGCTGGAGGAAAACCTGCCCAAACTCTGGGTCGATGAGCGCGCGGTACGGCAGGTCGTGCTCAATCTCGTATCGAACGCGGTGAAATTCACGCCTGCTGGCGGAGACGTCACGATCAAGGCCGGCTGGACGGCCGGCGGCGGGCAATATATTTCGATCCGGGATAACGGTCCGGGCATTCCCGAGGAAGAAATTCCCGTCGTCATGCAGGCCTTCGGCCAGGGCGCCATCGCCATCAAGAGCGCGGAAGACGGAACGGGCCTCGGCCTGCCGATCGTCAAGGCTCTCGTGCAAATGCACGGTGGCAAGTTCGAACTGAAATCGAAACTGCGCGAGGGCACCGAAGCGCTGGTGACCTTCCCCTCAAGCCGCGTCCTCGAGGCGATGCCGGCGCTGGAAGAAACCGGCGTTCCCAATCCCGCATCGCGCCGGCCGTCAGGCCGAAAGATCGTGCGCAAGGCCTCCTGAGACCCTCCGCCTTCGAGGCTTCGGTTCTCTTATTCGGCGCCTTTTCCCGACACCCCGGCATCCTCGAAGGTCGCCATGCCGTCGTGCACCTGCGCCGCGGCCTTGACGATGCCGGCCGCCAGTGCCGCGCCGGTTCCCTCCCCGAGCCTCATTCCCAGATCGAGCAGCGGCGTCTTTCCCATGGACTTCAGCGCGCGCCCATGCGCGGGCTCCGCCGAAACATGCGCGAACAGGCAATGGTCGAGCGCATCCGGTCGCATCTTGTAAAGCACTGCAACCGCGGCGGTCGCGACGAAGCCGTCGACGATCACCGGGATCCGCTGCAGGCGTGCCGCGATCACGGCACCCGCCATCGCGGCGATCTCGCGTCCGCCAACCCGGCGCAACACCTCCAGAGGATCCGCAACTTTGCCGATACGCTCTACCGCAGTCGCAACGGCGGTGCGTTTGCGCTCCATGCCGTCGCCGTCAACGCCCGTGCCCGGTCCAACCCACGCTTTCGGATTGCCGCCAAACAGGGCCGCCAGAACGGCCGCGGCGACCGTCGTATTGGCAATGCCCATCTCGCCCAGGCACACGAGATCGGTGCCGCCGGCGACCGCCTCCATGCCGAAGGCCATCGTCGCCGCGCAGTTTGCTTCGTCGAAAGCGTCTTCCTCGGTGATGTCGGGCGTCGGCATGTCCAGCGCGAGATCGAACACCTTCAGCCCCAGATCATGCGCGATGCAGATCTGGTTGATCGCGGCCCCGCCGGCCGCGAAATTCTCCACCATCTGGCGCGTCACCGCCGGCGGATAGGCGGAGACCCCCTTTGCCGCGACGCCGTGGTTTGCCGCAAAGACCGCCACCATCGGCCGGGTAATCTTCGGCCGGCTCTTTCCGCTCCAGCCGGCAAGCCACTCGACGATCTCTTCCATGCGCCCGAGGGATCCTGCGGGCTTGGTCAGATTGCCCTCGCGCGCGCGGACGTCGGAAATCGCCTCCGCGTCGGGACCGGGCATCTGGGCGACCAGGTTTCGGATATCGTCAAAGGGCAATGCGGATGCGGATGAGGTCATGCAACGGACTCCGGATGGGACAGACGAACCCGCCTTGGCGCCAAGCGGGCGCCGATCTATAAACCTTCGGGCGACGTGCCGCAAAGCCCGATCGAAGGACCTTCATGCCAAGCGCAGACGACCGTCTTGAAACCGCAACCGTATGGACATCGGGCCTGCTTATCGCGGACGTGGCCGCGACCTTGCGGTTTTTCTCGCGGCTGCCCGTGCCCAGGATCAATGCCGATGACGACCCGGCACGGCTTCCGGATTTTCGCCGCGCCGCTGCGGTCACGCCGCTGAGCGCCCTGATCGTCGCCCTTCCCGGTGCCGCGATCTTCCTGCTCGCGTCGTTGACGGCCCTGCCGGCAGCGGTGGCGGCCCTTCTCGGCCTGTCGGCGAACATCGCGCTCACCGGCGCACTGCATGAAGACGGACTTGCAGATGTCGCAGACGGATTCTATGGCGCCGGCACCCCGGATCGACGTCTGGAGATCATGAAGGACAGCCGGATCGGCGCTTTCGGAACGCTCGCGCTGATCCTGACCCTCGCCCTGAAGACGGCGCTCCTTTCAACGCTTATGGAACGGTTCGGGGCGCCTTCTGCGGTGCTTGGCTGGCTTGCCGTGGAAAGCGGCTCGCGCGCGGTTCTGGTCGGGGTCTGGCGGGCGCTTCCCGCAGCGCGCCCCGGCGGGCTGTCAGCGCTTTGCGGAACGCCGGCGCGCCGCGCCGTCGCTTGCGCGCTGATGCTCGCCCTCATGGTCTTCGCCGTCTGCCTGGTGGTGTATTCTTTGACAGCGATCCTGCTCGCGGCCTTTGCCCAGGCCATGACGGGCTACGGTGTCGCGCGGATCGCGATGGCCAAGATCGTGGGGCAGACCGGGGATGTTCTCGGCGCGGCACAACAGCTTGCCTGTCTTGGCGGATTGACGGGGCTTTGCATCCTCGTTTGACTGCGAAGCAGGAACCTGCGCAACTCGCAGGATCCGGTGGCGCCGGGACAACTTCAAGATGAAAAGACATGCCGCGATGACCGCATGCCGAATGACGATCCACGCAAGCGCGCCGGGCAGACCACTGCTCGCAACGGTGCTGTTGTTGAGCCTATTTGGTCTGCTTGCCGGATGCGGCACCCGCCCGGACGCCGGCATTCTGGAGATCTCCCAACAGACCGCGCCCGACACCACCTCGCACACGATCCTGGTCGCGACAACCCGCGAACCGGACGACCGACCTGGCACCCTGTTCGGGCGCGAGCGGTCGACAGGGCTCAATTTCGCGGAAGCGACCGTGTCGGTACCGCCCATCCATGAGGCCGGAAAGATCGAATGGCCGTCGACCCCGCCGGGAAACCCGGAAACGGACTTTACGGTCAAAGCGGCGCAGCGTCTCGACGATGCCGGTTTCCGCGCGGCCCTGAACGAGGAACTCTCCAGGCGCCCGAAGGGCGAGCGGGAGGTTTTCGTGTTCATCCATGGCTACAACACGCGCTTTCCCGAGGCGCTTTATCGAATGGTGCAGCTGAAGCACGATTCCGGTCTGCCCCAAGTCGCGGTGCTGTTCACCTGGGCGTCGGGCGGCAATGTCACGGACTACCTGTACGATTCCAACAGCGCCACGATCGCCCGCGACGGTCTGGAGCGAACCCTGCGCACGCTCGTCGGTTCGAATGCGGAAAAGGTCAATGTGCTCGCCCATTCGATGGGCAACTGGGTGCTGACCGAAACCCTCCGCCAGATCAGGATTTCCGGCCGGCCTCTCCCGGAACGCAAGCTTGGGGTCATCGCCATGGCGGCGCCCGATCTCGATATCGATGTGTTCAAGGCACAGATGCGCCGCGCGGGCAAGCCGAAGAAGCCGTTCATCATTCTGGTGTCGCGCGACGACCGCGCGTTGCGCGCCTCAAGTCTGATCGCCGGCGGCAAGGAACGTCTCGGCGCCTATGAAGATGAAGCGGAACTGGCCAAACTCGGGGCGATTGTCATCGACCTGACGGACATCAAAGGATCGGACACGGCCAACCACGGAAAATTCGCGGAAATCGCCCAGGCCGCACCGGAGCTGCGTTCGGCCCTGCAATCGCTGGAACTCAGGCCGCAGGTATCGACCACCGAAACCACAGTCGACGCCGTCGGCAACACGGCCAAGGCCGCCGTCACCTTCCCGTTGAAAATCCTCACAGCGCCGCTTACGGCCTTGTCCAATCAACGATAAGCCCCACATCGACAGGAAACGCTTGCCGCAAGCCGCAGGCGTTTCGCCTCAGCAAGAACCGTTCGGACCCGATCAACCCGTATGACCGACGCCATCGAAAGCCCTTGCATCAAGCTCTGCCGGATCGACCAGGCCACCCGCCTGTGCGCCGGATGCCTGCGCACGCTCGAAGAGATCGCCGGCTGGGGCCGATTGTCGACGGATGAAAGGCGCGAGGTCATGAACGTTCTTCCATCGCGCGCCTCCCTGCTGACGGAGGCCGGCTGATGTTTCGGGGCGGCTTCGCCGGAACGCTGGTGCTGGTGGTTCTCGGCATCATCATGTTCGCGGCCATTCTTGCCTTTCTCACCGGCGTCGACATGCCGGGCGACGACACGATGTTTTCCACGACAGGTCCGCGGATCGTTGCGCTGGTCGCATTGCTGATCGTGATCGGCGGACCAATGCTCGCCGCACCGCGTCAGATTCCCGCCTTGCTGCGCGGCCTCGTGCTCTGGGCGCTGCTGGGCCTCGTGCTTGTTGGCGGCTATGCCTATCGGGCGGAGCTTGAGGACGCCGGGCGACGGATCATGGGGACGCTGTGGCCGGGAACGGCTATCGAGGATCGCGCCGGAACGATCACCGTTGTGCGCGACCAAAGCCGGCAATACCGCATCAAGGCTCAGGTAAACGATGCGCCGGTGGACTTCGTCTTCGACACCGGCGCATCAGCGGTTACCCTGACGCAGGAGGATGCGCGCGCGGCCGGGATCGATCCGGAAACGCTGTCGTACACGGTCCCGGTCTCCACAGCGAACGGAACGTCAAGCGTTGCTGCAACGGTTTTGAATGACCTGCAGATCGGAAGCTTGCGCCTCTCCCGGGTGCGCGCGTTCGTGGCCCGCCCGGATGTTCTGGAAACGAGCCTATTGGGCCTTTCCGCGCTCGACCGGCTGAAAGGCTGGCGGGTCGAGGGCGACAGGCTCATTCTCGAACCGTAGCGCCTTTCGAGCCCCGTCTGAATCAGCCCCACAGGCTCCAGGCAAAGCGCGCTGCCACCACGAGCAGGAACAGCCCGAAGAACACCTCAAGCTGGCGCCTGGGCAGTGCATGCGCGATTCTTACGCCAAACGGTGCAGCAAATGTCGTGATCGGAATGATCAGCGCGACACCGAGAAGGTTGACGTAGCCGAGGGAAAACGCCGGCAAATGGGGATCTCCCCACCCGGCCCAGATCATGCCGACCACGCCGGGGATGGAAATCAGCACGCCGGTCCCGGCGGATGTGGCAACCGCCTGGTGAATGGGACGGCCATAGAGCGTCATGAACGTGTTGTTCATCACGCCGCCGCCGATTCCCATCAATGTCGAGAAGAAACCGATCAGCGCGCCGCAGACCGCGCGCAGCGGATTGCCGGGAATGTCGGCCCCCAGCCGCCAGCTTTCACGATTGAACAGCATGCGCAGACCGACAACGACGGCAATGCCGGCAAAGATCGCCTTCAGGCCATCCCCGGAGACATAGGCTGCCACAAGGCTTGCCACCACCACGCCGGCGGGAACCGGAATCAACCAGCTTTTCAGAAGTTCCAGATCCGCCGCGCCTCTCTTCTTGTGCGCGGCAAACGACCTCAGCGACGTGGGCACGATGATGCCCAGCGACGTGGCCACGGACACATGCATGCGGACGGATTCGTCGACGCCCAGCCAGGTCAGGAACTGAAAGAGAACCGGGACGAGAACCGCACCGCCCCCGATGCCGAATACGCCGGCGAGCAGTCCGGCTATGGCGCCGGAGGCGACCAGAGCGACGACGAGACCGATTGTGTCGCCGTTGATCGACGATAAATCCATGGAAGCCCCCAAGGGTGTGGGAAAACGAAACGGAGACGGGATATCAGGTCAAGCCCCGACTGCCCCTGTCATTTCTAACTGACCCAGACCACTGGATTTGTCCACCCCGGCCTGGGTGATCTCGGCAAGCGCAGCGTCAAGAACCTCGACCCCCGCTCCGGGACGAACGGCGTCAACCGTCAGCCGCCGCCGCCAGGCGCGCGCGCCGGGAACGCCATGATAAAGGCCCAGCATGTGCCGCAGAAGTTGGTTCACCCTTGCGCCCTCCTCCAGTCGCTTGATGAGGAACGGGCGGAAGCGCTCTATGGCCGCGGTCCGGCTGGCGACGGGATCTTTCGCGCCATAGAACCGGCTGTCGACGCCGGCAAGCAGCCAGGGGTCGTGATAGGCGGCACGGCCAAGCATGACACCATCGACATGAGAAAGCTGCGCGGATGCCTCCTCAAGCGAAGCGATGCCGCCGTTGATCCCGACAAAGAGATCCGGGAACCTTTGCTTCAGCCGGTGGACCCTTTCGTAGTCGAGCGGCGGAATGTCGCGATTTTCCTTCGGTGAGAGCCCCTTCAGCCAGGCTTTTCGGGCGTGCACCCAAAGACCGTCGACGCCGCTTGAGACAACGGCGTCCGCAAGCGCATCGAGCGCGACCTCCGGATCCTGGTCGTCGACGCCGATCCGGCATTTGACCGTCACGGGGATCCCGACGACCGCCTTCATCGCCGCCACGCTCGCGGCGACCACGTCAGGCTCGTGCATCAGGCAGGCGCCGAACCGTCCGGACTGGACGCGATCGGACGGGCAGCCGACATTAAGATTGATCTCGTCATAGCCGCAATCCTCGACGATGCGCGCGGCCTCGGCAAGCTGATGCGGATCCGACCCGCCGAGTTGACAGGCAACCGGATGCTCCAGATCGCGAAACCCCAAAAGGCGCTGGCGATCTCCATGCACGACAGCGGCCGACGCGACCATCTCCGTGTAAAGCAGCGCATGCTTTGTGAGCGCACGATGGAACGCCCGGCAAAACGGATCCGTCCACTCCATCATGGGCGCGACGGCAAATCTGGATTTCTGCTTCATTTGCATATTCGCAGGTCTTTGGACTGTTCCCAGCGGTTGCGCCGACCGGGGTACCGTTGCACGTCGGCGCGAACAATGGCGTCGCTCATCAGGCGCACGATCCCTGTCGCTTGTGCCAGCCTTCATATAGACGAGAGTGCAGGCGAGGGAAACCGTCCAACGGCTCACGAAGGCGGCACCATCCGCCGGGCGGATCTACAATGGCCAGAAAACCAGCAGCAACGGGATGCTGACACAAACGACGAGCACCTCGAGCGGCAGACCCATTCTCCAGTAGTCGCCAAAGCGAAACCCGCCAGGTCCCAGGATAAGGGTGTTGTTCTGGTGTCCGATCGGGGTCAGGAAGGCGCAGGAGGCACCGATCGCCACCGCCATCAGAAAACTGTCGGGGCTGACGCCCAACGTCGCGGCAATACCAAGTGCAATCGGACAAAGCACGGCGGCCGTGGCTGCATTGTTCATCACGTCCGACAAGAACATGGTCGTGACAAGAACCACCGTCAGCGCGGCAACGGGATTTCCCTGGGCGATCGTCTCGACAAGAAAGCGGGCCAGCAAATCGGCGGCACCCGTGCTCTGCATTGCTCCGGCAACCGGGATCAACGCCGCAAGAAGAACGATCACCGGCCAGTCGATCGCCGTATAAACCTGTTGCAACGGCACGGTGCGAAGCACCATCGAGGCCAGCACACCAAGCGCAAAGGCGACTGCGGCCGGAAGCACGCCCAGTGTCACGATGCCGATCGCGGCCAGCATGATCGTGCCGGCGATGATGGCCATGCGCTTGTCGGGAATGCGCAACTCACGCGCACCCAGCGGCACGCAGCCTGTTTCGTTGACGAACCCGGTCACGGCATCCGCCGCGCCCTGCACCAGCAGGAGGTCGCCGGACTTGAGCTTGACCGTCCGCAGCCTCGCACGCGGCGGATGCCCCTCGCGTGCGACAGCCAGAAGATTGAGCCCGTAGCGGGTGCGAAGAAACAGGTCACGGGCAGACTGTCCGACAATCGTCGATCCGGGCAGAACGGCGAGTTCACGCAAAACGATATCGTTGTTGCGATCGCGCTCCTGACGGTCGTCGTCGTCCTTGGTTTCATCGTCCTGGGTTTCGGTTTCGGCTTCCTTGGGGTCAGCCTCTTCGTCTTCCGCCTGATCCTTCTGCCGATCGAGCGACATGTCGAATACCGACAGCGCCTCAGCCAGCGCATCGACATCGGCTTCAAGCACGAGAATGTCATGCTCTTGGATATGTCGCCCGCCATGCGGCGCGGTGAGGCGAACCTCGTTGCGAACCAGGCCGACGACCTGAGCGTCGCTGTCCTCGATCTCCCGCTCGAACGCCCGCAGGGTCAAGCCGACCGCCTTGCTGTCTTCCGGCACATGCAATTCCGTGAAATATGCACCGGTCTCGAAGCCTTCGCCTGTCGCGGATTCGCGCGCGGGCACCAGGCGCCAACCGAAAGAGACCACAAAGACCAATCCCGCCACCGCAACGGCGAGCCCCACCGGTGCAAAGTCGAATATGGCGAAATGCCCCAGCCCGACTTCCTCCCGAAAACCCGAAACAATCAGATTGGGCGGCGTCCCGATAAGCGTGGTCATCCCGCCCAAAATGGTGCCAAAGGCCAACGGCATGAGCACCTGTCCGGGCGTCAGTTCCAACCGGTTCGAGAGCTGCAGTGCGATCGGCATCAAAAGCGCCATCGCTCCGACATTGTTCATGAAACCGGACAGCGCCGCGCCAAGTCCCATCAGTGCCACCATGCTGGTCAAGCGACCGGCGTTGCGCGGCAGGACGCTTCGCGCCAACCAGTCCACGGCACCCGTGTTCTGAAGGCCTCTGCTCAGAATCAGAACACTGGCAACGGTGATCACCGCCGGGTGGCCGAAGCCCGCGAAGGCATCCTCAGCCGGAATCAGTCCGGCGACCACGCAGGCCAGCAGCGCCGCCAATGCCACAATGTCATGCCTATATCGCCCCCAGAGAAAGAGCCCCATCGTGGCGGCAAGGATTGAATAGATCAGGAGTTGAGGGGTGGTCATGAAAACGGCTTTCGAAGGTTCGCCGCCGGTCGTGGCGCTTTGCAAAAGAGTGGAAACCGTCCCCGCAAACGGTCCGTCGCGCGCTCTTCAGTCCCAAGGAAACGGCGTCAGTGTGTGCGCTGACATGAGGCAGGCTTACGAACGACTGTTTACCGGGCGCAGGGATACGATGCGATGAAATTCTCTACGCCTCACCGAACTCCCGCTTCAACGTCACACCCCCTCAACCGCAAACTCCGGCGACCCCGTCCAAACGAGTTTCCAACTCGCGCCTGGCCGGACGTTCTGGACAATGCCGGGATCGAAGGCGACGAAGCACCGCCCCTCATCATGCCGGACAGACGGATAGACAAGACCCCTGTGCCCGTCTCGGCGCAGATCGGCGGCGAGAGCCTGCCCGGCCGGATAGCCTTCCTGCGGGTCGGGCGCGAGCGCCGGATGCGCCGCGCCGTGGAGGTCGGGAAAATCGCCGATGAAGTCGGCAAGCAGTTCGACATAGCGCGCCTCGTCCTCGTATCGGCCCACAAAACCGAGTTCCCGCGTCCGGTGAAAGCCGACCTCCTGTGCACTCGTCAGCAGATCCCAGGCGCAATACCATGCGCCACGATCCCCGCTGTTGAAGCGGTTGCCGGCGGGCCTGGTGTAGGTGAAGGCCGCGTTTATATGGCTCTCGCCATAGAGCCGGAGATCATGGGCACGCCGGGCAAAGGCCAATTCACGGCGATCGAGATCGGGACGCCCCTCCCGCTCGGCGATCAGCCGCGCGCTCGTTTCGCCTTCCAGATCCGCCAGAATTGCCGCTTCCTCGTCCGTATCGACAAGCCCGCGTAACACGGGCGGCTTGTGATGCGTTTCCGAAATCAGCCGGACCAGTGCCCGATCGTTGATCGCGGTGATCCTCACACGCCCCCCCGCAAGGCATCGACATAGGTGCGCACGCGCAAGATCTTGGGAAGACCGCCCGTGATCATCGCATCCACAGGGCGCACGCCGTCGAATTCCGGCCCGCGGTTCGCGAGCTTGACCCAGTCGCGCGAGAGCGGCTCGCTGAAGTACAATTCGAGCGACTTGTAGAGACCGACGAGCGCACTCAACCGCAACATCTGATCCCGCGTGAGATCCCCTGCATAGCCGGGCTTCTTCGCACGTTTCCACGTCGAATCGGACATATCGGCAAGCGCTGCGGCCTCGCGCAAGGTCAACGACCAGGCGTCGGCGATGCGCCCGAAGGCTTTGAGTGCCACCGCCTGCCGATCGGGCGCGGCGCGCTCCATCACGAGGTTTTCCATAGGGAGATTCCTGTTGCGACAATCAACATAAGATCAAATGATCTAAAAAACAAGATCATATGATCTAACCTGTCCGAAAGCGCCACAACAGGACCGAAGTTCGACCGGCCGCCGGCAGCCACACGCCCGGACGGGCGTATGCATCTTAAGCGGTGCTCGACTTCGCCGCTGTCACCGACGTCATCCAGCAGGCGAGATCCTCGATGTTCGGAGGCAGCTCCGTGGCTAACCCCCCGGAGAACTTGTGGAAGGCCTCGGCATTGAGGCGATTGAGCCCGACCAGAACCGGAATATCTGCCGATAGCGCCTCGGCGATGGCGGTTCGAAACCCGCGCCCTTCTGCCTCGTGCTTGCCAAATTTGTTGACGATCAGACAGTCCACGCTGGCAGCAAGCCGGGTTTCGACAAGCCCGACAGCCCGTTCCAGCGCGGTCGGATCAAGCCGGCATCCCCTCGCCTCCCGGCCCAGGCTTTGCGAAATCCGGATAACGGGTCCATCGGGCAGGACCTTCACGTCCATATCGCAAGGGCCGGCGTCGTCGCGCGCCGCGTTGATCTGTACCACCCCCGTCGCGCGAACGTCCTTTTCCAGAAGGCAACGAGAGAGCCCGAAAAGCAGCAGATCGGTATCGCCGCGTCCAGGTGCCACCGTGTAGGCGATCTTCATGATGGGTTCTCCTCAAAGTCCGGGAAATTGCTGGAACTCGACGAGTGCGCCCTCCGGCAGAATGTCCGTTTCGGCCGGCAGGAACATCAGGCCGTGGGTATCCGGCAAACGACCGACCCGTTCGGAATGTGTTGCGTTTTGAAAGGTCACGACCTCCCGGCCCAAAGCGTCAAAACCGACGATGGAGACCGGGCGCACCTCGCACCGTCCAGCCTTGCGCCGGATTCCATGGGCGGTGACGACGTTGCGCCTTGGCAAGCCGGAGATCGGTTGACCGTTCAGTCGCCGCAGCACCGCTGTCCCGAAGAGCTGCCAGGTGACGAAGGCCGCGAGCGGATTGCCCGGCAGACCGAGCCAGAGGGCGGAACCGAGACGACCGAAGGCCACCGGCTTTCCCGGCTTGATGGCGACCCCGGCAAAGCGGATGTCCGCGTCAAGATCGCCAAGCGCCGATCTGACATGATCTTCCTCACCGACCGAAAGTCCGCCGGTGGTAATCACGAGGTCTGCCTCGCAGGCAACCTCCGCCAGCCGACCCTTGAGGCCTGCGCGGCTGTCGAGAGACGTCTCCACCACAACCAGGTCGACGTCTTGTCCGGCGAGTTCGCCGCGAAGCATCGGGGTATTGGTATCCCAGATCTGCGCAGCCGCGCGAGCCGACCCCGCCTGGCGCACTTCATCCCCCGTCACGAGCAGGGCGACACGCACACGCCGGCGGACCGAAACGTCGCCAGCGCCCGCCGCCGCGCAGGCGGCGATCTCGCGGGACCCCAGACTGCGTCCGGCGTCCAGCACCGTTTCACCCGCATCCATCTCGCTTCCGGCGCGGCGGATGTTTGCGCCCGCATCCGGCCTGCGCTCGAGATGGATCGTGTCCGTGAGCCGGCGAACATGTTCCTGCATCACGACCGTATCCGCGCCTTCGGGAATCTGGGCGCCGGTGAAGATCCGGGCCGCGCCCCCGTTCGCCAGGGGCGTCTCGACCGGTTGCCCGGCAGCCAGCCTCGCGCAAACGGACAGCACCCATGGCCCGTTGCCGCTCAAGGCGCCGGCATCGATGGCATAGCCATCCATCGCCGCATTGTCGAACGGCGGCATCGCGCCACGGCTTTGCACCGGCTCGGCCAATATGCGTCCGATGGCATCGCCAAGCGCAAGGCGCTCCGTCTCCTTCACGGGACATACCGCCTGAGAGATCCGGCGCAGCGCTTCATCGATGCTGACGAGTGTCTTGGCATGTTCCGGTGCATCACATCCGCAACCGGCGGGCATGCTTTTCAGCAGGACCGTCATTTCACCGCCTCCTTCAGGAAGTGCCCGGGTCCGACCGAACAATCGAGATTGCGCAATCGCCCATTCTTGAGCCCGTAGATCAAGCCATGAACGCGAAGATCCGTGCGACGGGTCCAGGCCTTTTGAACGATGGGCGTTTCCGCGACGCGGCGAACGCCCTCGATCACATTCAGTTCCGCCAACTGGTCGCGCCGTTCGTCGACGTCCGCGCATTTGGCCAGATCCAGCGCATAGGCCCGTGCAAGCCGTCGTATCGGCTCCAGCCAGTGGTCGGCCAATCCGTGCGGCATGTCTTCCGTCGCGGCTTTCACGCCGCCACATCCGTAGTGACCGCAGACGATGATCTCGCGCACCTTCAGTGCATCGACCGCGAACTCGAGCGCCGACAGGAGGTTCATGTCCGAGGAATGAACCACATTCGCCACGTTGCGATGGACGAAGACCTCGCCCGGATCGAGACCGGCAACGACATTTGCCGGTACACGGCTGTCGGAGCAGCCGATCCAGAAGAATTCAGGCGTTTGCTGCGAGGCAAGCCGCAAGAAATACCCCGGGTCCTCGGAGCTGCGGGCCTGTGACCACACGATGTTTCGCTCCAGCAGATCAGCCAGCATGTATCGTCTCCGTCGGTCGGCTCAATCCACGGCGCTGTCTCATCCGCAGGGTCAGGGTGTGCAGGTCGTTTTCGCTCAGGCGCAGCCTGGCGAACGGCAGAATGATCGCGTTCTCAAAGATCAGATGGCTTCTGGCATGACCGACGAAAGCGACCACACGCTCGCGCTCGTCCGGGGACAGGCCTTCCCCGCCGGGCTCCAGCCGCGCGAGCGCTGCCACGATGGACGGCGTCTCTACATCGCAACGCCGGTGGTCACTTGCGAGGCGGTCGATGGCCTTCCCGATCTCATCCGAAGGATCGCATCGACGCCTGAGCAGAGGAAACAGATCCTGTTCCTCATCTTCCAGGTGAAGAGGAAGTTCTTCCCTCAAGAACCCGAGAACATGGGTCACCGCACAGCCCTGCGGCGCTTCGGAGGTGGCGATCCTTTCGAGCATGGCGCAGATTTCCCGTTCGCGCAGGTGATCCTCGTGAAAGAAGGTCAACGGATCGCTCAGCAGGCTCCGATCGGTTGGTCGCATGCAATCGCCCCGCCGCCCCTGGTCTGCATCGCTGCGCATGGGTTTCCCCTTCCCTTCGGCTAGACCGGGTGCAGGTCGACACCGGCGATGTCGGCGTCGGCGACCAACCGGTTGACGAACGCGCGGGCCTCCCGTGCCCATGCGGCCTTTTCCATCGCCGCTGCGATCTTGTCGCGCACCGCCTCGAACGGCAGGACGGCGCCGGGTGCCGCCGCATCCATCCGGATGAGGTGCCATCCATGGCGGGTCGGGACCGGGTCGGGCGTGATTTCGCCCTCTGCAAGGCGGCGCAGGACGGCTTCGAATTCCGGGACGGTATCACCGGGGCTAAGCTGACCCAGCGCGCCCCCGGAAGACTTCGATCCGCAATCGCTGTGTTCCGACGCCAGGCGCGAAAACCCGGCCGGATCGTCGAGCGCACGCTGCGCCAGGTCGACCGCTCTCGCCCTTGCCACCTCGGCCTGCGCCTTGTCGGCCTGATCGCAAGCGACAAGAAGATGCGAGACCTCCCAGAGCGGCGGCGCGCGAAACCGGTCGGGGTCGCGCACCCATTCGGCGCTGATCTCCGCTTCCGTGGGCGGCTCGATTTCGACGGCGATTTCCAGAAGCGCCCGGATGAGCGATTCCTCTTCGGTCTCGTACCGGTTGGGGCCGACCTCCACGGGGTCGGGTTCAAGGCCACGGCGCCGCGCGTCCTCAAGCAGAAGCGTGCGCAGGGCAACGGCATTGGCCGCCTTCTTCCACGCCAGGCCGGGCTTGCCCCTGGGCGCCTCGTGGTTCTGGGCCTCCGCGGCGATTGTCCGGCTGTCGATCACCTTTCCATTGACGCTGACCGTTGTCTCGATGGCCGCCGGCGTCGTGTCCTCGCCGGCAACCGTCTGTCCGTTGACGGAAAACACCGTTCTTGGATTGGCACTCATGGGTCTCACTCCGCTGGCGTCGTGGGTGTGGAACGGGGTGCCTGCCCGGACGACCGCGGCGGCAATGGTGTCTGCCGGCGCGAGCGGACGATCTGGTAACCCGGCCGTGCAAGCAGGTAGCGAACTGGCGCCGCGAAGCCGGAGAAGATGTGCACCAGTCGCGTGAACGGAAACAGGATGGTGATCAAAAGGCCGAGGAAGATGTGGGTCTTGTAGAGCCAGTGCACGTCGACGACCATCGCCCAGGCATTCAGATTGAGCATCACCACGCTCTGGGACCAGGTCATGAAGCGAACCATCTCGGATCCGTCCATGTGCTGAAGCGTCAGGAAGATCGTCCCGAGACCAATGAACAGCTGCAGCCAGATCAACACCAGAATGCCGATGTCGGCAAAACTGGTGGTTTGCCAGATGCGCGGGTCGGTGACCCTGCGATGGATCAGCATCGATGCGCCGATGAGCGCGAACACGCCGGCGATCCCGCCGATCAAAACCGCCAGCCATTGCTTGAGCGCATAGGGAACGCCCAGCGCATCCAGCACCCAGATCGGCGTGAACAGCCCGACGAGATGACCGAAGAACACGACGATGATGCCCACATGAAACAGCACGGAACCCCAAAACAGCTGCTTGTGCCGCAGCAGCTGGCTGGACGACGATTTCCAGGTGAAGGGATCGCGTTCATAACGCGCGATCGACCCGACGATCAGCACGGTCAAAGCGACATAGGGCATGATCCCGAAGATGAAGTAGTCGATGTCGAAATTTCCAAACATGTGCTTGATCTCCCTATTCGCCCGCGTGCCGGGACGCGTCTCCGGCCGGCGTATCCATTCGCGCAAGCATGTCGCGCACCTGCGGGCATCCGGCATCGGGGTCGGGTCCGAAACGCACTTCGCTTTCCTCCCAGACCTCGTCCAGCGCCTCCAGGTCGTCAGGATCGACCTCGGGTTGCTCCAGCAGTTCGGCGACGGCGGCCCTATCCGCCCTGTCACCGCTCAACTGCAGCAGCGCA
This sequence comes from Stappia sp. ES.058, assembly GCF_900105595.1. GTDB lineage: Bacteria > Pseudomonadota > Alphaproteobacteria > Rhizobiales > Stappiaceae > Stappia. The sequence continues at coordinate 1,390,568 of NZ_LT629784.1, read as the reverse complement.
TTGAAAACCGCCGCATAGACGCTTTCCCGCCGCGAGAGACGCGCATTCAGGGCCTCCAGGATGTGCGCGGCATCGGCCAGAATGGCCTGCGTGTCCGCAAACGGCCGTGTCGCCAGGAATTCCAGCAGGACGGGCAGATGATCCGGGAGCTCGCAGGTCGCCGGTTCGAAGCCGCCGTCCCGGTAGGTCTCCAGCAGGCTGACCATTGCTCCGCCCCGGTCGCGGCTCTCGCCGTGGACATGTTCGAACAGGTTGAGAGACAGGGTGCGCGACCGGTCGAAGAGCATTACATAGCGCTCCTCGAGTTCGTAGATGTCGCCTGAGCCGAGATCTTCCAGAAGCGGGCGCAGGTCCCGGCGAGCCGCCGCCGTCAGGCGGGAATCGGACGCCACGACAGCCGCGATTTCCGGGATGTCCATCTGCAAGGCCCGCGTCGGATAGCTGAGGATCAGGGATATCGCTTTCAGGGTGCGGTCCATCACATCACCTCCTTGGGCATCTTCAGCGGCTTCTTGGAGCCGCCGAACAGCGATCCCTTGGAGATGCCGGTAGAACATCCATTGCCGTCGGTGAAGCCGCAGCCGCCCTTGAGGTCGTAGGCGTCCTCGACCTGTTCGCGGTGGGTGGTCGGGATCACGAAGCGATCCTCGTAGTCCGCAAGGGCCATGATCTTGTACATGTCCTCGATCATCGCCCCCGTCAGGCCGACCCGAGCGGCGACCGCCTCGTCGTTGACGCCGTCCACCGTCTTGGCGCGCATGTAGGAGCGCATCGCAAGCATGCGTTCCAGAGCGGTTGCCACCGGTGCCTCGTCGCCCGCCGTGAGCATGTTGGCGAGATACCGCAGGGGGATGCGCAGATTGCGGACGTCCGGCATGTCGCCGTCCATCCCGATGGCGCCCGCTTCCGCGGCATTCTGGATGGGACTGAGCGGCGGGATGTACCAGACCATCGGCAGCGTCCGGTATTCGGGATGCAGCGGAAAGGCGACCTTCCACTCCATCGCCATCTTCCAGATCGGGCTTTCCCGCGCGGCCTTGATCCAGTCCTCGGGAATGCCGTCGGCGCGCGCGGCCTCGATGATCGCCGGATCGTTCGGATCGAGGAAGACGCCAAGCTGGGCATCGTAGAGATCCGTCGTCTCCGGGGCGTTTGCCGCTTCCTCGATCTTGTCGGCGTCATAGAGCATCACGCCGAGATAGCGGATCCGTCCGACGCAGGTCTCGGAGCAAACCGTGGGATTTCCGCTTTCGATGCGCGGATAGCACAGCGTGCACTTTTCCGACTTTCCGGTGGACCAGTTGTAATAGATCTTCTTGTAGGGACAGCCGGAGACGCACATCCGCCAGCCGCGGCATTTCTCCTGATCGATCAGGACGATCCCGTCTTCCTCGCGCTTGTAGATCGCACCCGAGGGACATGACGAGACGCAGGTCGGATTGAGGCAGTGCTCGCACAGACGGGGGAGATACATCATGAAGGTGTTCTCGTATTCCCCGTAGATCTCCTTCTGGATACCCTCGAAATTATAGTCCTGCGAGCGCTTGGAGAACTCCCCGCCCAGGATCTCCTCCCAGTTCGGCCCCTTCTCGATCTTCTCCATCCGTTCGCCGGTGATCCTGGAGCGGGGACGCGCCGTCGGGAACGCCTCCATCTCCGGAGCCGATTTCAGATGGTCGTAGTCGAAGTCGAACGGCTCGTAGTAGTCGTCGATTTCCGGCATGTTGGGATTGGCAAAGATGTTCGCCAGGATCCGCCATTTCGCCCCCTGCTTCGGCTGGAGCTTGCCGGATTTCGTGCGCTCCCAGCCGCCTTTCCAGCGCGCCTGGTTTTCCCAGTCGGTCGGATAGCCGGTGCCGGGCTTGGTTTCCACGTTGTTGAACCAGGCGTATTCGACACCGTCGCGGCTGGTCCAGACGTTCTTGCAGGTGACCGAGCAGGTGTGGCAGCCGATACACTTGTCGAGGTTCAGCACCATGCCGATTTGTGCGCGGATTCTCATTCTGCGGCCTCCTTTGCGGTCGCTTCGCCGTCGAGCCAGTCGACGTTCTGCATCTTGCGGACGATGACGAATTCGTCCCTGTTCGATCCGACGGTCCCGTAGTAGTTGAACCCGTAGGATTGCTGGGCGTAGCCGCCGATCATGTGCGTCGGCTTGAGCACCGTGCGCGTGACGGAGTTGTGGATCCCGCCGCGCTTGCCGGTCTTCTCGGACCCGGGTGTGTTCACGATCTTTTCCTGGGCGTGATACATGAACGTGGTGCCGTCCTTGATCCGCTGGGACACCACGGCCCGCGCGGTCAGCGCCCCGTTGACGTTGTAGAGTTCCACCCAGTCGTTATCGACGATCCCCGCGATCCTCGCGTCGTTCTCGGAAATCCAGATCACCGGACCTCCACGGTTGAGGGTCAGCATCAGCAGGTTGTCGGTGTAGGTGGAGTGGATGCCCCACTTCTGGTGCGGCGTGATGAAGTTCAGCACCACGTGTGCAGCGCCGTCGCGCGCTTCGGCATTGATCTCCGCCCCCACCGTCTTGAGGTCGACAGGCGGGCGATAGGACATGAAGCCCTCCCCGAACGCGCGCATCCACAGATGGTCCTGATAAAGCTGCTGACGCCCGGTCAGCGTGCGCCAGGGAATAAGCTCGTGCACGTTGGTGTAGCCGGCGTTGTAGCTGACCTTCTCGCTTTCGATGCCCGACCAGGTCGGCGACGAGATGATCTTGCGCGGCTGGGCTGCGATGTCGTTGAAGCGGATCTTGTTGTGATGTTCGCCATCCGCCAGATGCGTGTGCGCACGTCCGGTGGCCTTTTCCAGCGCCTGCCATGCCTTGACCGCAACCTCGCCGTTGGTTTCCGGCGCCAGCATGAGGATCACCTCGCAGGCGTCGATGGCCGTTTCGATCTTCGGCCGACCGGCTGCCGATCCTTTCGTGTGCACGCCGTTCATGGCGGAGAGATTGTCGATCTCGCTCTGGGTATTCCAACTGATGCCCTTGCCGCCGTTTCCGAGCTTGTCCATGAGCGGGCCAAGCGCGACGAACCGGTCGTAGATCGCCGTGTAGTCGCGTTCGACGGCAATGAAATTCGGGGCCGTCTTGCCCGGGATCAGCTCGCATTCACCCTTCTTCCAGTCCCGGACCTGGTCCTGCGCGATCTCGGCCGGCGTGTCGTGCAGGATCGGAAGCGCGACGATGTCGGTTTCCTTGCCGAGGATTTCCGGCGCGACGTCCTGCACCTTGCGGGCGATGGACTTGAAGATCTCCCAGTCGGACTTGCTCTCGTAGGCCGGATCCACCGCCGCCTGCAGCGGATGGATGAACGGATGCATGTCCGAGGTGTTCATGTCGTCCTTCTCGTACCAACTGGCCGTCGGCAGGACGATGTCGGAATAGACGCAGGTGGTGGACATGCGGAAATCGATGGTCACCAGAAGGTCGAGCTTTCCGCGCGGCCCCTCCTTGTGCCATTTCGCCTCCCTTGGAAGCTGGCGCCCTTCCTCGCCCAGATCCTTGCCCATCACGCCGTGATCGGTGCCGAGAAGGTGCTTGAGGAAATACTCATGCCCCTTGCCGGAGGATCCCAGGAGGTTGGAGCGCCAGACGAACAGGTTGCGCGGCCAGTTCGCCGGATCGTCCGGATCGTGGCACGACATCTCCAGATCGCCCGACTTGAGCTGCTCGGCGACATAGGCGGGAACGTCCTTGCCCGCCGCCTTCGCGGCCTTTGCGACCTCCAGCGGATTGGTCTTGAGCTGCGGCGCGGATGGCAGCCATCCCATGCGCTCGGCGCGGATGTTGTAGTCGATCAGGCTTGCATCCCAGTCGCCCTCGGGCGCGGTCGGCGAGAGGATTTCGGACGCGGCCAATGTCTCGTAGCGCCATTGATCGGTATGCGCGTACCACGCGCTGGTCGAGTTCATGTGCCGTGGCGGACGGTTCCAGTCGAGCGCGAAGGCGAGCGGCTGCCAGCCCGTTTGCGGACGAAGCTTCTCCTGCCCCACGTAGTGGGCCCAGCCACCGCCGGACTGCCCGACGCAGCCGCACATCACCAGCATGTTGATGACGCCACGATAGTTCATGTCCATGTGGAACCAGTGGTTCATCGCAGCACCGATGATGATCATCGACTTGCCGTTGGTCTTCTCCGCGTTTCGCGCGAACTCGCGCGCGACATGGATGATCTTGTCGGCGGAAACGCCCGTGATCTTTTGCGCCCAGGCCGGCGTACCGGGCATCTCGTCGGCAAAATCGCTGGTCACCCAGTCGCCGCCGAGCCCGCGATCCAGGCCGTAGTTGGCGCAAAACAGGTCGAACACGGTCGCAACCGCGATCTCGCCGTCGGGCGTGCGCACGCGCTTGACCGGAATGTTTCTTGTCAAAACCTTGGGATGATCGGCGTCGGTCTGGAACTGGCCGAAGGACTCGCCGCCGAAATAGGGAAAGTCCACGCCGACAACGTCGTCGTGATCTTCCTCAAGCACGAGGCTCATCTTCAGCTTCGTGTCGGCCTTGCTGGCGCGTTCCTCGAGATTCCACTCGCCATCTTCGCCCCAGCGGTATCCGATGGACCCGTTCGGGGCGACGAAGCCGCTCGACACCTCGTCGTAAGCGACGGTTTTCCATTCCGGATTGTTGGCTTCGCCAAGCTTGCCGTCGAGGTCGTCGGCGCGCAGGAAGCGGCCGGGGACCACCCTGCCGTCTGTCTCGTCGAGCCGGACCAGCATCGGGAAGTCGGAATACTTGCGGCAATACTCCTCGAAATACTCCGCCTGCCGATCAAGATGAAACTCGCGCAGGATCACGTGACCAAAGGCCATGGCAAGGGCTGCGTCCGTGCCCTGCTTGGCATTCAGCCAGACGTCGCCGAACTTCGCGGCCTCGGAGTAATCGGGACAGATGACCGCGGATTTAGTGCCCTTGTAGCGCGCCTCGGTATAGAAATGCGCGTCGGGCGTGCGCGTCTGCGGCACATTCGAGCCCCAGAGCAACAGGTAGCCGGCGTTGTACCAGTCGGCGCTTTCGGGAACGTCCGTCTGCTCGCCCCAGGTCATCGGACTTGCCGGCGGCAGGTCGCAGTACCAGTCATAAAAGCTCATGCAGACGCCGCCGAGCAGGCTCAGGTACCGCGAACCGGCCGCATAGCTGACCATCGACATGGCCGGGATCGGCGAAAACCCGAAGACGCGATCGGGTCCATAGGTCTTGGCGGTATAGGCATTGGCGGCGGCAACGATTTCCGTCGCCTCGTCCCATGTCGCGCGGACGAACCCGCCCTTGCCGCGTGTCTCGACATAGGAGGCGCGCAAAACCGGATCGTTTTGCAGCCTGGTCCAGGCCTCGATCGGGCTGAGGGTCTCACGCAGTTCGCGCCAGACCTTCATCAGCCGACCGCGCACCAGAGGGTTCTTCACCCGGTTCGCGCTGTAGAGATACCAGCTGTAGGACGCACCGCGCGCACAGCCGCGAGGTTCGTGGTTCGGCAGGTCGGGCCGGGTGCGCGGATAGTCGGTCTGCTGGGTCTCCCAGGTCACGATGCCGGATTTCACATAGATCTTCCAGGAACACGATCCCGTGCAGTTCACGCCATGGGTCGAGCGCACGATCTTGTCGTGCCGCCAGCGGTTCCGGTAGGTGTCCTCCCAGTCGCGGTTTTCGCGGGTGACCTGACCGTGACCGTTCGAGAAGGTTTCCAACTGCTTGGGCGTCAGGAAGTTCAGTCTGTCGAGCAAGTGGCTCATATCGTCATCTCCTGTGGCTCCCCGTCGCGCGCGGACCGCGCGACCGGGTGCGTGGATGGGTCAGCACGGCACCGGTGCGTTCTTGCGGCTGTAGAAAATCCAGGTGATCGCGATGCAGACCACGTAGAAGGCGAGGAAGCCCCAGAGCGCGCCGTTGGGGGCGCCGGTCATGGAAATCGACGTGCCGTAGGCCTTGGGAATGAAGAAGGCCCCATAGGCGGCGATGGCCGAAGTGAAGGCGATGATCGCCGCACTTTCGCGTTCGGACTGCTTCAGGGTCGCAGCCTCGTCCAGCTCCGGCATCAGCCGCGGCACCTCCCGGCGCATGATCGTCGGGATCATCTGGAAGGTAGACGCATTGCCGACCCCGGTCAGGAAGAACAGCGCCATGAAGCAGGCGAAGAACCCCCAGAAGTTCCCGGCCGGGCTTGCCGCGGTCGGCAGGAACTGCAGGACGCCCCAGACGGCCACGATCATGCCCAGGAACGTCCAAAAGGTGACGCGCCCTCCGCCGAAGCGGTCGGACACCCAGCCGGTCGCCGCGCGGCTGAGCGCACCCACCAGCGGCCCCAGGAAGGCATATTGCAGCACGTTCACGTCCGGAAACTGCGTCTTCATCAACAGCGGGAATCCGGCGGCATAGCCGATGAAGCTGCCGAAGGTGCCGGTGTAGAGAATGCACATCACCCAGTTGTGGAAGCGCTTGAAGATCACCGCCTGGTCCCTGAAGGAGGCCTTGGCGTCGGCGATATCGTTCATCCCGAACCATGCGGCGATGGCGCTGAGCACGATAAACGGCACCCAGATGAAGCCTGCGTTCTGGATCCAGAGCTGGCTGCCGTCCTCAAGCGTGACCGGCTCGCCGCCGATCGCGCCGAAGACGCTGGCGGTGATAACCATGGGCACGACGAACTGCATCACCGAGACGCCCAGGTTTCCGAGACCGGCATTCAGCGCCAGCGCGTTCCCCTTGGTCTTCTTCGGGTAGAAATAGGCGATGTTGGCCATCGAGGACGCGAAGTTGCCGCCGCCGAAGCCGCACATCAGCGCCAGGACGAGGAACATCGCATAGGGCGTGTCCGGGTTCTGCACGGCAAAGCCGATTCCGAGCGCCGGCAGAAGCAGCGTCGCCGTCGAGATTGCGGTCCATTTGCGACCGCCGAAGATCGGGATCATGAAGCTGTAGAAGATCCTGAGCGTCGCTCCCGAAAGACCCGGCAGCGCCGCCAGCCAGAACAACTGACCGGTGGAATAATCGAAGCCGATCGCCGGAAGCTTGGCGACGACGACCGACCAGACCATCCAGACGGAAAAAGCCAGCAGCAGATTGGGAATGGAAATCCAGAGATTGCGGGTCGCGATGCCATGACCGCTGGTGTTCCAGAAAGCATCGTCTTCGGGACGCCAGTCGGTCAATGTGTGACCTTTCCGCCCGGCATGCGTGTTTGTAGTCGCCATGAAATAGGTCCTTTGAGACGCGGATTGCGAGGGCGGCCCTCCCGCTTCGGGCGGGCCGCCGGCCTTTCAACTCATGCCGCCGGCTGGGTGGCCGAGGGCGACGTACGCGACGGGCGCGGCTCCGGGGCGGGATGCGGTTCTTGCGGCACGTCGGACAGGAAGGTCTCCTCAGCCAGACCCGGATGACGGGCGCGCTCCATGCGCCGGATGGCGACGTGCATCCAGACGGTCGAGATCGCGACGATCACGAAGAGCAGCATGAACGGAGCCGTCCAGACGCCGGTGAGATCGAGCAGCACGCCGAAGGCGATTGGCAGAAAGAAGCCGCCCAATCCACCGATCATCCCCACAAGACCGCCGACCGAGCCGACGTGATGCGGGTAGTAGACCGGGATATGCTTGTAGACCGCCGCCTTGCCGAGGCTCATCAGGAAACCGAGAATGACGGTCATCGTGACAAACACGCTGACGGAAAGCCCGAAGCTGAACTCGATCGGCCCTGTGATGCCTCGCACGACATAACTCGTCTGCGGGTAGCTCATGACGAAGAGGATCGCGAGCGAACCGATGAACGTCAGATACATGACGAACCGGGCCCCCCACTTGTCTGACATCCATCCGCCAAGGGCGCGGAAGACCGAGCCGGGAAGCGAGTAGAGCCCCGCCAGGACACCCGCTGAGGTCAGCGCCATCCCGTAGGCGCCGACATAGTAACGCGGCAGGAAACTGGCGAGCGCAACGAAGGCGCCGAAGACGAAGAAATAATAGGTGGCGAAGCGCCAGACCTGAATGTCCTTCAGCGGCTCGAGCATCGATCCGGCCGACACCGGACGGGCGCCTGTGCGCCTGCGCTGTTCCTGGACCGGGTCGGTCTTGGCCAGCAGGTAGAAGAGGACCGCGACAACCGCGAGAACGATGGCGTAAACCCGCGCGGTCCCTTCCCAACCGAGGGCGACCACCAGAAACGGCGCTGCGAAATTGGTTACGGCAGCACCCACATTGCCGGCCCCGAAGATGCCGAGCGCGGTTCCCTGATGCTCCTTGTCGAACCAGCGCGAGGTATAGGCCACGCCAACGATGAAGGACCCGCCGGCCAACCCGAGTCCGAGGGCTGCGAGAAGGAAGACCTCATAGGTCTGCACGCTGGTCAGCAACCACACCGCTACCGCCGTTACCAGCATCTGCAGCGGGAACATGATCCGACCACCGAACTGCTCGGTCCAGACGCCGAGGAAAATCCGGCTCACGGAGCCGGTCAGGATCGGGGTTGCGACCAGCAGGCCGAACTGCGTGTCATTCAGTCCCAAGTCCTGCTTGATCTGTACCCCGATGATCGAAAAGATCGTCCAAACCGCAAAGCAGACCGTGAAGGCGAAGGTGCTGAGTCCCAGGGCCCGGTACTGATCCGAACGCGAGACGCCGTCGAGTGTGTGCATGAGCTGTCTCTCCAAACCTGTGTACCCGCGCATTGACCCGCGACAGGCATGGGGAGAGAACTGCGGGACAAACCGCCCGGAAAGGTTGATCCAGATCAATTCCAAACAAAAAACCATTATAAATAAATGACTTGCAGAATAATATCACGTAACGGACGATTGGCGATCAAGGCAGGTTGAAACGCGGATCAATTCAATGCTTGATAATTGTCAAGCTATCGAACACTGGCAGTGAGGTGGGTACACGTGCGCAAAGAGATGCCCGAGTCGGATTATCCGGACATCCGGGAACTCCATTTGTTTTCGGACATGGCCCATGAGAACTTCATGTCGCTCATGCGCGGGGCCTATGTGCAGGCCTTCCCGCCCCAGATTGAGATGATCACCGAGGGCGACCCCAGCGATTTCCTGCATGTCGTGCTGACAGGTTCGGTGGATCTCTTTTGCAGCTGGAACGGACGCGAGACCAGCATGGCGACCGTCCGCCCGATCTCCACCTTCATTCTTGCCGCAACAATCCGCGATGCGCCCAATCTCATGTCGGCGCGAACGCTCGAGAAGAGCCGGATCGCGCTGATCCCGAGCCAGGATGTCCGCGCCGCCTTCAACGCCGACAGTGATTTCGCGCGGGCGATCGTGACCGAACTGGCGCAATGCTACCGGTCCGTCATCAAGACGCAGAAAGACCTGAAACTCAGAACCTCGTTGGAGCGCCTTGCGAATTTTCTTCTGCGTCAACAAAAGCGCACTGCCGGAGAGGCCGGGTTCGACCTGCCTTTCGAAAAGCGGAGACTGGCGTCCTTTCTCGGCATGACGCCAGAGAACCTGAGCCGCGCCTTCAAGGGGCTCCAGCCCTATGGCGTGAACGTGACCGGCACCCGCATCACCATCAAGGACCAGGGCGATCTGGAGAAATTCGCAAAGCCCAGCCCGCTGATCGACGACTATTCAACCTGAGCAGAAGCGGCCGGCTGACCTAGGACAGCGGACTGACGCCGAAAAGCCATGGATGCGCCAGGAGGAGCGCCGCATAAAGCGCGACCCCGGTGCCCAGGCGCAGCCACAGTCCCGACCAGGATGCCGGCCCCGCAAACACCGGTTGGGCCTTGATCTCCGCGCGCAGACTGTGCCACCGAGCGCCCAGTTCGCGCTGTTTGCGCCGGTCCACCAACCGTCCGCCAAGCGCTGCGAAAGCCGCGAAGACGCCAAAAAGGAGCACATGGGCAAGATCGCCGTTCGGGACCAGGTGCGCCGCAGCCCATAGCGCCAGCGCCAGCAGAAGCGGGTGGCGGACAAGCCGCACGATGCCGGGACGGACGGGATCAAAGCGGTCGTTGCCGGCTCCGCCGAAGGACAAGGGATTCGGACGCACGATGGCGAGAGCGAGGAGCAGGCACACGGGAAGCATCAGGGACAGGGTCAGATGGTTCTGCCAGGGCGCCCAATGCCACAAGGCGACATAGGGCGCACGCCCTGCGGCCGCGATCAACCAGGCAAGAGCGCCCAGGGAAAGCAGCGAATAGGCAAGCGTGAACCCGCGCGGTCCGAGCAAGGCAATCAGGACGGGCCGCATTGGCGGCCGGATCGGCACGGAATGCGTCGTCAGGAATGCGGCGAAAGCGAGCGCGAATTCTCCCCATTCGGTCATGCGCGCCCCTCACCCGGCCTTGCCCGGCGGACGCCGGCACAGGGAGGGACCGTAGGCGGCTGCATATCCGGCGAAGGCCGCGAGCCAGAGACCGGCGGACGCGCCATGGAGCAGTGTTGCGGCATCGGGCCAGAAACCTGCGGCAAAACGCGCAAGGACCGATCCGACAAGCGCTGCATAGACTGCAAGCGTCGCCGCTCCGGCGTGCAAGGGACGTCCTGTGTGTCCGAGAGTCGCCCGCGTCATGACCGCCAGCGTCATCAATCCCAGCGCTCCGCCCATCCACAGATGCTGGGACGCCGTCCGCACCGGATCGTCCTCAAGCAGGATCGTAACGCCAAGAAACAGCGCGCCAAGAGGCAGGAACGAATAGCCGACGTGCAGGACCGCCACCAACGGCTCGGTCAAAGTCCGATCGCCCGCCCATCGGGCAAGACGGCCAAGATGCAACACGCCGCAAGCAACCAATGCCACACCGGTCCAGGGGCTCACCGGCAGCACGACCCACAGAAGCAACGACACCAGCAGCACGACAAGCGTGAGCTTGTCGAAGCGTTGCATGGGCGGGACCGGCAAGCGTCCGGGTTTGCGTTTCGCGAGCCAGTTGCGGGTGAACGAGGGAATGATGCGCCCGCCGATCACGGCGATCATCATCAGCGCGGCGCCAAGGCCGATCCGCAGCCCCGTTCCGCCGGCCGCGTAGTCCCCGCGTGCGGCCTCCCAATGGAAGACAGCATTTCCGGCGATGAAGACGGTCAACATGCCGAGCACGATCAGATTGCGCCAATTCTTTCCCGCAACGATTTCCCGCCCGACCGCCAGCGCGAAAACAACGGGAAAGGCAAGATCGATCATGGCGACGAGACCGGGCGGCAGTCCGGCGGAGAACGCCACCGCAACACGCCCCGCAAGCCAGGTCAGGGCCAGGATACCGAGCCGCCAGCCGACGATCGGCAAGCGTCCGGTCCAGTTCGGCACGGCCGTGAGCATGAAACCCGCGACGACCGCTCCCAGATAGCCATAGAGAAACGCATGCGCATGCCAGGACACCGGGTCGAAGGCCGTCGGCAGGACGATGTGGCCGGTCAACATCGGCAACCAGAGAACCATTGCAAACGCGGCCCAGGCCGCTCCGCCCAGGAAGAAGGGTCGAAAGCCGTAGCTCAGGAGCGCCGTGCCGCGCCAGGCCCGCATCTGCATGGCCGTGGAGGTCATTGCGCAGCCTCCCGTCTTGCCGGCAGGGCACAATCCGCCAGCGTGTAAAGGTTCAGTTCATCCAGGAAACGCTGGCGACCGCCTGCGAGGATTGTCTTCAGGCGGCACACCGGCGTCACGACGCAATCTCCGCCATCGGATTGGAAGCACTCGACCAGCGGGCTTCGCTGCTCGAGCACGGCCACGATGTCGCCGAGCGGCATTTGCGCGGCACTGCGGGCAAGCACCGCACCGCCGCCCCCGCCCCGCCGCGTTTCGACAAAGCCGGCGGCGGACAACGCGGCAACCGCCTTTGCAAGATGATTGCGCGAAATCCGGAATTCGCCGGCGAGCTCTGCCGTGGACAAGGCCCGCTCCGGTTCCCCGGCCATGCGCATGAGCGCGCGTAATCCGAAATCCGTAAAGGCTGTCAGTCGCATCGCCAACTCCACAATCAAGAGGTGGCCCGATCTGTAGCTCTTCAAATTGGTATTTTAAATACCCATTCAAAGCCCCACCGCGGTCTGCGGCATCGTGTCACGCGCAAGCGCCAGGGGAAGGCCTCGCCAAACGTGCCCTCGGGTCTGTGCGGATTGCGGTTGGCCGGGCGTCGCGCGCCGTCAGAACGAAACGGAGCCGACGAGACCAATCTCCACCGCGATCAGTGCCATTGTCAGCAGGAACAGGGTCTCGACCAGGATCACGGCCACATGCTGCCACCCGAGCTGAAGCATGTCCTTCATGTTGGTGCGCACGCCAAGCGCGGAAATGGCGATCACCAGCATCCAGGACGATGCGTTGACACCGACCGTGGTCACGACCTCGGGAATAACACCGAAGCTGTTCAGCGTGGTCAGAGCGGCAAAGCCGACGACGAAGAGCGGAAGACGCACCTTTCCGCTGCCGCTGGCGCCGGATTTCGCCAGCGCCAGCACGACAACGATCAGCACAACCGGCAGCATGGTCACCCGCAGCAGCTTGATGATGGTGGAGACATCGCCCGCCTCGGCGGAAATGGAATAGCCGGCGCCGACGACCTGCGCGACATCGTGGATGGTCGCACCGACAAGAAAGCCGCTTTGATCGTCGGTCAGACCAAGCAGGGAAAACAGGATCGGATAGATGATCATCGCGATGGTCGAGATCGTGGTCACGGACACGACGGTGAACAGCGTGTTGCGTTCCGTCTTGTCATTGTGCGGGATGATCGAGGCGATGGCGAGCGCCGCCGAGGCGCCGCAGATCGCAACCGACCCGCCGGTCAGCAACGAAAAGCGCCAGCCCTTGCCGAAAATCCGGCCGCAAACGAATCCGCAGCCGATGGTCAGGGCCATCAGGCCGACGACGGTCAGAAAGGTGGACAGGCCGAGCGAAACGATATCCGCCCCGGTGATGCGCATGCCGAGCAGCACGATGCCGGCCCGCAACAACGTCTTGGACGCAAACTCGATGCCCTTTGCAAAGCGCTCGTCGCTCGCCAGGAAATTGAACGCCATGCCGATCAGCAATGCGAAGAGCATGACCGGCGCGCCATAGTGCTCGCCGAGAAATTTCGCCGCTGTCGCAACCGTGGCTGCGAGCAATAAACCGGGGAACAGCGGACCCCATCCGGATTTCATTTTTGCAAGCGAAGCTGAAACCACAATGCACCTGTGCGGCTGCCCGGACCACGCGCCCGGGCAGCGTTGTGTGTTGATACAGACGTTTAGGCGCTGCGGTAGAGCTTTGTCATCGAGAATTCCCGATGACCGAGTGCCTCAGCGGCCGTTGCCCGGCCGTTGGAGGTGCGCCGGATCATCTCGATCAGCTCGTCGCCGGCCTCGTCGATCGTCATCTCGCGACGCAAGATACCCGACACGTCGACATCGACATGCTCGCTCATGGTGCGGACCGTGCGCGGGTTCGCGGTGATCTTGATCACCGGTACGATCGGATTGCCGATCACATTGCCCTGCCCGGTCGGAAAGGTGTGAACGACATAGCCGCCCGCCGCCATCAGCGTCACGCATTCTGCTGCCGCCGACGAGGAATCCATGAAGTAGAGGCCCTTTCCGGACTTCGGCGCCTCGGCCGGTTCCAGAATGTCGATGAACTCGGACGTGCGGCCGATCTTTTCCAGATTGCCGAGCGCCTTCTCCTCGATGGTCGTCAGACCGCCCTCAATGTTGCCCTTGGTCGGCTGGCTGTCGGAGAGGTCATCGGTTTGATGCGCAAAGATGACATCGTCCTGATAGGCCTTCCACATCTTGTACCAGCGCTCGCCAACCTCTTCGTTGACCGCACGCTTTTGGCAGATGTGCTCCGCACCGGTGATCTCGGAGGTTTCACCGAAGCAACCGTAGATGCCTTCCGGCAGCAGCTTGTCGTACATGTTGCCGACCGTCGGGCAGGAGCCGAGGCCGGTCGTCGTGTCGCTCTCGCCGCATTTGGTCGAGACCCAAAGCTCGGAGATCGAGCATTCCTCGCGCTGCAGCTCGGAGGCGAAATGCACGAAGTCCTTCGCCGTGCGCGAGGCGTCCATGATCGTCTTCAGATCGCCGTTCTGCTCGATGGAAAAGCCCTTCACCGGCTTGCCGGTGGCGGCGATGCCGTCGACGACCTTCTGGGTCCAGCCCGGCTCGATGCCGATCACAACGCAGGCGGCGACATTGGGGTTGGCGCCGGTGCCGATGATCGTGCGGAAGTGAAGATCGAGATCCTCGCCGAACTGCAGGCGCCCATAAGCATGCGGGAGTGCCAGCGTGCCCTTGATGTTGTTGGCCACCGCCTCGCAGGCCGCGTTGGAAATGTCGTCAAGCGGCAGGATCAAGACATGGTTGCGCACGCCCACCCGGCCGTTCTCGCGACGGTAGGCGTTGATGGTGATGTTTGAGTATTTCGAAGCCATGGGATCCGTCCTTACCAGCGCTTGGTTTTGCAATTGTGGGTGTGGACGTGAGCGCCCTTTTCGATGTCGGCGATGAACTTGCCGATATCCTCACCGTATTTGATCGCGGTGTCGCCTGACTTCAGATCCGTCAGCGCGATCTTGTGCCCAATCGGCACATCCGCCTTGGACGTCAGGCGAAACGTCGAATTGTCATGCGTGACGCAGCACAGCATGTCGGTGCCGGCCTTGAGCCCCTCGACGACGACGACACCGACGTTGTCCTCCGCTTGGTGGACGAGCAATTGAGGAATTTCAGCCATCCGGCTTTCCTTTCAGGTGAGATGTGGTTTCAGGATGATCTTCGGCGCGTTGACAGAGCCGGAGAGAAGATCGGCAAACGCCGCCGCGCCCTCCTCCAGCGGGCGCTTCCGCACCCAGTCAAGCGCGCCCAGGCGACCGTCGAAAATGGCGGCCGCTGTCTCGCGGAAGTCGTTTGCCGTGTAGGTGTAGGTGCCGATGAAGGTGATTTCCTGCAGCGTCATGCGGCGGACATCGAGGCCGCCGCTCGCCTGCCCCAGTCCGATGTGGACGACCACCGCTCCCGGGGCCGCACGCCGGGACGCCTCCTCGCGCGTGGCCGAATAGCCGACTGCATCGACAATCAGATCAAACATGCGATCCGCATCGACGGCTGCCGGGTCGCGGGCGTCGAGCTTAACCTGCTCGACGAGATAGGCGCACCGCGCGGCATTCGGTTCCACCACGGTGACGCCCGAAGCGCCCTGTGCCTTGAGCGACAGCGCTGCACCAACCCCGATTGCACCGCCGCCGATCACCAGAACGCGGGCTTCCGCCAGCGGCTTGAACAACGACCGCTGCGCCATCTTCACGGCATGCCAGCCGCAGGCAATCGGTTCCGCCAGGGCGGCGTGGTCGAACGACACGTGATCCGGCACTGTGACGAGGTTGCGCTCGGGCATGGCGAGAAACTGCGCAAACGCGCCTTCGCGCGGCGGCATGGAGATGATCTGGCGCTCGGCGCAAATATTTTCCCGGCCCGAGCGGCACGCATCGCAGGTCATGCAGGTCACCAGCGGGTTGACGGTGACGCGCCGTCCCGTTTCCGGTCCGGAAACCACCGTTCCCGCAGCCTCATGTCCGAGTATCAAGGGCGCCGGTCGGCGCTCGTCATGGCCGAGATAGGCATGCATGTCCGAGCCGCAGATCCCGACGCTTTCGACGCGCACGAGCACCTCGCCCTCCGCAGGTACGGGATCTTCGGCGTCTCGCAATTCCAGCGTCTTCTCGCCGGTATAGAAAAGCGCTTTCATTTCGCGGTGAACCCCCCGTCGACCATCAGTGTCTGGCCGGTGACGTAGCCGCTCGCCTCCGAACACAGGAACAGCACCGGGCCATCGATATCCGATGGCTCGCCGTTGCGCCCGATGCAAGTGGCGGCCGCATTGCGCGCCGCGCGCTCAGGATCGGCGAAGACGGCGGCCGTCAGTTCGGTGCGAAAAAAGCCTGGCCCGATGGCATTGGCGGTGATGCCGTCCGCCGACCAGGCTTCCGCCATCGCCCGCGTCATTTGCACCACACCGCCCTTCGATACGCCATAGGACAGGCCGGCGGGAAACGCCCGGTGGCTTTGCAGCGACGCGAAGTTGAGAATGCGCCCCCATTTCCGGTCTCGCATACCCGGCGCAAACGCCTGTGCCAGAAAGAAAGGCGCCGCGAGATTGAGGTTGAGCGTGACGTCCCAGCCCTCCGGCGTGATCTCGTCGGCCGGCTCACGGGTGTTGATGCCGGCGGCATTGACCAAAATGTCCGGCGGGCCGAATGCGTCGCTCACGCGCTCCGCGATCCCGGCGACCGCCTCACGCTGCGACAGATCGCCGACGACATAGGCGGCATTGTCTCCTGCCTCCCGTGCCCAGCCCTCAAGGGCGTCGGAGCGACGGGCCACGCCAACCACCTGCGCACCGGCGGCAATCAGAACGTCGGCTGCACGCCGGCCAAGGCCGGCGCTGGCACCGGTGACGCAGGCGACCCTGCCCGTCAGGTCAAACAATGCGGTGGGGGATAAGGATGACATCAGGCGTCTCACATCCCCGACGTGAGATCGAAGGTCTCATCCGGGAAGTATTTCTTCAGCCGGATGTCCGCCGTGCGGGCATGGCCTTCCATCCCCTCAAGCCGCGAGATGCGCGCCGTTGCCTCTGCGACGGGCTTTGCGCCGTCGCGGGTGGCCCGCTGCCACGTGACGATTTTCATGTATTTGTGAACCGACAGGCCGCCGGTGTAATTCGCGGCCCCCGAGGTCGGCAGGACGTGATTGGTACCGGACGCCTTGTCGCCGAAGGCAACCGTTGTCTCCTCGCCGAGAAACAGCGATCCGTAGCACTGCAGGCGCTCCAGCCACCAGTCGAGATCCTGCGCCTGAACCGTCAGGTGCTCCGGCGCATAGTCGTCGGAGGTTGCCGCCATTTCTTCCCGGTCGTCGCAAACGATCACCTCGGCATAGTCGCGCCAGGCGGCCTCAGCGTTCTTGCCGTTCATCTCCGGAAGATCAGCGATCAGCCGGGGAACGATCTCCATGACCTTCCGCGCCAGCGGTTCGTTGTCGGTCACGAGCCAGACAGGCGAATTGTAGCCGTGCTCCGCCTGTCCGACGAGGTCGGCCGCGACGATTTCCGCATCGGCCGTCTCGTCGGCCAGAATAAGGCTGTCTGTCGGGCCCGCGAACATGTCGATGCCGACGCGTCCGAACAATATGCGCTTGGCTTCGGCGACGAACTGGTTGCCGGGACCGACAAGAATATCCGCCTTCGGCAGGTCGAACAGCCCGAAAGCCATGGAGGCCACACCCTGCACGCCACCCATGGCGAGGATCGTATCGGCACCGCACAGATCGGCCGCGTAGATGATGGCCGGCGCGATCCCGATGTCCGGACGCGGCGGCGAGCAGGCCGTAATGCTGCCGCAGCCGGCCACCTTCGCCGTCGTCACAGTCATGATCGCGGACGCGATATGGCTGTAGCGACCGCCCGGGATGTAACAGCCGGCCGCACGCACAGGAATGCTCTTTTGACCGGCGATCAGGCCCGGAACGACCTCGACCTCGATGTCCTTCAACGTGGCCTTCTGGGCTTCCGCGAAGCGGCGCACGTTGTCGTGGGCGAACTGGATATCCTGCTTCAGCTTTTCCGGCACCTTGGCGATCGCGGCATCGATCTCTGCACGCGAAAGCTTGATCGCACCGTCGTAGCGGTCGAACTTCGCCGCATATTCACGCGCCGCGGCCTCGCCCCGGGTTTCGATATCGTCGAGGATGGACTGAACCGTATCACGCACATCGGAGGCACCGCTGGTCGGCGTGAGATCGGCTTTCTTGAGATATTTGCGGGACATCCGAAACGGCTCCTACTGGTAGATTGCTGGAAGCAGCGTCGTGGAGATCGCCGGAACGAAGGCGATCAAGAGAACCACGATCAGCATGCATAGGACGAAGGGCACAGCGTAGACGGCTATCCTGAGGATCGATTCGCCGGTGAGGCCCGATACGACAAAGAGGTTCAATCCAAGGGGCGGCGTGATGAACCCGACACCAAGAGCCGTGATCATCATGATGCAGAACTGGATCTCGTTCATGCCGATGTTGTCGGCGAGCGGCTTCAGGATCGGCGCAAGGATCACGATATTCGGCGTCGTCTCCATCACGCATCCGGCCGCGACCAGGATCAGGATCATCATGATGATCAGGACGGTCGGGTTGTCGGACACGCCTGTGGCCGCTGCGACGAAGCCTTGCGGCACGCCCATGATGGCAAGCGCCTGCGCCAGCGGCAGCGAGAAGGCGATGATCGGCAGGATGACGCCATTGACCTTGGCGGAACTGATCAGCATCGAGGGAAAGTCGGAGAGCTTCAGCGTCTTCAGGATGAAGCCGAGAATGATCGTCACGATGACGGCGGTCGCGCCGGCTTCGGTCGGCGTCAAACGCCCGGAAAAGATCCCGTAGAAGATGATCCCCGGCACCAGGAACGCGTACCAGCCCGACTTCAGCGTGGTCCCCAGACGCGCGGCCCACTCGCCGAAGGTCATCGGAGCGCCGCCCTCGAAGGAATAGATGCGGTTCATCACGATGTTGGTGATGAGAATGGAGAGCAGGATGGCGATGCCCGGAATGACGGCGGCAAGAAACAGCGTCGATGCCGAAATCCCTAGAACAAGCCCGATGATGATGTAGGCGATGGACGGCGGGATCAGAATGCCGGTACAGGCACCGGCTGCAACCAGAGCGCAGGCATAGGGTCGCGGATATCCGCTTTCCACGAGACGCGAGATCGTCATCCGCCCGACAGCCGCAGCACCGGCCGCGTCCGAGCCGGAGATTGCCGCGAACATGCCGCAGACCAGTACGGTGGCGGAGCCGAAGCCCCCCTTCGTCCAGCAGGTCAGCGCCTCGGCCACATCCAGGAATTTCCGACTGAGCCCGGTGCGCACGAGAACGTCGCCGGTGAGGATGAAGAGCGGGATCGCGGTCAGTGCGAAGGCATCGATGCCGTCGAACAGGGATTCACCCAGCAGGGAAAGCGGGAGCGCGCCCGAGAGATAGAGCATCGCGATGGCGGCCGAGCCGATCGCGGCCCAGACAGGGATCGCAAGCGCGCACATCGCCACGAAGATCAGGACCGGCAAGTAAAAATCCCAGCCGAGTTCAACCGCACCAAGTTGTTGTTGCCACAGCATTGCGCGCCTCAATCAAACATCTTGTTGCCTTCGAAGACCGGAGCACCGGTTCGAAGGGATTGCAGATCGTGGGCGAATGACTGAATCAGCCGGACGACCATCAGCGAAAAGCCGACCGGTACAGCCATCAGGAACCACACCTTGGACACCCGCAGACCGTCGGTGACGGAGCCGAACTTCCAGGACACAAGCACCGTCTCGAACGACCAGTAGAGCGCGACCAGCGCCACCGCGAACATCACCACATCGCCAAGGATGTAGATGAACGCCTTGCCCCGCGGGCCGAGGTAGTGAAGGATCACGTCGATGCGGATGTGGGCACGTTCGCGAACCGCCGACGCGGCGCCGATCCAGGCGAGATAGATGAACGAGTAGCGCACGATCTCCTCGCCCCATATCGACGAATAGGCGAAGATCTCGCGGCGTACGACCTCGATGGCCATCGTCAGTACGAGCATGACGTAGAAGCCAAGGAGCGCCCATCGCTCCGCGTTTGCATTAAGGATTTTCAACATGGTCGCTGCACCCGGTTTCAGGCACGAAAAGGTGCCGTTGGCGGAACTGAACCGCAGGCGATATGCGTCTGAAGCTGGAGCCGGCGCCAGACACGGCGCCGGCCAGGTTTTCGACGACGACTACGCGTCGTGGACGTAGTAACGGCCCATGGTGCCAGCCGCCTCGTCGAACTGGGCGAAGGTGTCCATCGAACCGGCCAGATCGGCCTTGAACCCGTCCCATTCACTGCGCTGGTAGCCGCCGGCCTCCTTCCATTCCGCCAGTTGATCGTCGCTGAGCGAATGGAACTCGACCCCGGACTTGCGCAGCTCCGCCATCGCGTAGTTGCGGGCGGCGGGGACCTTCGCCAGATTCTGCTGCGCGGTGATCTCGGAGGCAAACTCGATGCCTTCCTGAACGTCGGCCGGCAGGCTGTTGAACCATTCCAGGTTGCACGAGTAGATCTGGCTGTCGGGCACCGCCTGCGTGAAGGTCACATGGCTCAGGATGTCCTTGAAGCCGAAGACATAAAGCGCGCCGACCGACGGATCGAGCGCATCCGCCACGCCCTGCTTGATGGCAGACGGCGTTTCGCCCCAGGCGACCGGCGTCGGGTTTGCCCCGACCAGACGGTAGTACTGCTGCAGCATCTCGGAGCCCGGCACGCGGAACTTCACACCCGAGAGATCACTCGGCGTGATCACGGCATTGCCGCCCTTGCGCACGGCGACAACGCGCGGATCGATCACCACGTAGAAAAGCGGCTTGAAGCCCTTGGCCTCGACCTTCGGGTGCACCTGATCCGTCCAAGCTTTCGAGTTCACCAGATTCACGAAGCGCTGGTTGGACCCGCAGAAGTAGGGAAGATTGATCAAATCCGCCGCCGGCGCGAAAGGGGCGAAATTCGAGAGCGAATGCTGCGCGGCCTGAATGGTGCCACCCTGCACTTTCTGGACAAGCGCGCCGCCCGCCCCCAACTGGCCGCCGGGCGCAAGTTTCACATAGACCTTGCCGTTGGTGGCGTTCTGGATGTTTTCCTTCAGATCAAGCTGAAGAATGGGGTAGCTGCGCGACGCGCCAAGCACATAGGCCGTGGCGATCGTCATCACGTGATCGGCCGCCGCTTCGCGTTCCCTTTCTTCCTTGGCCGTCTGGGCCGAGGCTTCCGAGGACCACAACAGGCCGCCCGCGCCGGCGACAATCGCGGCGGTAAACGCACCCGCACTGGTCAGCTTGAGAAAATTGCGGCGCTCGGCCGATTGGATCGTGTCGTCTGAAGTCATGTGCTTTCCTCCCAGTCAGCATCTTGAAGAATTGTTATTTCTGATAGTGACGCTTTTCCGCCTGCAAAACGGCGACGACGAAACAGACCGTCGCGAACACCAGCAAGCCAAGCTCGCCCAGATTCCCGAGAGGCGACGCCCATCCGGTGGATGCGAACAACACATTCGCGAAAAAGATTGCGAACGAAATCGCGGCCAAAATCAAGAACATCGAGACCTCCCAACAGCGTCTCCCAACGCCGATCCATCATTTGTAAGCGCTTACATTTCAAATTGCAAGCCTTTACATGACCGGACTTGCGCGGTTTGCGAAGACGAGAAAACCAAGTATATCTGGTGGGTAACAAGGGATCCCCGACACCGATGGAGCCGAAGCCGCCAAAATCCGACCTGCCGACACTGGAAGATGTCGCCAGGGCCGCCGGCGTATCCACCGCAACCGTCTCGCGGACCTTGAACTCTCCCGATCAGGTTTCCGAAGCCACCCGTCAGCGCGTCATGGCCTCCGTGCGCGCCTTGCGCTACTCGCCGAATTTCGGGGCACGGGCGCTCGCCGCCAAGCGCACCAACACCTATGGCGCCGTCATTCCGACGATGGAAAACGCGATCTTCGCGCGCGGTCTCGAGGCTTTCCAGAAGGTGCTTGTCGCCAATGGCGCGACGATGCTGGTCGCCAGTTCCTCCTACGATCCGCAAATCGAAGAAGACCAGATCCGCACGATGGTCGCCCGTGGCGCGGACGGCATCCTGCTGATCGGCACGCAACGCGATCCGGAGATCTATGATTTCCTCAAGGAGAGACATATCCCGGTCGTCATCGCCTGGACGGGAACCGGCGTCCCGGCACTGTCCTGCGTCGGCTTCGACAACGTGGACGCAGCGCGCATGCTCGCAAGCAGGGCGATCGAACTCGGTCATCGGCGGATCGCCTTCATTTCCGCTTACACGCAAAACAACGACCGCGCGCGCGACCGTGTTGCGGGCGCTAGACAGGCGCTGGAGGCCGCGGGACTTGAGCCGGCCGAGATGCCGGTCCTGGAAACCAAATACTCCATCCAGTGTGGACGTGATGCATTCGTCGAACTGATGCAGAACAACCCGCGCCCGACACTGGTGATGTGCGGAAACGATGTGCTTGCCGCCGGCGCGGTACGCGCGGCGCACGAACTGCATCTCGATGTTCCTGGCGACGTCTCGATAACCGGATTCGACGATATCGAACTTGCAACGGTAATTTCGCCGACGCTGACGACGGTCCATGTGCCCCACCGCCAGATGGGCGGGCTCGCCGCCGAAGCGCTGCTGGCACAGGTTCGCGACGATTCGGGTCCGCAGCACGTCAATCTCGAGACCTACATCGTTGAGCGCCGCTCTCTCGCCGCGCCCGGCGTCGGGCCGACCTTTGCCGCCGGCCGGCTGCGCTGAGGAGACCAAGCGTAAGCCCGTTGCGGCGCGGTCATTCGGCCAGATGACAGGCTGCCTCATGCCCCGGCGAAAGCGCTCTCAACCTCGGATCGTCCTTGCGGCAGAGCGCTTCGGCGATCGGGCAGCGCGGATTGAAATGGCAGCCGGGCGGCGGATCAAGCGGCGACGGGATCTCCCCCAGGATCGGCTTGAAGTGAACCAGTTCGTCCTCGTCGATACGCAATCTGGGCACGCTCTCCATCAACCCCTGCGTATAGGGATGCTTGGGGTCGGCGTAGACCTCGCTGGTTTTTCCGGCCTCGACGATACGTCCCAGATACATGATCGCCACATCGTCCGAGACATGGCGCACGACCGACAGGTCATGCGAGATGAACACAAGCGTGATCGCCATCTCGCGCCTGAGCTTCAGGAACAGATTGACGATCTGGGCCTGGATCGACACATCGAGCGAGGCCACCGGCTCGTCGCAAACCAGAACGTCGGGCTGCATGGCAAGCGCGCGCGCGATCGCGATCCGCTGCCGCTGACCGCCGGAAAACTGATGCGGAAACCGCTCGACGAAGGAGCCGTCGAGGCCGGCGCGTTCCAGATATTCGGCGACATAGGCCTTGGCATCGGCCTTGGTCGTCAGCCCGTGGGCAATCGGCCCCTCGGCGATGATGTCACCCACCCGCATCCGGGGATCGAGCGAGGCGAAGGGGTCCTGAAAGATCGTCTGAATGCGGGTGCCGGCCTTCTTCCCGCCCGTCATGACCGGTTCGCCATCGATGCGCACCTGCCCGGACGTCGGTTCCATGATCCCGGCAATCATCCGCCCCAGGGTCGATTTTCCGCACCCCGATTCTCCGACAAGTCCGAGCGTCTTGCCGCGTTCGACGCGAAGCGTCACACCGTCCACGGCGCGCACGGGTCGCGTGTCCACCCTCGCGCCGAGCCTCGCGACGATCTTGTCCGTCAGCGAGATGGGCGGCGAAAAGCGCTTGTAGACGTCCTCGATGGTGATGAAGGCGTCGCTCATGCGGTTGTCCCGTCCTGGAGGGGATAGTGACAGCGATATCCCCGCCCGTTGTCGCGTGTCATCGACGGCGTCTCGCTGCAAAGCTCCGTCGCGCGGTCGCAGCGCGGACGGAACGGGCATCCTTGCGGCAGGTTCAGGAGCGACGGCGTCGTTCCGGGGATCTGCTCCAGATCCGCGCCCGGTTCGGCCATTGCCGGCAGCGAGCGCAAGAGCCCGGCCGTATAGGGATGACGTGGCGCCCGCAGCACCTGCGCCGTCGGGCCCTCCTCGACGATCCGACCCGCGTACATGACGAGGATCTTGTCTGCGAGCGCGGACACGGTGGACAGGTCGTGGCTGATCCAGACGAGCGCGGTCCCCATTTCCCTGGCGAGCTCGCGCATTTCGCTCAGGATTTGCGCCTGGATCGACACGTCGAGCGCGGTCGTCGGCTCGTCCGCGACGATCACCCTGGTGCCGTGAAGAAGCGCAATCGCGATTGCGACGCGCTGGCGCATGCCGCCGGAAAACTGATGCGGATAGGCGTCGAGACGCGCGTGCGCATCGGGGATGCCGACCCGTGTCAGCGCGTCCGCCGAGCGCGCCCGGGCCGCGGATTTCGAAAGCGTCTCGTGGGCGTTCAATGCCAGTTGCATCTGCTGGCCGATGGTGAGCACGGGATTGAGCGTCATCATTGGGTCCTGGAACACCATCGCGATGCGCGCGCCGCGTACCTTTCGATGCGCGCCCGCGCTCAGGCCGACGAGTTCCTGTCCGTCGAGCTTCACGGAGCCGGAAACGATCCGCCCCGGAGGATCAACGAGGCCGATCAGCGAAAAGCCGGTAACCGACTTTCCCGAGCCGGATTCGCCGACGAGCCCGATGATCTCGCCCTTTTGAAGCGAGAAGGAAACGCCGTCGACGGCCTTCACCACGCCTGCGCGGGTGTCAAAATGGGTCCTGAGGTCGTTTACCTCGAGGATCGGCGCATCGGTCATGGTGGTCGGCGCGCCGCTCATCGGTTCAGCCTCGGGTTCAAGATGTCGCGCACGTGGTCCCCGACAAGATTGATGGCGACGATCAGGATGATCAGGGCGATCCCCGGATAGACCGAAATCCAGTAGCGGCCGGACATCATGTATTTCACGCCGTTGGAAATCAGCATGCCGAGCGACGGCTCGGTGACCGGAAGCCCGAGCCCGAGGAACGACAGCGTCGATTCCAGGGCGATGGCATAGGCGACCTGTACCGTCGCGACGACGATCAGCGCCGGCATCGCGTTCGGCAGGATGTGACGGAACACGATGCGCGTGTTGGACAACGGCGTGGCGCGCGCCGCCTCGATGTAATCCTTGGAGCGTTCGGCGGAGGCTGCCCCGAACGCCGTTCTCGCAAAGTAGGCATACTGGGCGGCAACAAGCGCCGCGATCAGCTGCGCCTTGCCCTGGCCAAGCGCCGCGACCAGAACGAGCGCCAGAAGGATCGGCGGGAAGGACAGCTGAAGGTCGATGACGCGCATCAGCACGGTTTCGAACCAGCCGCGATGATAGGCCGCGAGAATGCCGATTGACGTCCCTATCACAAGGCCGACGGCACCGGCGAAGATGCCGATCTGGATCGACACGCCGAGACCGTAGAGGATCGCGGACAGGAGATCGCGGCCCTGCGCATCCGTCCCGAGCCAGTGGACATAACCGCCCGATCCGACCCATCCCGGCGGACGCCGCGCGTCGCGAAGCGACAGACCCGACAGGTCATAGGGATCCTGCGGCGCGATATAGGGCGCGAACAGCGCCAGCAGCAGGATAATGCCGACGACGACAAGAGCGGCCAGCGCGATGCGATCCTCGCGAAAGCGCGCCCAGAGGTTTCGCCAGGGGGAAACGGCTTTTTCGGTCATTCGGCTCTCCCCCGCCGCAGGCGCGGGTCGAGCAGCGCATAGGCAATGTCGACGCACAGGTTGATGGTAACGAAGAGGCCCGCCGTCAGGATGAGATAGGCAACCATGACCGGGCGATCGAGGTTCTTGATGGAATCAATGATCAGCTTGCCGACCCCGGGCCAGGAAAAGATCGTCTCCGTGACGACGGCGAAGGCGAGCGTCGAGGCAAGCTCCAGACCGAAGACCGTGACGATCGGAATGGAAATCAGCTTCAGCACATGGCGCGACAGGATCGTCATTTCCGAAAGGCCGGCGGCGCGGGCGAACTTGACCGTGTCCGACAGCATCACCTCCCGCGTGCCAGCCCGCGCCAGACGCACCATGATCGCCAGCTTGAAAAGCGCCAGGTTGATGGCCGGCAGAACGAGGTGCGACCAGCCGTTCAGCGTCAGGACGCTCCACTCGATCCCGAAGACCTCGACCGTGTCGCCGCGCCCGCCCGACGGCAGCCAGCCGAGCGAGACGGCAAAGGTGAGGATCAGGATCAGTCCGACCCAGAAGGTCGGCACTGAAAACCCGAGGATCGAGATCGCCATGATCGCGCGTGCAGCAACGCCATGCGGCTTGTAGCCTGCATATATGCCGAGCGGAACGCCGATGAGCGTCGCGCCCATCACAGCCGTCAACACCAGCTCAAGCGTTGCCGGCAGGCGGTTGCCGATCAGCTTCAAAACGGGCTCGTTGTAGATGTAGGACAACCCCAAATCGCCCCTGAGAAGATTTGAGATGAATAGAAAATATTGTTCGAACAATGACTTGTCCAAGCCGAACCGAGCAATGGTGCGTTCCCGAACTTCCTGCGTCGCCTCCGGCGGGATCAACACGTCGAGCGGATTTCCGATCGCATAGACGCCGGCGAACACGATCACCGACATCGCTGCCATTATGACGATCCCTTGAAGAATGCGTTTCAGAAGAAAGCTCGACATTGCGGTCCAGTCTCAGGTCGTGCCAGACGATGAAAGTGATGACGGACGAATGGAGACGGTCGCGACACTTGCCGCGACCGTCATTCATGTCGCTTGCTTAGTTCGCAGGCTTGATGAAGTACGCGAGGGTTTCCTCATCCGCACGCGGGGTCACGACGACCTTGTCCTTGTCGCCGGCCCACACCGACTGCAGAACCACGATGGAGATGTAGGCGCGGTCGGCCATCGTCTTTTCCATCGCTTCCTCAAAGAGCGCCTTGCGCTTGTCGGCGTCGAGTTCCTGAGACCCTTCCTCAAGCAGGCGGTCGACGTCCTCGTTCTTGTACTCGATGCGGTTGAACGCCCCCATCTTGACCTCGTCGTCCGGCGAGTGCGCCAGCGAACCGAGCGTGTAGGAGGCCTCACCCGTAAGCGTGCCCCATCCGTTCATGAAGACGGAGTATTCCTTGCGCGCCTGAGCGGGAAAATACACGGTCTTGGAAATGGCGTTGACGCTCGTGTCGATGCCCACCTGAGCGAACATCTGACCCAGCCCCTCGCAAATTGCGCCATCGCCCGGCAGGCGGTCGCTGGTGCAATAGAGATCCATCTGGAAGCCATCCGGATAGCCGGCTTCGGCGAGCAGCGCCTTCGCCTTGTCGACATCATAGACAGGGGCCGGCACGTCATCTGAATACCCGAAGAAGCCTTCCGGCATCATCTGGTTGGCAGGCGTACCAAGACCCTCCAGAACGATTTCGACCATGGTCTCGCGATCGATAGCCAGGTCGATGGCTTCGCGAACACGCGCATCGCGCAGCGGGTTTTCGCTCAACGCGCTGCCATCCTTGGCGCGGATTTTCGGCGTTTTCACCCGCTGATCCAGCTGAAGGTTCATCACATAAACAGAATCGCCAATGAAGGTTGCGATGTCAGGATCCGTATCGAGCGCCATGTAGTCGGCCGACGAAACATAATTGATCACATCGACGTCGCCGGCCTTGAGCGCCGCGAGACGCGATGAATCGTCCGAGATCTCCTTGCGGACAACCGTTTCCCAGGGAGCTGGGCCACGCCAGTAGTCGTCGAAACGTTCCATCACCAGATCACCCTTCGGTGACCAGGAAACGTATTTGAACGGACCGGTGCCGATCGCGGCCTTGCCGGAGTTGAATCCTTCCGCCGACGTCTCAGAGGTCGAGTAATCCTTCGCCGCATCGGCGGAAACGATGAACAGGCGAACGAAATCATACGGCAGCGTCGCCGCCGGCCCGTTGGTGTGGATGTTCAGCGTGAGGTCATCGACGATCTCGACCTCGCTGACACGGCGGACGTAGATCTCCGTCGTGGTGGGACCGCTGACATTCGGGATGCGCTCGATAGAGAACTTGACGTCCTCGGCGGTGAACTCCGATCCGTCGTGAAACGTGACACCCTCACGGAGCTTGAACTCCCAGGTGTCCTCGTCGACCGGTTTCCAGGAGACGGCAAGACCCGGCTCAAGCTGCAGGTCGTCGCCTGTCCAGACCAGCGGATCGAAAATGTGCTTCACGGCATCCGCCTGGGATCCCAGAGCAGAATAATGCGGATCCATCGATTCCGGACCGCCGCGTACGCCGACCGTAAGATCCTGCGCGCTCACCGAACTCGCGACCGCGGACAAGGCCGCGGCAAAGGCAAAAACTTTGGAATGTCGTTTCATAGCTGAGTTGCTCCTCTCCCCTCATGCGGCAAGCGATCGTGCCGCCGCCGTGAGTTCAACAGATTCCATCTGGATTAATTCCTATTTGTATATTTCCAAATGGAACTTGTTTATCTCACAATGATAGGCCACTCTGGTATCGTCAAGTCGATTTTGAAGGCAGAGATTTTCAGCATGGAGCCTGAACAAGGACGGCGGAAACGCGGCGCGCATGCGACCGTTACGACCGCACACAACGACATCGCGTCTCCCGCGATGCCTGAAATTTCACCCTGCGAAGACGGGATGGCGAGCGGCCTCGACGAGATGACGGCTGCGAAACTGTGGGACAATCCCTGTTGGCTGACCTACCGGCTGAACTACCTTGCGCTTCGCTACAACGTCCCTCTCTATGAATGGGTCGAGCGCACCTACGGCCTCTCGCGGCCGGAATATGTGGTGATCTATTCTCTCGGCCTGAAGGATGGCTCCGTCGCCCGCGACATCGCGATTTCCTCAGGCTTTCCGCAAAACACCCTCAGCCGCGCCACCCATAAACTGGTCGGCCTCGGTCTGATCGAGCGCAGCTCCGATGACGCCGACCGGCGGCGCAACGTGCTTCGTCTGACGAAGGCCGGGCGCACCCTCTTCAATGAATCGCTCCCCCGGTTCGTCGACTACGAGCACATGATGCTCGAGGCGCTGGACGAAACCGAGCGCGAGACGCTGTCCGGCCTGATGGCCAAGCTGGTCATGGCCTCAACCCGCTGGCCCGCCCGCATCGAGACGGATGAGAATCAGCCAAAAAAACAAACACGTCGTGTGGAGTGAACTGCGATGCGCATCAGTGAGATGAACTGGATGGACGTTGAGGCGAGGGTCGCGGAGGACGACCGTTGCATTCTGCCGATCGGCTCGACAGAGCAACATGCACAGCTGTCGCTGAGCGTCGATTCCATCCTGGCGGAGCGCGTCTCCGTCGAAGCGGCCGAGCCGTTGAACGTTCCCGTCTTCCCGGTCATGCCCTTCGGGCTTGCTCCGTATTTCGCAGGCTACCCCGGCACGATCACGTTGCGCGTCGAGACATATGCGGCCGTGATCCGGGATGTCATCGCCTCGCTCGACCGCTCCGGGTTTCGCCGCATCCTGATCGTCAACGGTCACGGCGGAAATCAGCCGGCCGGCGCGGTTGCAAGCGAACTGATGATCGATTCCCCGCATCTCAGCATCAAGTTCCACAACTGGTGGAACGGACCGAAGACCTGGGCCAAGGTCCAGTCGGTCGACCCGAGCGGCAGCCATGCCAACTGGATGGAAAACTATCCCTGGACGCGTCTGGTGCATGCCCCTGCCCCGCGCCCGGCGACACCGAAGCCTGCGCCGGACATGGTCGCCACCAAAGCGGCGGAGCCCGGGCTTGCCCGCGAATTGCTCGGCGACGGCGCCTTCGGCGGCGACTATCAAAAAGACGACGACGTGATGCTCGACATTTGGAACACCGGTGTCGCGGAAGTGCGAGACGCTCTGGAGGGACCATGGCCGACACGATCCTGATCTGGGGCGCGGGCGCCATCGGCGGCACGCTCGGGGCCTATTGGGCCCGCGCGGGCGAAGACGTCGTGATGGTCGATATCGTTCCCGACCACGTCGAGGCATGCCGCACGACAGGCCTGTCGATCACGGGCCCCGTCGAGGAATTCCGCCAGGTTGTCCCTTGCGTGACACCGGAGGAACTGACCGGCACCTACAGCCGCGTCGTACTGGCCGTGAAGGCACAGGCGACACAGGCCGCCGCGACCGCGCTCAAGCCGTTCCTCGCCGAGGACGGATATGTGTTGTCGGCGCAAAACGGCCTGAACGAGCTTGAAATCTCCGGGATCGTCGGCGCGGAGCGCACCATGGGCGCCTTCGTCAATTTCGGCGGCGACTGGCACGGCCCGGGCGAGATCCTGTTCGGCAATCGCGGCGCTGTGGTGATCGGCGAGATCGACGGTTCGATCCGCGACCGCACCCGCGACATGTTCCGGCTGATGCAGATCTTCGAGCCGGACGCCGTCCTGAGCGACGACATCTGGGGCTGGCTCTGGGGCAAGCTCGGTTACGGCGCGATGCTGTTCGGCACGGCACTGACCGACGATTCCATGGCCGCGAATTTCGCAGACGAAAGCCGCCGTCCGGCATGGCGCGCGCTCGGCCGCGAGGTCATGGCGGTTGCCCGGGCCCGTGGCGTGACGCCGCGCGGTTTCAACGGGTTCGATCCGTCGGCCTTCGCACCGGAAGCATCCGACAGCGTCACGGATGCCTCGATCGAGGCACTCGTCGGTTTCACCAGCAAGACGGCGAAAACCCACACCGGGATCTGGCGCGACCTTGCCGTGCGCAAGCGCAAGACGGAAGTCGACCAGCAGATCGGCACCATCGTGCGGCTTGCGCAGAACGCCGGCGTCGAGACGCCGGCACTGCAGGCCGTGGTCGACCTGATCCATGACATCGAGGACGAACGGCGTCCGCAAGCGCCGGAGACCCTTCAGGAGTTGATTTCCCGATGCAGCTGAGTTTTGCCGGAAAACGCGCGCTGGTGACCGGCGCCGCGCAAGGGATCGGGCGCGCCATCGCCCTTGGCCTCCAGCAGGCTGGCGCCGCGCTGACCCTCGTCGACATCGACGAGGCGGGGCTTGCCGCTTCCGCAACCGGCCTTGAAGCCGAGTGCTTCGGCGTCGATCTCGGCGACCGCTCGGCGGTTCACGCGATGGTCGACCGGCTCGCGCGCGACGGCAAGGCCCCGGATATCCTGATTCATGCCGCCGGCGGCACGCGCGGCCAGGCCGGACGTCCGCTGGAGGAGATCGACGAAGCGTCATGGCACGCGATCTTCCGGGCGAATGTCGATGCCGCCTTCTGGCTGGCGCAGGCCTGCGCACCGCACATGCGCGAAAAGGGTGCGGGCCGGATCGTCGCCATCGCGTCCGGCGCGGGGCTTCGCCCGTCGCTGACCGGCATTCAGGCCTATACGGCCGCCAAACACGCGCTGGTCGGCATCGTACGCCAGCTTTCGCTCGAACTCGGACCGCAAGGCATCACCGTGAACTCGGTCGCGCCGGGCTTCGTGCGTTCCAACCCCACGACAGAACGCCAGTGGGACGCGATGGGCGCGGACGGTCAGGCCCGCCTCGTGCAGTCCATCCACACCCGGCGTCTCGGCACGGCGGAGGACATCGCCGCCGCAACGCTCTTTCTCGCGTCCGATCAGGCCTCCTGGATCACCGGTCAGATCCTCAGTGTCGACGGGGGCCGTTCATGAGCGATCCGGTTCTTGCGCGGCTTCAGGCCGACCGCGACGGCATCATCGAGCGTCTTCGCACGCTCGTCTCCGCCCCCTCGGTCAGCACCGACCCCGCCTATGCCGACGGAATGGCCGCCGCGCGAGCGATCCTGTGCGGGCGGCTTGCGGCAGCCGGCTTCCAGGGCGTGCGCGAGATCGATGCCGGAGGACACCCGGCCGTCTATGCCGAATGGCTCGGCGCGCCGCAGGCCCCGACCTTCATCGTCTACGGGCACTACGACGTCCAGCCGCCCGATCCGCTCGATCTGTGGCATTCTGAACCCTTCGCGCCCGAGATCCGCGACGCGCGGCTCTATGGACGCGGTGTCTCCGACGACAAGGGCCCGGTTTCAATCGCCATCGAGACGCTTTCCGCATTCCTCGCGGTCGAGGGCCGGCTGCCGGTCAACGTCCGTCTGCTGATCGAGGGCGAGGAGGAAATCGGCAGCGCCACGCTCGGAGATATTCTGGACAGCCACCGCGACCTGTTTCAGGCCGATGCGGTGATTTCCGCCGACGGCGCTCGCTGGCGTGCGGATCTCGCAAGCATCAACGTCGGGTCGCGCGGAAGCTTTCGCTGCGAGGTCGCGTTAAGAACGGCCTCCAAAGATCTGCATTCCGGTCGCTTTGGCGGGGGCGTGCGCAATGCGCTCCACGAAATGGCGGCCCTGCTTGCCAGTCTCCACGACACCGACGGACGCATCACGATCGAAGGCTATGCGGATGACGCGACACCGCTCGCGCCGGAAGAGCGAGAACGGATGGCGGAGATCCCCTTCGACGAAGCCGCCTTTTTTTCCGGGATCGGCGCGGACAGCCACGGGGAACCGGGTCATACGGCGCTGGAGCGCCTCTGGCATCGGCCGACCGTCGAGATCAACGGCATGTGGGGCGGCTATCAGGGCAAGGGGTCCAAGACCGTCACCCCCTGCGAGGCCTTTGCCAAGATCACCACCCGCCTCGGTCCGGGACAGGACCCGGCCCGCGCGAGATCGCTGCTTGAAGGCCACCTACGCCAGCACAGCCCCGACGGGGTCGAACTGACACTCGACCTGCGCGACCGCGGAACGGCGGCCTATACCGTTCCGGCGAACCACCCCCTGCTGCTGACGGCGGAAGAGGCACTTGAGACAGCCCTCGCCCAACCGCCGGTGCGGGTGCGCATGGGCGGCACGCTGCCGCTGTCCGACATCGTGCGCGATGCGCTGGGGCTGGACACTGTGACCATGTCCTTCTCCACGGCGGACGAGGACTTTCACGCGCCGAACGAGTTCTTCCGACTCAGTGCCATCGATGACGGCGTCGTCGCCTGGGTGGATTTCCTGCGCCGTCTGGGTACACAAACGCCGGACCTCTACGCGCCCTTCAAGGCCTCGCGGTGAGCCCGCGAATACACGGACCGCGACCATGAGCGGCAATCTCAAAGGGGCAATTCTGCTCATGCTCGCCGCCGCCGTTTTCACGGGCGAGGTTCTTCTGGTGAGACTGGTGGGAGGCGAGGCGGCGACAGCGCAGATCGTCTTCTTCCGGGCCTGCGCCCAGCTCATGCTCGGCACCACAATGGTGATCGCTGCACGCGGCGGGTTCGCGACGAAACGTCCGGCACTGCAGGTGGCGCGCGGCCTGACCAGCCTTGGCGTCTGGTATCTCTATTATGTCAGCTTTCTGGTGCTCGATATGGCGCTTGCCTCGACACTGACGTTCTCCACATCGCTGTTCGTCGCATTGCTTGCCGCGCCGCTTCTTGGCGAGAAACTGGGCGTGGCCAGATGGCTCGCGACCCTCGTCGGCTTCGCCGGTGTCGTGATCGCGGCCGGCGTCACGCCGGGGTCCTTCGAGCCGGCCGTGCTTCTCGGAATCGCCAGCGCGGCCCTTGCCGCCGTGCTTGTGATCATGAACCGCATTCTGGTGCGCACCGAAAAAACGCCGACGATCATGTTCTACATCGGCGTGGTGACGACGCTCGGCACCCTGCCCTTCGCGATCGCCAACTGGCAGCCCCTGTCCGACACCGGCCTGATGCTGCTTGCCGGTGCCGGGTTTGTGGGAGCCAGCGGCATGTGGCTGACGATCGAGGCCTACCGCGCCGGCGAG
Source organism: Stappia sp. ES.058 (assembly GCF_900105595.1). GTDB lineage: Bacteria > Pseudomonadota > Alphaproteobacteria > Rhizobiales > Stappiaceae > Stappia. The sequence continues at coordinate 1,357,322 of NZ_LT629784.1, read as the reverse complement.
GTTTCCGCGCTCGCCCCCTTCCCCTATCTGCGGCTCGTCTTCGCGGTTGCCGCAGGCTTTCTCGTCTTTTCGGAGATCCCGACATGGAACACCGTGCTCGGCATGACGATCATCGTCGCCAGCACGATCTATGTTGCGCGTGCCGAGCATCGGCGCGGGCTTGCCGCCCCGCACCGATAGAAGCTCCCGACATCACAGCCCGTCGGCGGGCAACAGATCCGTTGGCAGGTTCTGATAGCTGACCGGCCGCAGGAACCGGCGGATCGCCATCGTGCCGACCGAGGTCGCACCGAAGTTCGTCGAGGCCGGATAGGGCCCGCCATGCACCATGGCGTCGCAAACCTCAACACCGGTCGGAAAGCCGTTCGCCAGGATGCGCCCGGCCTTGCGCTCAAGCACCGGCATCAGCCGGGAGGCGATCTCCATGTCCGTATCGTCCATCTGCAGCGTGCAGGTGAGCTGTCCCTCCAGCGCGCGGGCGATCGAGAGCATCTCGTCCGCCCCGTCCGCGATCACGACAATGCCCAACGGGCCGAAAACCTCATGCAGCAACGCATCGCTGGCAAGAAGATCCCTGCCCGCAACGCGATAAAGCTGCGGTTCGACCGCACGGGTGTCGCAATTGCCTTCGAAGAGCGGCTCAACGCCGGTCACGTCGCGCACGCCGGCCCGTCCCGACGCGAAAGCCGCTGCAATCCCTTCCGTCAGTGTCGTCTGGCTTGCGACCGACGACAGGCTTGCAACAGCTTCCGCGACAAAGGCGTCGGCCTTTTCGCCCTTCGGCAGGATCACAACGCCCGGATTGGTGCAGAACTGCCCCGCACCCAGGGCAAGAGAGGCGGCCCAGCCACTGGCAATGTCGGTCGCCCGGGCCTCGAGCGCCGCGGGCAGGACGAACACCGGATTGACGGAGCCGAGTTCACCGTAAAAGGGGATCGGTTCTTCGCGCGCCGCACACAGATCGAAGAGCGCCCGCCCACCGCCAAGCGATCCCGTGAAGCCGACCGCCTTGATCAACGAATGTTGCACCAGAGCCGCGCCGAGCGCATTCGTATTGCCCTGCACGAGCGAAAACACACCGGGATGAAGGCCTACGGCCTCGATGGCCGAGGCGAACGCCTGCGCCACGAGATCGCTGGTGCCGGGATGGGCGGGGTGGCCCTTGACCACCACCGGGCAGCCGGCCGCCAGCGCGGACGCGGTGTCGCCGCCGGCGACCGAAAACGCCAACGGGAAGTTCGATGCGCCGAACACCGCGACCGGCCCGATCGGTCGCTGGACCAGCCGGATGTCCGGGCGGGGAAGCGGCTTTCGCTCGGGAAGCGCGGCGTCGTGCCGGCGGTCGAGATAGGCGCCTGCCTCGATATGATCGGCAAAGAGCCGCAACTGGCCGGTGGTGCGGCCACGCTCGCCCTCGATCCTTGGCACGGGAAGGCCGGACTCTTGCGTCGCGATCTCGGTGATCTCCGGCCCGCGCGCCTCGATTTCATCGGCGACGCGACGCAGGAAACGGGCCCGGATGCCTCTGTCACTGTAGCCGAACGTCCAGAAGGCCTCCTCCGCCGCATGCACCGCCGCATCGACCTCGGCGGCACCACCGACGGGAAAGGCGAGCGCCTCACCGGACACCGGTGCGGACTGAAACACGGCGGCGCCGCCAACCCAGTCGCCCGCGATCAGATGCTTGCCGATGATCATGAATGCCCTCCAATTCTTGTAGACTAGGGTGTGGACCCATAAATGGGATTGCCATGGTTTGAGGCGGATTGCGTCTCGTCAAGGAGCGTAAGCGCCGAGAAATGCGGGTATTTTCAAGCCTTTCGCGACGAAGAGGAGGCGCAATCCGGTCAAATCCTAAGGACAGGGAAATGGCTTCGCTTTGCATCGTCAGCGCGCTTGACCGGGCACCCGGCCCGCTCTGCACGCCCTTCCTCGCAATCCATCGCCATTTTCCATGCCATGTCAGCCTCATTTATGGGTCCACACCCTAGGAGGCGGAAGCCGAAATGCCCCTCGCCTCATGCGGAATTGTCGCCGATTACTAAAGCAAAACAGGGCTTTATGAAACCGATATCCGTCCCGAACGCAGGCCGCAATCAGCGCGACGGCGCGTCGAAGTCCAGCGACGACAGGTCCGGGCGGGTCTCAAGAGCGGTCTCCACGACCGTCATCACCCGCGCACGATCCGCTTCCGACAGCGGCAGGCGCGGTTCGCGCACCCGGTCGTTCGACCCGATCGCCAGCACTTCGGCGAGCTTGATGTTTTGAACGAGGTTGGTCGAGACATCGAGATCGAGCAGCGGACGGAACCAGCGATAGATCGCTCGCGCCTCCTCGATCCGGCCGGCCTGCACAAGCTTGTAGATCGCGACGGTCTCTCTGGGAAACGCCACGACGAGGCCCGCCACCCAACCGTGCGCACCCATCACCAGGCTTTCCATGGCGATGTTGTCGACACCGGTGAACACATCGAACCGGTCGCCGAAACGCGTAAGCACCTCGCTCACACGGCGGATGTCGTCGGTCGATTCCTTCATCGCGACGATCAACTCCTCGCCGGCGAGCTCCTCGAACATCTCCGGCGTGACATCGACACCATAGGCAACCGGATTGTTGTAGACCATGACCGGCCTACCTCCCGCGCGGGCGACGGAAAGCGTGTGATTGAGGGTTTCGGCAGGTGCGGAGCGATAGGGAACGCCGGGCAGCGCCATGAAACCGTCCGCGCCGGCTGCCGCCGCAGCCTTCGCCGCCTCCCGTGCACGGTGCGTGGAACTCTCGCAGATCGTCATGAGAACAGGTGCGCGGCCGGCCACGGATTTCGCAACGGCCAGGATCTCGAGCTTTTCTTCAGGCTCCAGCGTCATCGCCTCGCCGAGCGACCCGCAAACGATGAACCCGTCGATCCCGGCCTCCATCTGGAGCGCGAAACAGCGTTCCATTTCCGTTGTGTCGAGCGCGCCGTCGCTCGTGAATTTCGTCGTTACCGCCGGGAAGACACCACGCCACATGAGACCCACCTCCATTTGATATATCAATGATATTCACATGCACTTGCGCAGTGTCAAGCCCTGATATATCAATCTCGAAGGCCGGCACACGGAGTGACAGGGTGGAAATGCCGAATACGTCTCAAGCGCATGCCGCCTATCTCTTCCTCGAGGAAAAAATCGTATCGCTCGAGTTACGGCCCGGCAGCGCACTCACCGAAAAACAGATTATCGAGCAGGTCGGGCTGGGCCGGACTCCGGTGCGCGAGGCAATCCAGCGCCTCTCCTGGGAAGGCCTGCTTGAGATCGTGCCGCGCTCGGGCATCCGCATCTCGGACATACGCCCCGAAGACTATCTGCGTGTCATGGAGCCGCGCCTGGCCCTTGAGCCGATCTTCGCCAGAAAGGCAGCGCGTTTCGCGGACGCATCGCATCGCGCGCACCTTGCGGAGTGCGCAAGCTTGATGGAGACGGCGGCGAAAACCTCCAACGTCTCGCTGTTTCTCAAGGCCGACAAGACGTTCGATGCCATTCTTGAGACCGCATGCGCCAATCCCTTCCTGTCGAAGGTGCTCTCCCCCCTGCAAACCCACTCCCGACGGTTTTGGGTACGCTACAGCTCAAACCGGGATCTGAGCGCATCGGCCACCCTTCATGTCCGGGTGATGAAAGACATCACCCGGCAGGATGAAGAGGCCGCCGACACGAACATGACCGCCCTGATGGAGGCGTTGAGCAGCATTGCGCGTTCGCTTGTGCGATAGCGCAACACGAATTGTTCAGTCCATCGACCGCGACCAGAGCGCCTGCGACGTCACCCCGACGATGATCGTGAACATGATGGCGGTCATGACCAGTGCCGCCATGATCACCACCGGGTAGCCGAAAACCGCCACGCAGATGCCGAAAATCACGAGGATGTTGACCGCGAAAGCCAACCTCTCGGTGTACGACCCTTTCACGGCGCTTTTGACGAAGAGACCGACAAGCGGAATCCGACAGGCAAGTTTCAACATCTGCATCCGTCCCGAGATTTTTGCGTTTCTGCCCCTCGGGTACGTATTTCGGCCTATGCCCGTCCATGCGCCATGCGACAGAGCGCCGCTGCGCGCAATGTGCTCAAGCGTGACGCAGGATTGCGGTCACCTGCAATAGGCGTTGTTGCGTGGCGCGAGGTCGAAGTGGAAGTGATCGTCGTGATAAGCGTCGGAGCCCGGCCCGAGCACGGTCGTAAAGGGTCCGCAGGCAAGGGCCCGAACCCGTCGCTGAAACTTCGCCGCGGGCGATGTATCCTTCGGGTCTCGCGGAGATACGGCCCAGTCTTCCCCGTTGGCGAACGTCAGTCCGCGGATGTCGATCGCACGCCCGTAGCCGTGCTCGCTGAGTTTTGCACCTGCCTGACGGTTGCGGCCCCGGCAATCGTAGGAGGCGGCGACACGCACCGTGGCGATAGCGGTGTTCATCATGGTGCGAACCTCCTCCTTCAGCGGGCGTTGAAGGAAACGCACCAGCTTCAAGGCGGTCGTGCAGGACAAGGTCGCAGACGGGCGCAGCCGGGCATCGCCGATCCGCTCCAGCCGGACAGGGTCATCAATCCGGCAGCCGAGCAGGCCCGGCTCGGGCGGGGCGACCGCGCGAAAGACGACGCCGGCCTCCTCGAGTTTCCGGGCACAGTCCGACACCGCTGCCGAAAGCGCAGCCTCGGCCACGGGCTTGTCGCGCGGAACGGGTACGAGACCGACCTTGTCTTGCGCGACAACACGTCCCCCTGGCGCGAGGGCGATGAGGACGGACAGGCCCGCGATTGCGAATAGAGCGCGCGGCCCGGTCCGCCACGGCCGGACAAGGCTGCGGCCCGCTCCGATTTCAGCAGCGTCTCGAATGTGCAAGCACGACAAGACACGGCCCGTCATCTGTCCTGAAATCATAAAAGTCTCCGTTGTTCGCCGACCAACAGGTTTCACGGCCGTGCTCTGCCGGTGTATCCTGACCGTGCGCATCCGCGCTGTCACCGCCTCCGGATCACCTGTAGGCGATGGCATGCACTCCGGGTCAACACAGAGGCCGTTCATGGAAAAATCGTCAATACTGCTGCGGCTGCGTCGAACCGTGCGCGGCTTTTTGTTCGTCCCTGCCATGCTGGCCATGCTCGGACTGGTGTTCGCACCCGTTGCCGTCTGGGTCGACCGGACGGATGTCTTTACTCCGGCATTTGATCTTGTTCCCTTCCTCACCATCAGCGCGAGCGGCGCACGCGCCGTCCTCGGCACGATCGCCGGCGCGACGATGACCGTCATCAGCCTGGTTTATTCGCTGACGCTGGTGGTCTTCACTCTGGCCGCGGGCAACATCGGTCCGAGGTTGCTCGAGACCTTCTCGGACAACAGGGTCAACCAGAGCACGATCGGACTTCTGGGAGGAACGTTCCTCTATTCGCTGATCGTGCTTTATGTCGTGGGAGAAACGGAAGTTCCGCGCATCGCTGTCGCGATTGCCATCATCCTGGCCACAATCAGCTTCTTCTGGGTCGTGTATTTTGTTCACGACACCGCGCAACGCGTCATGGTCGACAGTGAGATCGGACGCACCCAACGCAGCCTGCGCGCCGCCATCGAGCGCCTCCTCGACGATGAGCCGCATGAAGCCGCCAGCGACCGCGAGGCCCTGCCGACAACGCCCGGGCGCGCCGTGCTCTCCGAGAAATCCGGTTATGTCACCACGGTTCAAACGCATCTCCTGCAGTCGGCAGCCCGGGCCGGTGACGGCTTCGTTCGCATGGTTGCGCGGCCCGGGGTCTTTGTCGTGGCGAAGACGCCAATCGCCTATCTTCACGACGAAAATGACGCCATCAAGCCACAGGTCGTTCGAGACGCCGTCTACCTTGAGGATGTACGTGCACCCGACGGAGACATTCAGTTCAATGTTCATCTGAACGTCGAGATCGCCTTGCGGGCGTTGTCGCCGGGGATAAACGATCCGTACACGGCAATCAGTGCGCTCGACCATCTCTCGGCTTCGCTCGCCATGGTTCTTCAGCGTGGTGCCCCGACATCGCTCATTCGCGACAAGAACGGCACTCCGCGGGTTTGGCTGGAAATTCTCGACGTCAAGGAAATCGTCGGAACCGCCCTTCATTCCCTGCGCCGCGGCGCCCGTGGCAACGTCATGGTGCTCTTGCATCTCATCGCCGCCATCGGACGCATGGCGGTCGTGGTGCGCGACGAACACGCCGGCGTTTTGCATCAGCATCTCCGGCTCATCGCCAGCGATGCGGCGCATTCGATCGGAAACCGCGACGACAGGCGGGAAATTGCGCAAGCACTGCGCAAGGCCCGCGTCCAGACGCCCGGGCACAGCAGCCTCGCATCCGCGGACGAAACCTAGGATACGGCGCACGAACGAAGCGAGGCGATGCCATTTTCATGTCCGTCGGATTTGACTGGATTGCGCCTCAAACCGGTTCCGCCTGACTTATTGCGCCGCGCCCTGGGCAGCAGAGGCACAGTCGGCACACAAACCGCGCAGCTCGACCGTCGATTTTGAAACCCGGAACCCGCTGGCGGCTGCAATCGTACGGATGCGGTCGATCAGACCGGCGTCGCTCACCTCGGCAACGCGACCGCATTGTTCGCAGATGGTAAAGGCAACCGCCGTGTGTCCGTCGCAGCCAGGATGTTGACAGGCGACAAAGGCATTCAGGCTCTCCAGCCGGTGTACGCGGCCGCTCTCGACCAGCTTTTCCAGCGCCCGGTAGACCTGAGGCGGCGCCCGAAAACCGGCCTCGCGCAACTGATCGAGGATCGTATAGGCGCTGAGCGGCGCCTCTGCGCGCGACAGGGCGTCAAGCACCAGACCCTGATTGCGGGTGAGCCCTGCGCGATCGTTTTCACCGACACTCATTGTTGCGTTCCCTCAGACTGCGGACCCACGTTGCGGCGCAGGGAGCGGGTCATCCAGGACGTCAGCGGGCTGAGGCCGACAAGAAACAGCGCAAGCGCGGCAACGACGATCGACGGACCCGAGGGCGTATCCCATTCCAGCGATGCGAACAGGCCGCCAACAACCGAGGCAATGCCGAAAAGGGCCGCCAGAATGGCCATCTGTTCGGGCCCGGTGGAAAAGCGCCGCGCGGTCGCAGCCGGGATGATCAGCATCGCCGTGATCAGCAGGACGCCGACAATCTTCATGGCAATGGCGATCACGCCCGCCATCAGCAGCATGAACACGATGTTGGCACGCTCGGGATGCAGGCCTTCCGCTTCCGCCAGTTCCGGATTGACGGTGGCGGCGAACAATGGCCGCCAGATCCAGGCAAGAACGGCAAGAGCCGCAGCCCCGCCTGCGTAGACGAGAACGATGTCTCGCACCGACACAGAGAGGATGTCCCCGAAGAGCAGTCCCATCAGATCGAACCGGATCCAGGTCATGAAGGCAAGCGCCACCAGTCCCAGCGCCAGGGCGGAATGCGAGAGCAGTCCAAGAAGCGCATCGGAGGACAGCGAGGCGCGCCGTTGCAGCGCCAGGAGCGCAAGCGACACGCCGGCCGACACGGCAAACACGGCGAGCGTGACGTTCACCTGAAGCAGCAAGGCCAGTCCGACGCCCAGCAACGCTGCATGGGAGAGCGTGTCGCCGAAATAGGCGAGCCGGCGCCAGACAACGAAGCAGCCGAGCGGCCCGGCCACGGCGGCAACGCCGATTCCGGCAACAAGCGCACGCACGAAGAAGTCATCCAGCATGGCGTGTCTCCTTGGCGTCCGTCACGGGATCATCCGCACCGCGATCGGGCACCGGTTCGGGCGCCAGTTCGGGCATTTGGCAATGATCGGTGATCGTGCCGTCGGCGTGACGTACCCGCCCGTCCGGCAAATGAGTGTGATCGTGGTGGTGTTCGTAGACCGCCAGCGTGTCCGACGCGCGCCCTCCGAACAGGCGTCGATACTCGTCGCTCGAGGCGACCGCGACCGGCGCGCCCTGGCAGCAAACGTGACCATTCAGGCAGATAACGTGATCGGTCGCCGCCATCACGACATGCAGATCGTGCGAGATCAGGAGAACGCCACAGCCCAGATCGTCGCGGATCCGCTTGATCAGATCATAGAGCGCGATCTCCCCGCTGTAGTCGACCCCCTGCACCGGCTCGTCGAGCACGAGCAGATCGGGCTTGCGGCACATCGCGCGGGCAAGCAGCGCGCGCTGGAATTCGCCCCCGGAGAGATTGCGGACCTCCGCCCGACGCAGGTGGCCGATCCCGGTTGCCGCGAGCGCCGCCGCGGCGTCACCGGCCTTGACCGGCGCTGTCAGCGACAGGAAGCGCTCCACGGTCAAGGGCAGTGTCCAGTCCACCGTCACCTTTTGCGGGACATAGGCAACGCGCACGTCCGCCCGGCGCTCCGCCCTCCCCTCGTCGGGCGGCAGAATGCCGAGCGCCATCTTGGCGGTCGTGGATTTCCCGGAGCCGTTCGGCCCGATCAGCGTGACGATCTCGCCGGGTTGCACGGCAAGATCGACCCCCCGGACCAGCCAGGCGCCATCGCGGCGCACGCCGGCGTTCGACAGTGAGACAAGGGGGCTGTTCCGGTCAGCATCAAACGGCATGTCGACGATCGAACTCACGAAAACCTCATGTCCGGACCATTTCGAAAAAATCTCGGCCGGGGTGTTGCGCCACTCTATGCCACACGTTATAGCATAACGCAATGACGTGATCTTATAACATGACATTACGCTGGAGCTTCCATGTCCCGTATCAGAACCTTGCTGCTTTCCGCCTCCTTGCTCGGTCTTTCCTCCGGCATGGCCATGGGCGCCGAGATGAATGTGGTCGCGTCGATCAAGCCGGTCCATGCGCTTGTCGCGGGCGTCATGAAGGGCGTCGGCACGCCGGAGCTCATCGTGGAGGGGGCAGCTTCCCCGCATTCCTACAGTCTGAAGCCGTCCCAGGCGGCAGCGCTCCAGGAGGCCCGTCTGGTCTTCTGGATCGGGCACGATCTCGAAACGTTCCTCGACAAGCCGCTTGATACGATAGCGAAGGACGGCGTTTCGGTCTCCCTGTTCGAGGCGCCCGGCGTCACCCATCTGGCGTTTCGCGAAAACGCCGGAGAGGATGCGCATGCGCACGACGAAAAGACGGATCGCACCGACGGGGATCACGCCCACGAAGACCATCACGACCATGACCACGACGATCATGACCACGACGGTCATGACCACGGCGCCGAGCACGACCACGGCACCGACGAGGCCCACGAGGATCATGCGGCCGATGACCATGGCCATGGCCATGCGCACGGCGCCGAAGACCCCCATGTGTGGCTCGACCCGGACAACGCCAAGGCGATGACCCGGCACATCGCCGCGACCCTGGCGCAAGCGGATCCGGAGAATGCCGAACGCTACCGGGAGAATGCCGCCGACCTCACCGCCCGTATTGACCTGATGTCGCAGGAAATCGCGGACACGCTCGCCCCGGTTCGGGACAAGCGGTATGTCGTCTTTCACGATGCCTACCAGTATTTCGAGAAGCGCTTCGGACTGTCGTCGGCGGGTGCGATCACCGTTTCCCCGGAAGCCAAGCCCAGCGCGGCGCGCATTGCCGAAATCCAGCACAGGATCGAGGACACCGGCGCCGTCTGTGTGTTCTCCGAACCGCAGTTCGACCCGAAGCTGGTGACGGTGGCGATCGAGGGAACCGCAGCGCGCAAGGGAAGCCTCGACCCCCTCGGCAACACGCTTGCCGATTCCGGGACCTCCTACCTCGACCTGATGCGGGGAATGGCGAAGGAGTTCAAGGACTGCTTGTCCTCCGCTGATTGAGCCGGGTCGGCGCATGCCTGTTGCGCAATGGCGCCGGATCTGCAATTTTCGACGCGATGGTTGCCGGCGATCGAGAAACCGCTGGCATTAAAAGGGAACACGGTGAGGCGTACCCAGCAGGGACCGAGACCGTGGCTGCCCCCGCAACTGTGAGCGGAAAGCCGACCGCACATGCCACTGCCCGGATTTCGGGTGGGAAGGCGCGCATCGGCGACGACCCGCGAGCCAGGAGACCTGCCATCCAGGCGCAACACTTCTATCCGGACGGGGCGTTCCGGGAGGATTGACAATATGACCGATACGCGGCCCTCGGCCGACAGTCCGACATGGCGTCTTTTTTCCTGCTTGCGAACCGTCGTGTGGCAGGACCGGCATGATTGGCAACCCGAACTTCAGGACTGACGGCACGTCCCGCCGGCAGGCGGCCGGCCGGACGCATCGCATAACGGTCTGCACGTCCTGCGGTGGCGGGCCGGAGGATGCCCGACGAGAGGGGAACCGGCTCCTTGCAGGTCTGGCCGATGCACTCAAGGCTGACGGCTGCGCGCCATACGAGGTCGCCGGCGTCAGGTGCATGGCCGGATGCAAGCGCCCCTGCACGGTCGCATTCCAGGCGACGGACAAGGCGTCCTATCTTTTCGGCGAGATCGATCCGGATACCGATATCCCCCCGCTGGTTGCCTTTGCCGCACAATACGCCAGGCTGGACGACGGATGGTGCTCGCAAGGCAGCCGCCCGGCCGGGCTCATCGGAAAGACGCTGGCGCGCATTCCCGCACTGCCGGCCCCCCTTACGCCCGATCGCCCCAACCTTTCGTCCGATCGCCCCAATGAGGACCCCGCGCGATGACCCATTCGACAGGCAGTCCCGTCGCGGTGTCGCTTGAAGGCGTTGCCTTCGCGCCGTCCGGCAAACCAAGCCTTGTCAGGGATATGAGCTTTCACGTCCATGCCGGGGAAATCCTCGCCATCGCCGGTCCCAATGGCGCGGGCAAGACCACCCTCGTTCGAATGATCGCAGGCCTTTCGGACCCCACCGAAGGCGACATCCGCCTCTGGGGCACGCGCTTGCGCGAGATCCCGGCGGCCGAGCGGGCGCGCAGGATCGCCTATGTCGGGCAGATGGAGGATCCGGACACGCGCCTCACAATCGCACAATACGTCAGCCTCGGGCACCTGCCGCACTCGGGGCGTCTCGGCAAGCCCGAACCGGGCCGGTCGCTCGCGGATGCAATCGCGCTGTGTGGGCTGGAGGACCTCGCGCACCGGCAGATCGGAAGCCTGTCGGGCGGCGAACGCCAGCGGGCGAAGCTTGCCCGCGCCATATGCCAGCGTCCGCAACTGCTCGTTCTCGACGAGCCGACCAATCATCTCGACCCGAATGCCCGCGGCGCGCTGCTTGGACTTGTGGCGGGTCTCGGCATCACCGTGGTCGCCGCCCTGCACGACCTGACCCTGATCGACGCCTTCGCCAGCCACGTGGCGCTGGTGCGCGGCGGTCGCCTGGAGGCCTACGGCCACCCGCAGGACGTGCTCAGCCTTTCCAACATCCGCAAGGTCTTCGACGTGGGCTTCCATCGCCTGCCCCACCCCAGCGAGGACCGGCACCTGTCGGTTCTCGACGTTTCGCTTGGCCAAGCCTCTTTTCTTCCGGCCGCAAAAGGATTCTAGTCCCGTGCAACGCTACCTGATTTCACTCGCCGCCATTCTTGCAACGACCGCAAGTGCCATCGCCGCCCCCGTGACCGTCGACAACTGCGGGACACCGCTGTCGTTCGAGAGCGTGCCGCAGCGCATGGTGGTGCAGGACATCAACATGAGCGAAATGGCCTTCGCGCTCGGACTTCAGGACCGAATGGTCGGCGTCAGCGGCATCAGCGGCTGGTACAAGACAAGCCCGGAGTTCGAACGCAAGCGCGGCGAGATTCCCGAAATCGCACCCAAATACCCGACGCTGGAAAATCTGGTCGCCGCAAACCCGGACCTCTTCTTCGCCGGCTGGTACTACGGCATGAAACCGGGCGGCGAGGTCACGCCCGACACGCTCGCGCCCCATGGGATCAAGACGCTGATCCTGACCGAAAGCTGCGTCCACCTCGACAAGAACCGGCCGGCGGCCAGCCTCGACCTGCTCTACGACGACATGATCCGGCTGGGTCGCATCTTCGACCGCGAGGACGCAGCCCAGGCACTCGTGGACGACTGGAAGGCGGATGTGTCCGGGATCGCCGAGCGCATCGGCGACACCGCGAGCCCGCGCGTCTTTCTCTTCGATTCCGGCGAGGACAAGCCTTTCACCGCAGGCAAATACGCCATGCCCACAGCGATGATCTCCAGCGCCGGCGGCACCAATATCACCGGCGACATGGAAACAAGCTGGGGCACGACGTCGTGGGAAACCGTCGCCGCCGCGAATCCGGAGTTTCTCATCCTGCTCGACTATCAAAATGGCGCCGGCGGCGACGCGCTCTTCCGCTTCCTCAAGACCCACCCGGTCATGCAGCACACAAGCGCTGTCAGAAACGCCCGCTACATCAAGCTTCGCTATGAGGAACTGACGCCCGGACCGGCCAATATCGCGGCGATCGACAAGCTCGCCCGCGCCCTGCACCCCGACGCGTTCTAGGCCCGTGCGCTTCGCCTTCTCCGTCTGCGCACTGACACTGCTTCTGCTGACACTTCTCGTTGCGGCCATCGCGACCGGGTCCACGGCGATGCCCTTCGACACGGTGGTCGCGACGCTCGTCGGGGCACATTCCGACTCCACCGCCAGCACGCGCATCATCCTCGATCTGAGGCTGCCGCGCGCGCTTCTGGCGCTGATGGTGGGGGCGGGTCTCGGTATCGTCGGCTGCCTGCTTCAGACCGCGACCCGCAACGATCTCGCCGATCCGTTCCTCTTCGGCCTGTCGTCCGGGGCAGCGGCCGGCGCCGTTTTCGTGATCACCGTTACCGGCGATCTCTTCGGCGTCTGGACCCTGCCGGCGGCCGCCTTCACCGGAGGGATGGCCGCCTCGGGGATTGTCCTTCTGCTCGTTACCCGTATGGGAGATCAGGGACCGGCGCGGCTGGTCCTTGCCGGACTGTCCGTCTCCTTCCTGTTCATGGCCTTCACCAACTATCTGGTTTTTGCGGGCGACCAGCGCGCGGCCCATTCCGTCCTGTTCTGGTCGCTCGGAGGCCTCGGACTTGCAAGGTGGGACCTGCTTCCCGTCGCGCTTGCGGGTCTTGCCGTCATTCTGGCCTTCGCCCTTGTCCGGCATCGCAGCTTCGACGCCCTGCTCGCGGGCGACGACACGGCGCGCAGCCTCGGCGTCGAGGTAGCCCGTCTTCGCAAACTGACGTTTCTCGCCTGTGCATTCGCAACCGCCGCCTTCGTCTCGATCAGCGGCGTGATCGGCTTTGTCGGACTGATGGTGCCGCATATCGCGCGCAGCCTGGCGGGACCGCTTCACGGGCGGCTGATCATGTTGTCGGCCCTGATCGGCGGCTGCCTTCTGCTCTTGAGCGATATCGCGGCGCGAAGCGTGCTTGCGCCGCAGGAACTGCCGGTGGGGATCGTCACGACCTCCATCGGCGCCGCCTTTATCCTCGCCCTGCTCGGCCGCGGCGGGCGCTAGATCAGGCTTGAGGCTCAAGGCTCAATCGGGAACGAAGGACACCACGTTCTTCAGGCATCGAAGCGAGAAGCTCGACTTCGAATGTCTGAGGCCGGCAACGCGGAACAGACGTTCGCGCAGGAAGGCCTCGACGCCTTGGGTGCCATTGGCTGCGACCTTGACGAAATAGTCGTAGTCGCCCGCCATCAGATAGACCTCGAGCACCTCCGGGATTTCCGCCATCACCCGGCCGAACTCCTCCAGCACCTCCGCGTCATGGCGGTCGAGAGACACTTCCACCATCACCGTTTCCCCGACACCGAGCGCGCCGTGGTCGAGCACGGCCGTGTAGCCGGCGATGATGCCTGCCTCTTCCAGCCTGCGCACGCGCTGCCAGCACGGCGATGGCGAAAGCCCGACCTCGCGCGCGAGTTCCGTGTTCGACAGACGTCCGTCGGCGACCAATGCCTTGAGTATCCGCCGATCGATCTCGTCCAGTGTTCGCCGCATGGAAATCTCCTTCTGAGATACAGCAATAATAAAAAAGATTATTCCGCAACATGCCGGAAATTCAGCAAATACGGCAAGAAATTTCGACCAGTGCGCGCAATCATCTGTGTGCCCTCACGCCTCTGGGTTGCCGGCGGGCCACGTGCCCGGCGACAGACAATGCAAAGGAGCGGACGCGGAATGGATTTCGGGCTTTCGGAACAGCAAACCCTGATTTGCGACACGGCACGGGACTTCGGCCGCGACGCGATCGCGCCGCACGCCTACGATTGGGAAAAATCCGGCACGATCCCCCGCGAGATGCTTCAAGAGGCTGGCGCGCTCGGCTTCGGCGCGATCTATGTTCCCGAAGAGCTTGGCGGAACCGGCCTGTCGCGTCTCGACGCGACGCTCGTCTTCGAGGCGCTGGCGCACGCTTGCCCGTCCGTTGCGGCCTTCATCTCGATCCACAACATGTGCACCAACATGGTCGCGAAATACGGGACCGAGGCATTCAAGGACCACTGGCTGGAACGCCTCGTCTCGCTGGAAGCGGTTGCCTCCTACTGCCTGACCGAACCGGGCTCCGGGTCGGACGCCGCCGCGCTGCGGACCCGCACAACGCGCACCGATGACGGCTACAGCCTGTCGGGCGCCAAGGCCTTCATTTCCGGCGGCGGCTACTCCGATCTCTATGTCGTCATGTGCCGGACCGGTGCCGATGGTCCCAAGGGCATCTCGACTATCGCGGTTCCCGACGGCAGCGACGGCCTCAGCTTCGGCGCCCCGGAGCGCAAGATGGGGTGGAAGGCGCAACCGACGACGCAGGTCCAGTTCGACGATTGCGCGGTTCCCGCCGATCATCTGCTTGGCGAGGAGGGCCGCGGTTTCTCCTACGCCATGGAGGGCCTCGACGGCGGTCGTCTCAACATCGCCGCCTGCTCCCTTGGCGGCGCCCAGTCTGCACTGACCGTTGCTCTCAATTACATGGGCGAACGCACGGCCTTCGGCAAAAGTCTCGACCAGTTTCAGGGTCTGCAATTCCGCGTCGCCGAGATGGAAATCGCGCTTCAGACCGCGCGAACGTTCCTGCGCCAGGCGGCCTGGAAACTCGACACGGGTGCCGCAGATGCCACCAAGCATTGCGCCATGGCCAAGGCCTTCGTCACCGACACGGCCTTCAAGGTGACCGACGACGCACTGCAAATGCTTGGCGGATACGGTTACCTGGAAGACTATGGTCTGGAAAAGACGCTGCGTGATCTCAGGGTGCACCGCATTCTGGAGGGTACCAACGAGATCATGAGGCTGATCACCGCCCGCGCGCTGCTTGAAGAGCGCGACAGGGGCTGACGTTTCCGCCGGACCGGTCCGCAAGAACGATCCGGCAAACACGCGAAGAGGAGGCCCCATGACCGACCCCAGGCCGCTTGCCCTTCATGTTCCCGAACCCGGATGCCGTCCCGGCGACACGCCCGATTTCTCCGACTTCGAGATCCCGCGCGCCGGCGCCGTCCGCCGGCCGGAGATCGACGAGGCGCCGGAAGACATGCGCGACATGGCGTTTTCCGTCGTGCGCGTGCTCAACAAGGCCGGCGAGGCCGTCGGCCCCTGGGCCGGAGATCTGGATGCCGAGGCGCTGCGCAACGGGCTGCGCCACATGATGACGCTGCGCCAGTTCGACGAGCGCATGCTCAAGGCGCAGCGCCAGGGCAAGACCAGCTTCTACGTCCAGAACCTCGGCGAGGAGGCGGTCGCCTGCGCCTTTCGCATGGCGCTCGAGGACGGCGACATGAACTTTCCGACCTATCGTCAGGCCGGCCTGCTGATCGCCGGCGGCTACCCGATGACGCAGATGATGAACCAGATCTATTCCAACGCGGAAGACCCGTTGAAGGGCCGCCAGCTTCCGGTGATGTACTCCGCCCGCGACCACGGCTTCTTTTCCGTGTCCGGCAATCTCGGCACGCAGTTCATCCAGGCCGTCGGCTGGGCGATGGCCTCGGCGATCTCGCATGACACGCGCATCGCCGCCGCCTGGATCGGCGACGGCTCGACCTCGGAGAACGACTTTCACGCCGCCATGGTCTTCGCCTCCACCTACAAGGCGCCGGTCATTCTCAACATCGTCAACAACCAGTGGGCGATCTCGACCTTCCAGGGGATGGCGCGCGGCGGCGCGGTCACTTTCGCGGCCCGCGGCCACGGCTTCGGCATCCCCGCGATCCGCGTCGACGGCAACGACTATCTCGCGGTCCACGCGGTCGCGAAATGGGCGGCGCAACGGGCCCGCTCCGGTCTCGGGCCGACGCTGATCGAGCATGTCACCTACCGGGCCGGCGGGCATTCCACCTCCGACGATCCGTCCGCCTACCGCTCCAAGGACGAGTTCGACGCCTGGCCGCTCGGCGACCCGGTGGAACGGCTGAAACGTCACCTGATCACCATCGGCGAATGGAGCGAGGACCGGCACACGCAGGCCCAGGCGGAAATCATCGACACCGTGCGCAGCGCGCAGCGGGAAGCCGAGGCCAACGGCACGCTGATTTCGGGCGACAAGCCGTCGCCGCGCAGCATGTTCGACGATGTCTTTGCCGAGATGCCGCCGCACCTGCGTGAGCAACGCCAGCAGGCAGGATACTGACATGGCCCGGATGACAATGATCGAGGCGATCCGCAACGCCCATGATCTCGCCATGGAGCGGGACAAACGCGTTGTCGTGTTCGGCGAGGACGTCGGCTATTTCGGCGGCGTGTTCCGCTGCACCGCCGGCCTGCAAAAGAAATACGGGCCGCACCGCTGTTTCGACGCGCCGATCAACGAAAGCGGCATCGTCGGCGCCGGGGTCGGCATGGCCGCCTACGGGCTGAAGCCGGTCGTCGAAATCCAGTTCGCCGACTACATGTATCCCGCCTATGACCAGATCGTGTCGGAGGCCGCGCGGATCAGGCACAGATCGGCCGGAGACTTCACCTGCTCCATGGTGATCCGCATGCCGACCGGCGGCGGCATCTTCGGCGGCCAGACCCACAGCCAGAGCCCCGAAGCGCTGTTTACCCATGTCTCGGGCCTCAAGGTCGTCGTGCCGGCCAATCCGCGCGACGCCAAGGGCCTGCTGCTTGCCGCCATCGAGGATCCGGATCCGGTGATCTTCCTTGAGCCCAAGCGGCTCTACAACGGCCCCTTCGACGGCCACCACGACCGACCTGTCGTGCCGTGGAAGAACCATGAGCTCGGCGATGTCTCGGAGGACTATTATACGGTCCCGCTCGGCAAGGCGGAGATCAGTCGCCCCGGCGACGCCGTAACGGTGCTTGCCTATGGGACGATGGTCTATGTGGCGCGGGCGGCGGCCGAGGAAGCCGGCGTGGACGCGGAAATCATCGACCTGCGCACCCTGCTGCCGCTCGACATCGAGACCATCGAGCAGTCGGTGCGCAAGACCGGGCGCTGCATCGTCATTCACGAGGCGACCAAGACCTCCGGCTTCGGCGCGGAGCTGAGCGCGCTCGTGCAAGAACGCTGTTTCTATCACCTGGAGGCGCCGATCGTGCGGGTCACCGGCTGGGACACGCCCTATCCGCATGCGCAGGAATGGACGTATTTCCCTGGGCCGGAGCGCATCAAGCTTGCCTTCACCCAAGTTCTGGAGGGTTAGAACATGGGCCTTTACACGATTACCCTGCCCGATGTCGGCGAAGGCATCGCGGAAGCGGAGCTCACCGAATGGCAGGTCGCCATCGGCGACGAGGTGGGGGAGGACGACGTGCTCGGCACGGTGATGACCGACAAGGCCGCCGTCGAGGTCCCCTCAACCGTGGCCGGCAAGGTCGTCTGGCTGTGCGGCGAACCGGGCGATGTGATCGCCATCGGCGACAGGTTCATCCAGATCGAGGTCGAGGGCGACGGCAACGACACAGGCACCCCCGCGCCTACGAAAACGCCCGAACCGGAGACGGCGTCCGAGGAAAGTGAAGAGACAAGTGAAGAGGCGCGCCCGCCAGAGGCAGTCCCGGAGCCAGCCGCGGACACTCCGGCGGATGCGGACACGTCCGCTCCGCCAGCGCCCAGGGCGCCCGCCGCTTCCGACACGTCGAAAAACGAGACCGCCGTGCGGCGCGAACCGCTGGCGAAAGGCGAGAAGCCCCTCGCCTCCCCGGCCGTACGGCGGCGTGCGCAGGATGCAGGCATCGACCTGCGGCTTGTCGGCGGATCGGGTCCTGCGGGGCGCATCCTGCATGAAGACCTCGACGGCTACATCGAGCACGGGCCCGTCACGGGCCGGGGCGGCACGCGGCTTCCCGCGACCGGCAGCCGCGAGGTGAAGGTCGTCGGCATGCGCCGCAAGATCGCGGAAAAGATGGCCCAGTCCTGGGCCCGCATCCCGCATATCACCATCGTCGAGGAAGTCGACATGACCGCGCTGGAGGAATTGCGGACGCAACTCAATGCCGCGCATGGCGCGGAGCGCGGCAAGCTGACGATCCTTCCCTTCATCATGCGTGCCATCGTCAATGCTGTTGCCGCGCAACCGGAAATGAATGCCCGCTATGACGACGAGGCCGGCATCATTCACCAGTCGGATGCCGTCCACATCGGCATCGCGGCGCAAACGCCGGCCGGCCTCACCGTTCCGGTCGCCCGCCATGCGGAAGCGGCCAGCCTGTGGGAGAACGCCGCCGAACTCACCCGACTGGCGGAAGCGGCCCGCACCGGCAAGGCGACCCGCGAGGAGTTGAGCGGCTCGACCGTCACCATCACCTCGCTCGGGCCTCTCGGGGCGCTTGCAACCACCCCGATTATCAATCATCCGGAGGTGGCAATCGTGGGCATCAACAAGATGGCCACGCGCCCGATGTGGGACGGCGATGCGTTTCGTCCCCGCAAGATGATGAACATTTCCTGCTCGTTCGATCACCGGGTGATCGACGGCTGGGACGCCGCCGTCTTCGTCCAGAAGTTGAAAACACTGCTGGAAACCCCTGCCATGATGTTTGTCGAGGAGTGAGCCGATGAGCGACCTGACCTGCAAGCTCCTGATCATCGGCGCCGGACCCGGCGGCTACATCTGCGGCATCCGCGCCGGTCAGCTCGGGATCGACGCCATCGTGGTCGACGACCAGAAACCGGGCGGCACCTGTCTCAACGTCGGTTGCATCCCGTCCAAGGCGCTGATCCATGCCGCAGAAGAGTTCCACAAGCTGACGCATTACGACGGGCATTCGCCGCTTGGCATTCGCACCGAGAACCCGTCCATCGATATGGCCCAGACCGTCGCGTGGAAGGACGGAATCGTCAGCCGGCTGAATGCCGGCGTCGCGGGACTGCTGAAGAAGGCGGGAGCCCGGATCGTCACCGGCCGCGCCACCTTTCTCGACGGCAAGACGGTCAAGGTCACCACCGGCGACAGCACGGTGCAGATCCGCGCGCAGGCGGTCGTGATCGCGACCGGGTCGGAACCGGTCGAGCTTCCGTTCCTGCCGTTCGGCGGAAAGGTCATTTCCTCCAGCGAAGCACTTGCGCTGACATCCGTCCCGGAAGAACTCTGCATCGTCGGGGCCGGCTATATCGGTCTGGAAATCGGCATCGCCTTCGCGAAACTCGGTGCGAAGGTGTCGATCGTGGAAGCGGAGAGCCGGATCCTGCCGCAATACGACAGCGCCCTCACCCGCCCGGTGCTCAAGACCCTGCATGCGCTCGGCATCGACGTGCATCTCGCCACGAAGGCGAAGGGTGAGAGCGCCGACGGTCTGGCCGTGGAAACCGCCGAGGGCGAGGAAAAGACCCTGCCCGCCGACCGCATTCTCGTCACCGTTGGCCGGCGTCCGCGTTCGGACAGCGGGAATATCGCCAGCCTCGGGCTCGCGACAGACGGGCCGTTCCTGCGCATCGACGACACCTGCCGAACCTCGATGCAGGGCGTCTTCGCCATTGGCGATGTAACGGGAGAGCCCATGCTTGCCCATCGCGCCATGGCGCAGGGCGAGATGGTGGCGGAAATCGTTGCGGGCCATCGCCGCTCCTGGGACAAGCGCTGCATTCCGGCGGTGTGTTTCACCGACCCGGAAATCGTTACCTGCGGCCTTTCACCGGACGACGCCAAGAGCGCGGGACTTGACGTGTCGACCGGACAGTTTCCCTTCAGCGCCAACGGCCGGGCCATGTCGATGGAGGCGGAAGACGGCTTCGTTCGCGTGGTCGCGCGGAAATCCGACGGCCTGATCGTCGGCCTTCAGGCCGTGGGCCATGGCGTTTCTGAGCTCTCGGCCGCCTTTGCTATCGCCATCGAGATGGGCGCGCGCACGGACGATCTCGGGGCCGTCATCCATGCCCATCCGACCCAGAGCGAAGGGCTGCAGGAAGCCTGTCTCGCAGCGCTTGGCCACGCGCTCCACATCTAGGGTGTGGACCCAAACCCGGCGACGTAGCGGGAGCCGCACTGTTGCGGGCAAGGCAACGCCGGAAAGAGGGCAAACGGCGCGCGCCGGCCGGGTCGGCAGCCGCAGACAGAAGCCTTTCCTTGCGGATATGGCCGAATACGGCTGATGGCAAAAAAAACCGGTGCTCGCGACTGCGGCACCGGCAGAGTTTGGGAGACTTGAGACGCTCAGGCACATCCGGCCGGACGATCCGGCGTTTGAAACGTCTCCTGACCACTGGTGGGCGAGGAAGCCCGGACGACTCCGGCGGAGCAAGGCCGGAAACGCTTGGGATGCCCAGCCTGCCACTCCGCACCTGAAACAACAAAGGCCCGATCGACAGAAAAATCATAGCAACATCCGATTGGCTGTACTTGCCGAATTGAACCGGCGAACGGCTATTTTGAACATGAATTTCGCGTTTACTGAAAAACCGGAGTAATTTCATGCAGGATCTGGATGAGACCGATCTCAGGATTCTCAGAGTGCTGCAACTGGACGGATCGCTCTCCGTCTCGGACGTCGCCGATCGGGTCGGACTGTCGCAATCGCCGTGCTCGCGACGGATCAACCGAATGCAGGAGGACGGCGTGATAACCGGCCGCTCGGTGCTACTCGACCGCCGGAAACTGGGCTTCGACGCAACCATCCTCGTGCGCATCAAACTGTCGGGTCACGGACGCCAGTCGATCTCGGTCTTCCAGGAGGCGGCGATGCGCATACCGGAGGTCCAGGTCGTCCAGCTGATGCTCGGAGACTTCGATTTCAACCTGCGCGTCGTCGTGCGCGACATGGATCACTTTCAAACGCTGCTGCGGGACAAACTGGTCATGCTTCCCGGGCTGCACGAGATCCAAAGCACGGTCATTCTGGAGGAAATGAAGTATACGGCACATCTTCCCATATGATCGAAAAGGCAAACGCTATCGACAAATCCGAATATAGACATTGAATTGGCGCAGCAACCCTATAGAATTTCTGAGATGTCGTCATCGAAAGACATGCATAAAACATGGTTTTCTGAATATTCGGGGCCTCGTGGCGGAATGGCGACGCAAGGGATTGCAACTCCCTATATCCTGGTTCGAATCCAGGCGAGGCCTCCATTTTCTTCAAAGCGATGACCTTGCGGATGCCGGGTGTCTGCGGTCGACGCTCCGATCCGGCCCTTCCCGCGATCGTCGCGACCGGGATCCACCTCCCCTATGACGCCGCTGCGCCGGCAACGCGCTCCCGCTTCACTTCGCGCTTGAGCGCCTGCCGGTCGAGCTTGCCGGTCGAGGTCTTGGGCAAGGCCGGTACGATCTCGAGGGTTTCAGGGGCCATGTAGTTCGGCAGGCTGTTCGTCACATGGCGCTTGAGCGCGCGCAGCGTTATCTCGGCACCGCCCGACGTTGCGACGACGGCCGCGAGAAACCTGGTCCCGTCCGCATCGATCCGGTCGATCACGGCGGCCTCGGCCACGTCCGGATGGCTTGAAATCGCGTCCTCGACCTCGCGCAGGTTGATGCGATAGCCGCGGATCTTCACCTGGGCATCGCGCCGCCCGACATAGGCCAGCACCCCGCCCCGGCGGATTTCAACCAGATCGCCACTGCGATAGAGCGGATCCGCGAAGTCGCTATGCAACGGGTTTTGAACGAATTTCTCCGCCGTCATATGCGGGTCGCCCCAATAGCCCCTGGCCACTGTCGGCCCGCGTGCGCACAGTTCCCCGATGCTGCCGGTCTCGCTCAGCGGACGATCGTGTTCATCGAGAACCAGAACCTCCATATGGCTGCAGGATCGTCCGATCGGCAGGGGCGCGTCATCCGGAAGGCGTTCGATTGCATGACAGGTGACATCGTTGGTCTCGGTGGCGCCGTAGATATTGAAGTAGCGGGCGCCCGGCAGCTTTTTCATCAGGTTGCGAAGGGCCTGGGGCGGATAAGGTTCGCCGGCGAAGAACACAACCCGCAGCGCGCCAAGGTCCATCTGCCGCTCCTTGATGTGCTTCTCGATGATCATCAGCACCGAGGGCACCGACTGCCAGATCGTGATGCGGTTTTCGGCGATGAACTGCACCAGATCGACGCCGAGAAACCCGATCCCCTGCGGCACGAGGCACACGGTCGCGCCGCGCGAGAGCGCGACATAAAGATCGAACAGCGAGATGTCGAAATGAAACGGCGCATGTGAGGCCACACGATCCGCCGGGCCGACACCGAAATGCCCAGCCGCCCAGTCGGCGAAGGCGACGATATTGCGATGGGTGATCATCACGCCCTTGGGACGCCCGGTCGAGCCGGACGTATAGAGGATATAGGCCAGATCGGTCTCAAGCGCCTGAAACGGCGCAACCGCACCCGAGGCCTGCGCGATCTGGACGGACGAGACGATGGAGATGCTCTTGCCCGCGAGCTCCAAAGGCTTGTCCCCCAGCACGAGGATCGTGTCAAAAGAGCCCCCGTCGGCGAGGAAGGCTTCAAGCCGCCTCTGCTTGTTGCCGCTCGTGATCAGCACCCGGACCCCGCAGTCGGCGACGATGAAGCCCATCCGCGCCACCGGGCCCGTCGGATCCAGCGGCACGCAGACCGCATCCGCCTTCATGATGCCGATCAGACCGGCGAGCGCTCCGATCGACTTGTCGAGATAGACCCCGACCCGGTCGCCCCGTTTCACGCCGACGGCCTTCAGCGTATTGGCGATCCTGTTGCTTTGCGCCATCAGTTCGCCATGGGTCATCGACGTGGAGCCGCAGGTGACCGCGACCGCACCCTTGCGCAAGTTGCGGGCATCTTCCAGAAGCTGGGGAACGGTGGTCGCCATGGTGTCCTCCTGCGGTGCGGTCTGTCCTGTGTCTCAAAGGGCCGGCTGGCGCATCAGATAGGCGAAATACTCGTAGCGCTCGCCGAGGAAGCGCTCGGCCTTCGCCCACATCTCCTCCTCGGTGATCGAATGCCGGTATTTCTCGCCGACCTGCGAGCGCGCGAAGAGTGGCCGAAGCGTGGTCATCGCGAGGATGTAAAAGAGGTCGTGGTCCATTTTGTAGGTCTTGCGGCGGTCTCCGTCCCAGTCGTTGCGGATGGCATCGCGGTGCTTCTTCAAGAGGAACAGGTGCGGAATGAAATAGCCCCACAGCCGGCGCGCCAGTGGGCGGATTTCCGATTCCGGAACCTCGGGAAAGTACCCCTTGATCTTCGCCGTGATCGGATCGAACTCCATCAGGTTTTCAAGGGTGTACTTGTCGAGCGCGGTGGGGTAGCCGATCTTGCCGACCATGCGATAGATCGCGCTCACCAGATCGCGCCAGGCCTGCATCGCCTTGGCCGGTGCCGGCAGGTGGTTGATGTCCTGCACACTGTCGAGATCGATCAGGAAGAGCTGCTTGCTCTCCACCGAATAGACGAAGTTCCCCCAGTCGCCGGAATAGCGGTACATTTCGGTCAGCGAGAAATCATGCAGGAGCTTGCCCGCCTCGCGCGCGAGCTTTTCGATGACCCGGAGGCGGACACGCTCGTCGTCCGGATCGCCCTCGATGCCGAGGCACTCGCGTATGCCGTCGTAGTGGGTATCGAAGACAGGATCGGTGCCGCGCAACAGGCCGGCGCCGAACAGGATTTCCGAAATCCGGTAGGAGGCGGAGCCTGGCGAGAGCGTGATCACCGCGCCCATCGGCTGGTCCTGGAACCGCAGGGTGTCATCGTACTCGATCACCGCCAGCGGCGCGATGCTCGGCACGCCATGCCTGATCAGCCGCTCCGACGACCAAAACTCGCGGTGCGCGCGCTCATGGACGATGCCGCCGATGGGGCTCGGCGAGGAATAGGCGTATCTGTACTCTCCCTCGTTCGAAATGCCGAAATGCGGGTAGGTCACCAGATACTCCAGCAGATCGGTGAGCGGCGGAACGGGATCGTTGCTCGCATCGTCATGCAGCTTGTTGGAATACTCCGCGTCGCCGGGCAGGATCGGATTCCACAGGCCGACACCCTTGAGCTTCGCGGCCCGAAAGGTGACCGAAGGATCGCTTTTCAGGGCCACCGGTTCCTTGAGTTGCTCCCACGCACCGCGACCCCGCCGGTTGAAGGTCGGCACATGCCCGTTCCAGCTTGCGATATCCAGAAGCCGTCGCCTCTCCTCATCCGGGATTTCGAGGCCATCGAAGCTGTGGGTCACGGTATAATTGAGCTTGTGATGCATGTTCATGGCAATGGATCCTGAAAAGGCGATCGCGGAAACGGGTCAGGCGTAGGTTCGGCTGCCGAAAATCGCCGAGCCGACGCGCACACTGCTGGCGCCGTGGCGGATGGCGGTTTCGTAGTCGCCGGACATTCCCATCGAACGCTGCCCGAGACCGGCGGCGTCGGTGAGTTTGGCGAGCAGGTCGAAATGCGGCGCCGGATCCTCGCCGGCCGGCGGAATGCACATCAGCCCTTCGATCTCAAGGCCATGCGTCTCCTGACATCGCGTCACGAAGGCAACGGCCTTATCCGGATCGATGCCCGCCTTTTGCGGTTCGCGCCCGGTGTTCACCTGCACGTAGAGGCGCGGCGCGCGGCCCTGGCGGCGGATTTCCTTCGCGAGTTCGGCCGCGAGCTTTTCCCGGTCGACCGTTTCGATGACGTCGAAGAGCGCCACGGCATCGCGCACCTTGTTGGTCTGCAGGGGGCCGAGCAGGCGCACCTCGAGACCGGAAAATTCCTCCTTCAGTCCCGGCCACTTGTCGCGCGCTTCCTGGACCTTGTTCTCGCCGAAGACCCGCGCTCCGGCCTCGATCACCGGGCGGATCTCGTCGGCACTCCAGGTCTTGCTGACCGCAACTAGGGTGACCGGATCCCCGCCCGCCCCGCGCTCCCGTTCGGCAGCGGCGACCTTTGCCGTCACTGCATTCAGTCGTTCAACCGATTGGTTCATGGTCTTCTTCCATTGCTGGGTCCGCTCCAGGACCGATTAGCCACCGACCCCGAACAGCTTCGGGACTGCGAGCGTGATTGCCGGAAAGGTCGCCGCGAGCACGACGATCACGATATGCGCGCATATGAAAGGCAGGGCTTCCCTCACCGCCCCCTCGTAAGGGGCGTTGGCGATGCGCGCCGCGGTCATCAGAGTGAGACCGACGGGCGGTGTGATGTTGCCGAGGTTCAACGCCAGCAGCATGACCATGCCGGCATGCAGCGGATCGAACCCGAGTTCCACGAGTGCCGGCGCAAGCACCGGCACCGCAATGATGATGGCCGGCAAGACGTCGATGAACATGCCGATGACGATCAGGAGTGCCGCAACCGCCAGAATCTGGACGTGGGGACTGTCGCTCATGGTCGAGATGGTTTCCGCCGCGTGGCGCGCGATCCCGGAGCGCGTCACGTACCAGCCGAGCACGTTGGAGGCACCAAGAAGCAGGAACACGACGCCGCTGAAACTGACCGTCGAGACAAGTGCCTCCCAGAGATCTGTCCGGGAAAGCTTGCCATAGGCCAGCCCGCCGAGCGCGAGCGCGTAGATACAGGCAATCACCGAGGCTTCCGTCACCGTTGTCAGACCGGTGAGAACGCCGACGATGATCACCAGCGGGATGCCCATTGCGGCAAGTGCCCCGACGCCCGTGCGCAGGATGACCTGGAACCGTACGGGACCGTGGGCCCGATACCCGCGCCGCCAGGACACGACAGCGCTGACGGCGAGCATGCCCATCCCCATCAGGAAGCCGGGCAGAATCCCGGCGGCGAAGAGCCCGAGAATGGAAATGTCGCGCAGCGTCGCGGCGTAGGCGATCATGATGATGCTGGGCGGGATGATCGGCCCGACCATCGCCGAACACGCCGTGACAGCCGCGCAATAAGACGCGCTGTAGCCCTCGCGCCGCATCGAGGGGATCAGCGTGCGGCCGATCGCCGCCGTCTCGGTGACCGCTGCTCCGGTAAGCCCCGCAAACATCAGGCAGGTCGTGACGTTGACATGCGACAAGGCGCCGGGAACACGCCCGAACAGGCTGCTGGCAAAGGCGATCAGCCGGTCGGTCAGACCCGCCCGGTTCATGATCTCGGCGGTGATGATGAAGTAGGGAACAGCGATCAGGACGTATCCGGACACGCCCGAATAAAACCGGTCGGGAAGGATGCTGAGAAAGTCGAGGCCGCCTATGGAGACGGCCCCCGCCAGACCGGCTGCGGTCAGGACGAGGCCGAGCGGCAGGCCGATGACCATCAGGAAGACAAAAGCGAAGGTCGCGCTCATCGCGTCGCCTCCAGTGGCTTGCCCGTCTGGGCTGCGGCCTGTCCGGCCGATGTCTCCGGTGACGCAATGGCCCCGGCGTCCCAGGCCATCCCGTCGTCCGTCACGGCCGCAAGCTCATCGTCCGCGGCCAAGTCGGCATCCCGGTTTTCCAGAAGCGCCACACCATCAACGAGATGAAGACACAGCACGACACCGGCAACCGGAACGGCGGCGGCGGTCCATCGGTGGGAAACCTGGATCGTGTCGGACACGATGAAGAGATGCGTTGCGCCCCCGAAAAACTCGGCGCCGTACCAGACAAGGGCGGCGGCAAAGATTGCGATCGCCGTCAGGTTGACCGCCTGTGCGATGCGCAGTCCCCAGGCGGGCAACGCACGCGATGCGACCATGATCGCAATGTGCTCACCGTATTTGAACGCCACCGTGATGCTGAGCATTCCGAACCAGGGAAGAAACAGCCGCAAGATCGAAGGCCGGGTGTTGGCATAAAGCCAGGACAGCACGCCACCATCGAACAGGTCGCGCGCACCGACCACGGAGAGCGACGAGGCAAGCACCTCCAGCGCGACACCCATGGCGGAAATGCACAGCATCATGAGCAAAAGAACCGCGCACACGGCAAGGGTCGCCTTGTTGGCGACATCGCTGATCCAGTGCAAACGGTCTCTCAGGGTCATCGCCAAAAAAGGTCCTCGGTCACACACAGGGAGGCAGTCCTGAAGCCGAACTCCAGGGGCGGGTCGGGGCGCCACCGCGCTTCAAAATGCGGCGCCGGATGACGGACACAGGCGGCCCGGGGCGCATCGCACATGTGCAACACGCGAAGGCATCAATCCCCAACCTGGTTTCAGTCGAGATACCGCTCGACGTCCGCTTGCTGCTGCCTCAACTGAATGCGATCGATCTGGGCGCGCATGTCATCGAAAAGCTTCGCCTTCGGACCGAACTCCTCCACGAGCCAGTCGCGGTAGATCGGCTGCGCAATGTCGCGCATCCGCTTTTTCTCGGCATCCGGAAGCACATAGCACTCGTCGAATTTCTCGCAAGAGTTCACCCAGCCGACGACGGTGATCTGCGTGGCGATGCCGTGCGCCATCGCCACCGCTTCGCGCGCGGACGAGACGATGATCTTCTGATAGTCGCGCGGCAGCTCCTTGAACCAGGCCTCGCTGACGCTCCAGGTGATCGTGTTGTAGACGTGCCCGCTCCACGTCGTGTAATCGGTCACGTCATAGAGCTTGAAAATGTCGTTGACGCCCGGTGCGTGGAAATGCCCGTCGACAAGGCCCGTGGCCAGGCCGGTCTGCAATTCGCCCCAGGGCAAGGGCGTGGGAGAGGCCCCGAGCGCCCGCATGATCGTCATGTGGGCCTGGTTTTCCTCGACGCGAATGCGCATCCCCTTCAGGTCTTCGACCGTCCGGATCAGCCGCTTGTTGTTGGCGAAGGCAACGAAGCCGCCGCCGTCGTCGAGCGTGCCGAGATAGCGCAGCCCGCTTTCGGCGACCATCGGCTTCATGAACTCGGCAAACCACGCGGAATCGAAAAAGGCCCAGGCCGTGCGATAGTCGGGAAAGAGAAATGGCGCCGTGATCATCTCGTAGTTGCGATAGAAGGACGCCTGCGTTCCCGATCCCAGCATCACGGACTGGATGGTCTTTCCGCCGCGCGCCTGTTGCGCGGCCTCAACCTCGCCGCCGAGCGCGCCATTGCCGAACACCTCGACCTGGACCGCGCCATCGGTGGCGGTTTCGACCAATTGCTCGAAGTGCTTCAGCGCCGGCGCCGTCTCGTTGTTGGTGAGGTCGTCGGGGTAAAGATGCGCGATCGTCATCGTGTAGTCTGCCGCCTGCACGGCGGATGCGAAGCCGAGCAACGCAACCAGAAGTCCAACCAGGGGAGCACCTCGAAACCTCGACCCGACGGATGTCCGGGGGGCGGAACCGCGCAGCATGTCACCGCCGCCGCCCTCCCCCGCGCTCCGGTGGCAACCGGCCTTGTCTTTCGGCGGGCAAGACATTCGCGCGGCGTCGATCATGGACCCCTCCAGGTTCAAAAGACCAGCTGCAGTTTCAGCCTCTTCAAAACCTATTCAGCAACCAGGGATCGGTCTAATTCTATTTTTCTATTTTTGGTAACACTCAAGACGTTCGCGCCGGTCGACCGCCTGCACAAAACAAACAGCGCGCGCAAAACGATCGGGAACGTTTCCGCACCCGATCGTTTGCCTGCCGTGCAGGGGGCCTCGTAAGGCTAACCGCTCACGGCGCCCTTGCTGGCAGAGGTCGCGAGTTGCGAGTATTTGCTCAAGACGCCCGACTTGTAGCGGGCCTCCGGCTGCCGCCAGGCGGCCGCCCGCTTGTCGAGTTCCGCCTGATCGACGTTCAGTTGCAGAAGCTGCGTCGGCGCATCGATGGTGATGCTGTCGCCTTCCTGAACAAGAGCGATCGGGCCGCCGTCGAACGCCTCGGGGGTCACATGCCCAACCAGCATGCCCCAGGAGCCGCCGGAAAACCGGCCGTCGGTAATCAGCCCCACCTTGTCGCCCAGTCCGCGCCCGATAATCGCCGATGTCGGTGCCAGCATTTCGGGCATTCCCGGACCGCCCCTCGGTCCAAGATAACGCAGGACCAGCACGTCGCCGGGCCGGATTTGGTCCGACTGAATGGCATCCATCGCCGATTGTTCGTCATCGAAGACACGCGCCGGCCCGGTGATCGAGGTCGACTTGAGACCGGTGATTTTCGCCACCGACCCCTCCGGCGCCAGATTGCCGCGCAGGATTGCCAGATGTCCTTCGGGATAGAGCGCCTGATCGATCGGGCGGATGACGTCCTGGTCCGCCGGCGGCGCGTCCGGCACACTTTCCAGTTCCTCCGCCAGGGTCCGGCCGGTAATCGTCATGCAGTCTCCGTGCAGCAGGCCCGCATTGAGAAGGATCTTGAGCACCTGCGGGATCCCGCCCGCCTTGTGCAGGTCGACGGCCATGTATTTTCCGGACGGCTTGAGGTCGCAGATGACCGGAATTTTGCGGCGCACCCGCTCGAAATCGTCAAGCGTCCACTCGACTTCCGCGGCATGACAAATCGCCAGATAGTGCAGGACGGCATTGGTGGACCCGCCGGTCGCCATTACCAGCGCGATGGCGTTCTCGACGCTCTTGCGCGTGACGAGGTCCCGGGGTTTCAGCCCCTTTTTGACGGCCTCGACCAGCACCCGGGCCGACTCGGCCGTGGAGTCCTTCTTTTCCTGATCGACGTTCGTCATCGTCGAGGAATAGAACAAAGCCATGCCAAGCGCCTCGAAGGAGGAGCTCATCGTGTTGGCCGTATACATGCCGCCGCAGGCGCCGGTGGTCGGGCAGGCATTGCGCTCGATGCCCTCGAAATCCTCCTGGCTCATACGCCCGGCCTTGATCGCACCCACCGCCTCGAAGGCGGAAATGACGGACAGGTCCTCACCTTTCCATTTGCCCGGCTTGATCGTGCCGCCATAGACGTAAATCGCCGGCACATTCGCTCTGACGATGCCGATCATGCCGCCAGGCTTGTTCTTGTCGCAGCCGCCAAGCACCAGGACACCGTCCATCCACTGGCCCTGAACCGTCGTTTCGACGCAATCCGCGATGACCTCCCGGGATATGAGGGAGTATTTCATCCCTTCGGTTCCCATTGCCATTCCGTCGGAAATCGTCGGAACCCCGAATATTTGCGGATTGGCGCCGGCTTCCTTGATCGCCGCAACGGCGATTTCGGCAAGTGGCTGAATGCCCGCATTGCATGGCGTGATGGTCGAATGACCATTGGCAACGCCGATCATGGGATTGTCGAAATCCTCTTTCGTATAGCCGAGGCCGTAAAACATAGCCCTGTTCGGCGAACGCTCGATCCCTTGCGAAATCGTCTTCGAACGCTCGTTGTATGGCACCCGATATCCTCCTTGACGGGACAGTTCCTTCTCGCCGGCCGGACGACCGCTTTCGTGCCGCCTCTGCACAGACGGCCGCGACCCACGCCCGCGTTCCGGCGGGTCGATCCGCCATGGGGCTTCACACCCCGCCCCGGCCCGCCGGCTCGCAAGCCAAGCCATAGACCGGACGTATCGCCGGGCGGATCTGGACGCAGACAGGTTTGCTGGGATCCAGCATGGATCCATCCGGGTCCCGACCGAAATGCGAAGGGCCGCAACGTCACTGACCAGTTCCCGCTTCGTCCCGATGAAGCATTTGAGAAATAGACAGATTTCGGGAAAGTAGCGCCTGACGCTTAATTTCAGAAATATATTTATCGATATCAATTAGGTCAAAAAACATATCAATTCTCGCGCCGGGCGACACCGCGGCCGCCCGGCAGGACACTATCCGTGTCCATTGGCAAACACTGCGCCCGAAGCGTGACGCCCCGGATGTTTAGAAAAAGCGCCGTGGGAGCCTGCGTCCTCATCACGGCCCTCGGACGCGATACGCTCGCTGATCGTTTCCGATATCTCCACGAGCCGCGTTACCGTGGGGGATGGATCATCCCGCCGCCACACAAGGCCGGTTTCTATCATTGGCGGCTCTCCGTCCAGCTCCACATAGACGACCCCGTCACGCCCCAGACGCTTCAGCGATCCGGGAACAAGCGCGATCCCCATACCGGCGGAGACGAGGCTGATGATCGTCTGCATTTGTATCGCTTCCTGCCCGATCGTCGGCTGAATGCCATTGGTCACGAAGTAGGTCGTGATGATGTCATGGAATGCAGGAGCGCTTCGCCGCGGGAACAGCACCAAGGGGGCCTCCGCCACGTCCTGGAGACGCAGACGTCCCTGCGCCAGCTCAATGCGCCCGCCGCGCACCCAGTCCTCCGGCACGGCCGCGATCAACGGCTCCCGCAACAGGGGCAAATAGGCAAGCGAGGCATGAAGTGTCGCATGCAGCGGAATGATCAGGCCCGCATTGATCTCTCCCTGAAGCAGCGCCTCGATCTGAATGTCGCTGGTCATCTCCTTCAGGGACACCTTCACGTCCGGGTAGGTCGCGCCGTAGTGACTGATCAGTTCCGGCAGGAGATTGTAGTCCGCCGTCGTCACGAACCCGAGCTTCAGGCTCCCGATTTCCCCTCTCGAAAGCTGCTTGGCCAATCCCGGCAACGCCTCGACATCTTCAAGAAGTCTGGTGACATGCGACAACAGGTGCTCGCCAACCGGCGTGAGCGCGACGTTGCGCTTCGTTCGCTTGAAGAGCGTAACCGACAGTTCCTCCTCCAACGCAAGAATGGCCTGGCTCAGGGGCGGCTGTGTCATGCAGAGCCGCTCGGCCGCACGGCCGAAATGCAACTCTTCCGCCACCGTAACGAAAAACTTTAGCCTCCGGAGATTCATTGCTTGCCTTCTTCTGTCTCGGGGTCGCCAACCAGAGGTCGGCCTTCTCAGTCGAAGCACGTATTTTCACATCATGAAACATACATAAAATATATTACATGAAATCGTTTATTAAGGTTGCATTATAAATTAGTTTCTCGTGCTATTCGCATATATAATACACGCAAAATGCTTTTGTCACTCGCATAACGATAATAGGATTCTTTAAGACAAAAAAATCACCAATAAATCAGAATAGATTCGTGAATTCGAATGATAACATCAATGTTTATAATAAAATACCCAAATTTAATTTTTAAAATTTAATATTTTGAATTATAAGTCATAAAATAATAATAATAATTTCAAATAATACATAATTAAAATTTGGAAATACAATAAACCTTGATGGGGTCAAAAGCGAATTCAAGTCACTACCTTTCCAGCCGAAAGGCGACTTCCGCAGTCAACCGACATGACAGGAGCGATCGATGGATTTCAGTTTCTCTCCCGAACAAGACGCCTTCAAGGAGAAGGTCATGCAATTCGCGCAGGCGGAGTTGAACGAGGGAGACCTGAAACAACGCGATGCGGACTGTGTCCTGTCGCGCGACTTGTGGAAGAAAATTGCCGACTTCGGGATCCTCGGCCTGCCGTTCGACACGGCCTACGGCGGTGGCGAGAAGGACATCATCACCACCGTTCTGGCGATGGAAGCGCTCGGCTACGGATGTCGCGACAACGGCCTGCTGTTCAGCATGAACGGGCAGATGTGGACCGTTCAGATGCCGATCGCGCAATTCGGCACCGACGAACAGAAAGACAGGTACCTGCGCGGCCTGATCAAGGGCGAATTGATCGGCGCGCACGGCATCACCGAGGCCGAAGCCGGGTCGGACGTGATGGCGCTCGGCACGACCGCGACGCGGGACGGCGACGACTACGTGCTGAACGGCGCCAAGGTCTTTTGTACGAACGGCCCGGTTGCCGACGTCTTCGTGATCTTCGCGACCGTCGACAAGAGCGCGGGGTCGCTCGGCCTCACGGGTTTTGTCGTGGAGCGCGACACGCCCGGGCTGATCGTCAGCGAGAACCGCAAGAAAATGGGCTTGCGTACCTCGCCCATGGCCTGGCTGACGCTTGAGGATTGCCGCGTGCCGGTGTCCGCTCGCATCGGCAAGGAAGGCCAGGGCGGACGGATCTTCAACAACTCGATGGAGTGGGAACGCTCGTCGATCCTGGCCAATCTCGTCGGGGCGATGGAGCATCAGGTCGAGGACTGCATCCGCCACGCCAACAAGCGCACGCAGTTCAGAAAGCCCATCGGCAAGTTCCAGTCCGTCTCCAACCGCATCGTCGACATGAAGCTTCGGCACGAAACCTCCCGGCTGCTGCTCTACAAGGTCGCCTGGCTGAAGAAGACCAAGGGAAGCGCTGCCATGGAGGCGGCGCTCGCCAAGCTCTACCTCAGCGAGGCCTGGGTTGCGTCGTGCCAGAACTCTGTCGTGATCCACGGCGGCTACGGCTACATGGCCGATCAGGAGGTCGAGCGCGATTTCCGCGATGCGGTGGGCAGCCTGCTTTATTCGGGCACATCCGACATCCAGCGCACCATTGCAGCCCGTGCCCTCGGGCTTTGATCCCGGCCCGCCTGAGCGGGGTGACCACCACGCCGGCTCGAATCAGACAACAACAGCAGGAATTACAATAATATCATGTAAATCTATTAGTCGATATGAATATAGTCTGACATCTTCATTGACTTGAATGAAGTCATACGTATCATTTATTATAAGATACAAATAAAAATTCAATATTTAATAATAACAAGAAACAGATGCTCGGGCCTGGCGAGCCATTCGCCGGTTCGGTCGCCATTTTGCAGGAGGAGACCGCCATGGACGCGCAGACGCTTGAAACCGATGACGTTCACAAGACGATCTACGACTATCTGATTGAAAACTCCGGTGTGAACGTGTCCGGGGGAATCGACCCGGAGGAAAACCTCCTCGACAGCGGAATTCTGGACAGCCTCGGGATCGCCGAGATCACGGAGTTCGTCGAAAAGACCTTCGAGATCGAGATCGACGAAGACGAGATCACGTCGCAGAACTATCGCACGGTCACCGCTTTCACCGCGTTTTGCCGCGAGAAGATCGCCGCATCGGCGACGTGACCTGACTGATCTCCTCACCCGGGGGCGAAAAGGGACTGACGGACCATGTCAAGCAAAGTGAAGGCCGACCTCATTCTGATCCACGCGCCGGCCATCTACGACTTCCGGGACCGCGACGACTTCGTGCTGGGCTGGTACGCCAGCCAGGAAAGCAGCAATGTCACGCCGATCTTCGAAATGCATCCGCTCGGCTTTCTGTCGATCAAAAGCTTCCTGAGCGAACGCGGCCTCGACGTGAAGATCGTCAATGTCGCCTCCCTGATGCTCAAGCACCCGACGCTCGACGTGGAAAAGCTGCTGGAGCATCTGGACGCGCCCGTGATCGGCCTCGACCTGCACTGGCTGCCGCATTGCCAGGGCTCGGTCGAGGTGGCGGGGCTGGTGAAGAAGGCCCACCCCGAGAGCTTCGTCGTTTTCGGCGGGATCGTATCGACCTATTACGCCCGCGAGATGATGCAATATCCGCAGATCGACGGCGTCATTCGCGGCTACGACACGCTGGAGCCGCTTGCGAACCTCGTGGAGCAGGCGAAACGCGGCGTGCGCGGACGCTTCAACGTCGAGAACATGATCTACAAGGACAAGGGCGAGGTCGTCGACAACGGCCACAGCTACACGCCCGAGGTGCTCAACGACGTCGCCATCGACTGGTCGAAGATGTTTCCCAAGACCTCCAGCC
The DNA here is from genome assembly GCF_900105595.1 of Stappia sp. ES.058. Classification (GTDB taxonomy): domain Bacteria; phylum Pseudomonadota; class Alphaproteobacteria; order Rhizobiales; family Stappiaceae; genus Stappia. The sequence goes on along the minus strand of NZ_LT629784.1, from coordinate 1,322,597 downwards.
TGTTGAACATGCCGAACCTGATGGTTCTGCCCAACACCGGCTGCCAGCAGAGTTGCGGCTGGTGCTCCGGCTCCCGTTGGGCTTACCAGCGCATGATGAACGTGGAGAAGAAGACGGTCTTCCACCGGCGCTCCGAACAGCTGGCGCGCGAGATCCTGACCTTCCCCAAGACGGAGTCGCCGCTGAGCGTCTACACGCTTCAGGCCTATTCGGAATCCTCGCCCCGCCTGCTCGACTATCTGGCCGCGGTCGCCGACAGCGGCGTGGTGAAATCGGTCTCCTTCGAACAGTTCCGGCTGACGAAGATTTCCGTTCTCAAGCAGATGGTGGAGGTCGCGCCGAACCTCGACATCTATATCAACCTCTCCCCCCAGTCGCACGATGTGGAGATCAGTCGCCTGACCGGGCGCGGCACCTACACCAACGAGGAAATGGAGGAGTGGATCGCCGCCGCAATGGATATCGGCATCAAGGGCGTCTACCTCTGGTACACGATCGGAATGCCGAAACAGACGCATGAATCGGTGATGGAAACCGTCGCCTATTCGGCCCGTCTCATGGACCGCTTTCCCAACGACAAGATCATCCCGACGATCTTCGGCATGGTGCCCTTCCTCGACCCCGGCTGCCAGTGGTTCGAGGAACCAAAGGAGCACGGCTACACGGTGTTCCACCGGGATCTGGAATCGCACCGCCAGTCTCTGACGCAGCCGCGCTGGCGCGACGCCATGAACTACGAAACCAGGTGGATGAAGCGCGACGAATTCCTGCCGAGCATGTATGAGGCGATGCAGGTGATGGCGAACCACAAGGCCGACTACGGCCGGATCACCAAGCGCAGCATCGACATCGTCAACGGCCGGATCGATCACTTGCGCCACCTGACGACCTCGATCGACCGCGCGATGGACGCGGACGGGCGGCTTCCGGCCTCGCTCAGGCGCGAGATCGGCGCGCACAATGACGAGATCCTGTCTTATGCGGCCGATGTCGCGCTGGTGAAAAAGCCGCTCTCTGGGCGCTGGTACGACGATCACACGGTGCCGCGCGAGATCATCGACGCCTGCGTGCGCGAACGCGCAGCCGCCTAGGCTCGCCACTTTGTCGGGGCGGGCGAAAGCCTGCCCCCTTCTCCGTTTCCCCAACCGAATGGCGTTGGCCAAGGCGGCATTGCCGCACCGCGTGCCGCAACCGGATCAGGCCTGCACCAGGGCCGGACCATCACCGAGAGACAACGGCCATGACGAACGACAGCGTTGGAATACTCTCAGCCGCCCGGTTCCTGCCGCCGAAAACCCTGCCGCTCAACAGGATCGCGCAAGCGGAAAGCGGCCCCGTCGACGCAAGCGCCCTGAGCCCCCTCGGCATCGAGAGCGTGCATGTGTTCGAAGGGGAAAGCCCGACGGAAATGGCCGTTGCGGTTTCCCAAGCGGCGCTGAGTGAGGCCGGCATGGGTCCGCTCGAGCTGGATGCGATCATCGACTTTTCCGTGATGCCGCAGCGCTACGTCGAACCCGCCTGGTCGATGAGCAACGAGTTGCAGGCAGAGCTTGGCGCGAAGCATGCCTTCACCCTCGGTTTCAGCGGCGGCGGCTCGGCCAACATCCATGCGGCGCTCAAGTTTGCCCGCGCGCTGATCCGCGCCAACGACGATGTGAACACCATCCTTCTGGCCGCCGCTGACCAGGCGATTCCCGGAAACCGCGTGCTCAGTGCCGGCGCACCCGTCACGGTCATCGGCGACGCCGCAACCGCGCTGATCGTGCAGCGCAACGCCGCCGCAGCAACCATTGTCGACACGATCTCCGCCTCCAACGGGGCGCTGCACGACGTGCTCAACATCCCCGGCGGCGGCATGGCGCATCCCACGCGGCTCGATCTCTACAAGCTGACGCTCGACGAGGCGAAATACCGCTCGCGCGACCGCATGAGGGACCTGCTCGCGCTTGCCGACAGGATGCTGGCGCGCAACGGGCTTGACCGCGACGGTATCGACCACTTTCTCACCGCCAACATCTCGGATGACGACACCGAGGCCTTTTCCCGCACGATGGAAACCAACGGCCGTCTGCACCGGGACAACCTGGGGCCCTGCGGCCATGTCCATTCCTGCGACCTCGTCCTGAACTACCTGAGCCTGCGCAAGAACGGCGCCGCCCCCGGCCATCATGTGCTGATGGCCTCGCACGGAATGGGCTTCTTTCTCGGCGCGACACTGCTGAAACTGTGACAGGAACGATAGCCATGGATCATGTCGGTATCTTATCGGAAGCCTTCTATCTTCCGCCGGACAAGAAACGGGTCGAGGATGTCTTTCGCGACGAGAGTGTCCCGTTCGGCACCCTTTCCAAAAACATCGACTTCCAGCGCGACATCGGCATCGAGGACATTCACGTCACCGACGAACTTCCCTCAGAGCTGGCGCTGAAAGCGGCAAGACGGGCCATGGATCAGGCCGGCGTCTCCGCCGAAGAGATCGATCTGGTCGTCGACTTCACAAGCATCCCCGAGGACTATGTCGGCCCGACATGGTCGGCCGCCGGCCTGGTGCAGCATGAACTCGGCCTCGTCAACGCCTTCTCGACGGCGGTGAACACCGGCGGCTGCGCCAGCTACCACCTGGCGCTGAAGTCGGTGATGGCCTTGATGCTTGCCGATGACGACGTGGAAACGGCGCTTCTGTTTGCGGGCGACCGAACGCCGGATCTCAACAAGACCTACTATCCGATCACCGTCGCGTCCGACGGCGGCAGCGCGTTGATTTTGCGCAAGAACGCGGACCGTGCCCGCATTCTCGAGGTGGAAACCATCTCCATCGGGCGCCTGCACGACGTGTGGTATGTGCCGGGCCTGCAGAACCGGAAACCGAACGAGGAAGTGAGCGAAAAGCTCCTCCACATGTACGCCAAGATGGACAAGTTCAACGAGGGCGTCATCCCGATCAATTTCCGCATGTTCGGCAAGGTGATGGACCGGCTCTTGAAGAAGCTGGATCTCACCCATGAGGACGTCGACTATTACATCTATCCGACATTCTCGACCTGGGATCAGGCCTATTTCATGAAGAAGTTCGGCCTTACGCCGGACAAGGTTTACACCAGCGCGCTCAAGCACCGCGGCCATGTCCAGGAAAGCGACATGGTGATCAACTACGCCGAAGCCGTGGAACAAGGGCTGATCAGGCCGGGCCATACCGTGATGGTCGTCTCCAACGGCGCCGGCTTCGCCTGGTCGGCGGCGCTTATCCGTCATTGAGACGGCGCGGAAGATGACGGACCATATCCGAGACGGCGCGGGAACGGGAGACGTCCTGATCCGCCGCCAGGGGCGCGCGGGGCGGATCACGCTGACCCGGCCGCGATCGCTCAATCTGCTGACGCGGGCGATGGTGCAGGCGATCCACGCCGCGCTCGACCGGTGGCGGGACGACCCCGCCATCGAGCTTTTGATCATCGACGCCGAAGGGCGCGCCTTTTGCGCCGGCGGCGACATCAGGCAAGTCCACGCCCATGTGATCGCGGGAGACCTCGCCGCCGCCCGGGATCATATCCGCGACGAATACCGCCTCGACCTGAAGCTCGCCCGCTATCCGAAACCCGTCGTCACCTTGATGAACGGCGCTGTCATGGGGGGCGGCATCGGCCTCGGCTGTCATGCAAGCCATCCGGTCGCCGGTGACCGGTTCCGCCTGAGCCTGCCGGAATGTTCCATCGGATGGATCCCGGATTCCGGTTCGACATCCTTGCTCGCACGACTGCCCCCCGGCATCGGGGCACTCATGGCCGTCGCCGGATTACAGATCGATGCGGCGGACGCGCTCGACCTCGGGTTCATCGACTACACGCTGGACAGCAGCCGATGCCCGGAGTTGATCGACACCCTTTGTGCGACCGGCGATCCCGCCGTCCTCGGCATGCTTTCGACGCCAATGGGAGATCCCGCCTTGCGCAAACAGGTCGCGCGGCTTCGGCTCCCCGATGCCATGGACAGCCCCGCCGCGCTTGCGCAGGCACTCCAGCGAACAGCCGAAGACCCGGATATGGCGCGCTGGTGCACCAGCCAACTGAAGGCCTTGGCGCGCGGCGCCCCGCTCACGCAGGCACTCGCCCTGCGCGCGCTCGATGTACAAAGGCGAAGACCCGGCCTTGCGCGCGCGCTCGCACTGGAGCTCCGGATCGTCTCCGCGCTGCTGACCCACCCGGATTTTCGCGAAGGGGTTCGCGCCATGATGGTCGACCGCGACAAGAGGCCGGTCTGGACCGCGCCGACCGGAACCGTCTTTTCACGATCGGAGATCAACACATTCCTTCAGCAGAGACGGGATCGGGACGTCATACGCAAATTCACCGAAGACCCTGCGAAATAAATATTTCCCCCCATTCACGCCACCCCCTAACCTCGCGTATAGGGCGCATTTTTCAAAAACACACCCTTTTATCGTGATCGTTTGATGGATGCCCGCCCGCCCCCGCGAGAGGCGCAGCCTGCGGCTTGTCGCGGGGCAAGACCGCCGCCGTCCACCGCGCTCACGTGTGTTCCAGCCCGCGCGCGTTGGTATCAGGCAGACCCAGATTTCGGGGACCCAGTCATGACATCCGTGCCAAATCCGTCCGACTCATCGCTTCTCGGCAACTGGCCGACGCTCGCCGTCGCCGCGTTGGGATCCTTTCTGGTCATCATGGACGTGACCGTCGTCGCCATCGCCCTTCCCTCCATCGAGCGGGATCTCAAGGCGAGCTTTGCCGAACTGCAGTGGATCATCAACGCCTACAACATCGCCTATACCTCGGTGCTCATTGCCGTGGGCGCCTTCGCCGACTGGTTCGGGCGACGACGGGTGATGGTGATCGGCCTGTTCATGTTCGGTGCGATGTCGCTTGTCGTCGGACTGGCGGAAACCCCGATGGCCCTGATCCTCGGGCGCGTCGCGCAAGGCCTGAGCGCCAGTGCGATGCTGATCCTGGGCGTCGCCCTGATCTCCAACGCCTTCCAGGGTGCGCAGCGCGCGCAGGCCTTTGCCGTCTGGGGTGTCTCCATCGGTTGCGGCGCGGCCTTCGGCCCGATCGTTGGCGGCATCCTCGTCGATGCGTTGAGCTGGCGCTGGATCTTCCTGCTCAATGTGCCGCTCGTCGCAATGCTGATCACGCTGTGCTACTGGCGCGTGGAGGAATCCTCCGATCCGAACGCCGGCGGTCTCGACTGGCCGGGCATCGTGACCTTCACCGGTGCGCTGGCGTTCCTGAGCTATGGCGTCATTGAGGGCGGCGAGATCGGCTGGGGCGACACCACCGTCGTCGGCGCCCTCGTCGGCGCAGCGGTTCTCTTCCTGCTGTTCATCATCATCGAAAACAGCGTGAAGAAACCGGCGTTCGAACTCGGGCTCTTCAAGATCCCGACCTTCACCGGCATACAGCTGGTCTGCGTTTTGAACAGCATTACCTTCTGGGTCATGCTGGTCTATCTGCCGATCTATTTCCAGGTGGTGCTCGGCATGTCGGCCTCCTCGGCCGGCCTGATGCTGATGCCGATGACCATCCCGCTGCTCCTGTTCGCACCGATCGGCGCACGGCTCGCGGCACCTAAGAAACTCGGCGTGCGCGGACTGATCGCCTTCGGCTGCGTGCTCATCGCCATCGGCTTCGCCTGGCTCTGGGTCGCGCCGCCGACGGAAGCCATCGTCTGGGCCGTCGCGCTCTTCCTGCTCGGCGTCGGCACGGGGCTGATCAACGGGGAACTCTCCAATGTCGCAACCGCCGTGGTGCCGCCGGAGCGTGCGGGCGTTGCCTCGGGCGTGAACATCACGTTCCGCCACGGCTCCTTCACCCTGTCGATCTCGGTGTTCGGCGCGGTGCTCCTGTCGAGCATCACGCTTCAGCTCGGCGCGGCACCGGATCTCGCCACCGGACTTGGCGCCGGGCTGATCGACACGGCGAACATGATCGCACGCGGCGACTTCAACGGCGCGGTCCTGTCGGCCCCGGCGGAACTGCAGCCCACGCTGACCGACTTCGGACGGGAGAGCTTCCAGATCGCCTTCTCGGTGCTTCTGGGGATCGTCACCGTACTCTCTGTGATCGCGATCATTGTCTCCGCACTGATGATCCGCGCCCGCGATCTGCTCGCCGGTCCCGAGGCCCAGGTCGCGCCCGGCGAATAGGCGACAGGCCGTTCGACCGGCCACGAAGGAAACCAAAAAACGCGCCGCCCGATCCGGGCGGCGCGTTTTTATGTCAGCCGGCAGGCGGTGAGCGCGGGACACTCAGCTCCAGTAGGTGAGCGGCTTGTCTTCGCCGCGATAGCCGACGAAACAGGACGTCGTCACCCGCTGAGAGCCGATGGCCGGGGTCACGCAGTGAATGAGCTGCGAGTTGAAGAGCACCAGGTCGCCGTTGCCCGGGCGAATCACCGTCCGCGGCTCGCCGAGCCCGTCGCGGTCGATGCCGTCACGGGTCACCTGCTCCTCGTCCTGTTCCGGGGTCGGCTCGGTAAGCCAGAGCTCCAAATCGCCACCGGCTTCGGACATCTCCAGGTAGATGTTCACCGCAAGCTGACCCGTCAGATCGGAGGTCCCGTCGATCAGCATCCGGCCCAGCCGGTCGTTGTGCGGCAGCATGCGCGCGCCCGGCTCGATCACCCGGCAGGTGCCGACAAAGCTCTTCTGCCCGTCGATATTCTCGATCGTCGCGCCCGCCGGCCAGACCTCCTCCAGCAGCAGCCGGAAGTGATCCATCGGCGAGAGATGCGGATACATCATGTCGCGAATGCCCCAGATCGAGCGCACCGCCTCGCTGTGATAGCGGCTGGCATTCTCCGTGCTCTTCTCGACGTCGACATATCCCATGCCGAGCCGCTTCAGCGCGCTCTGGATCTTGTAGGCCTCAAGCTCGGAGTGGCTGGCGATGCGATGGGCGAATTCCGCCGACAGATCCGCCGGATAGAAGCCCGGAACATGGATTGCGTCCGTTGTCTTTTCAATCAGTTTGCGGATGCTGTCACGGGTCAGCTCCCTGGAGATCTCCACGGTCTTCAACATGTTCCTGCTCCTCACGGATCGCGATCCGGCGACGACCGCAGCAAGAACCGTTCTTGCCCAAAGCCGGCCCCGGCGGCGTGTATTTTCTCCCGCGACCAGGACTAGAACAAATATCGATTTTATATCTGTTTCAGGGACTTGTCGGAATTTTTGAAAGCGCGCGCACAGCGCCCTGGCCCGCCCGGCGCATACGGCAGGCTACCGGAGCAATGGACGTTGCGGGCACCGACGGTGATTGCCCGGGTCCCCCGCTGTCAAAGCGGGACGAAGCGCCAGGCGAAGCCGCCGACCGCACGCACCCCGCGCCCTATCGCGCTGCGCCCGTAGCGGCCGGTGCCGACCCTGGCGAGCGGGTTTTCCAACGTGCCGGCATAGGCGAACCCCTTGTCGGGATCGTTCGGATCGAGCAGTTGCTGGTTGTCGCGAAGCTGTAGCCGATTGATGCAATTTCGCGGAAATTCCGCAGAAAAAAGATCAAATCTCGCAAATTTCTCGCTTAAATTTGGCTGAGTTGCCTGATATTCGGCGACGCATTCACCCACCAGACCCCAGAAATCCTCCTCCGCAAGTTCGTCGCGCTCATCGAGAATGGCAGCGAGATGACGGAAGAAGCAATCGAAGACGTCGGTGAAGATCCCGTCCATGCGCACGTCGTCCGCCAGGGTCGCACAGTTGCGCCGAACGACCGGAGGAAGGCTGTCTCCGGTGTTCAGGATGCGCATTTCCTCCGCGAGATCCTTCATGATCACCCGGGCCGGAGTGTCGCCGTTCATGACCAGGATGATGTTCTCGCCATGCGGCATGAAGATGATGTCATAGGCGTAGAAACAGTGCAGGATCGGCGTCAGATAGGCGCGCAGATAGCGTCGGATCCACTCCTCCGCCGACAGGCCGGATCGGCGGATCAACTCGACCGCCATCGCATCGCCCTGCGGATCGACATGCAGCAGCGAAGCCATCGTCATCAGCCGCTCGCCGGGGCGCAGCAAATTGACCGGGCTTTCCCGCCAAAGAGCCGCAAGCACATGATTGTGCGGAGTTTCCGTCCCGAGCGCCTGTTCGTAATAGGCGTTGGAGTAGCTGAGCGTCGCGACCTCGCAGATCAGGCTGAAGCCGACCGACTGCAGGCACGGGTCGCCGGCCAGCAGGTTATGAAGCCACTCGTTGATCTCGGGCGTGGTGCGCATGTCCTCCGGCGAGAGCCCGCGCGCCAGCATGAAGCCCATGTTGAGGATCGACAGCGCCATCTTCACATAGCGCTTCGAGGGTTCGGAGGCATTGAAGAAGGTGCGGATGGACTGCTGCGGCTGATACTTGTCGCGCGACAGGCCGAGGTAGACGATCCGCCGCTGCGCGATTTCCGGCGCGAAGCTCATCGAGATGCGGTTGAACCACTGCCAGGGATGGACCGGCATGAAGTAGTAATCCGAGGGCTCGACGCCTTCCTTCAACAGACGGGCCTCGTACAGCATGAGGGTCTCCGGCTCGATTTCTTCGGCCACCAGTCGATCCCAGGGGAGCGAGGAGATTCCGCTGTAGGTCGCCCGCTCGCGCAGGACCGCGATCCAGACGATCTGCAACGGATCGGCAGCTTCCGGCGCATAGACCGTGTAGTCGAGCGTGTCGAAACCGAGGCGACCGTTGTTGGCGACAAACGAGGGATGCCCCTCCGTCATCCCGGTCTCAATGGACTGGAAGTCGGCGGCGGCAAGCTCGCGAACCCGGTGCGGGCGCAGCGTCTCCTTGTAGGCGGTGCCGTAAAGAATGCTGCTGATCTCGTCGAGATAGACCGGCAGCATGCCATCCCGTATCCCCAGCACATCCTTGAACTCGATGATGAAACTCAGCGCATCGAGGTCGATTTGACGCCCGTTCCTGCGCTTTTCGATCGACAGCGGATCGATGCTCAAGTGATCGAGCATCATGCGTCTTGCGTGAAAGCGATACTCGAACGCCTCGTCGGGCGAACGCAACACATAGGTGTCGCGGTTTCCGCCGGCCGCTCCGGTCTTGTACGGGACCAGCAGGCGTTCATGCGCAAACTCGCAGATCGCCTTGCGCACAAGCATGCGATTAGCACGGCGCCAGACACTCGGCGCGAGATGCGCGACTGCCTTCGCATGGGGCTGCGAGAAACGGGTCTCGGCTGCGAACATATCCATGTCGCCTCCTTACGCTCCGGCCGAAAAGGCCGCATCCGTGCTGCTTTCAGGTGCGGAAAACCGCTGGAAGGCCGTGCTTTGCTCGATCGGATAATAGGGTTTGCCCAGAACCTCGCGAATGATCACCGAATTGCGGTAGCAGGACTGGCCAAGATCCGGCGGCAGATAGCCGTCCGCGTGGATCTCCGCGTTCTGGATGAAGATCTCGCCGCCGTTCCTGTCGATCGATCCGTTGCGCGCCACCGCAATGCGGCCGTTGTCGCTCCAGTTGATCCGGTCCGCCAACGGCGCCAGATAACCGGGAACCTTGAAGCGGTAGCCGGTGCCGAGGATCAGGGCCTCGCTTTCCAGAGCGAAGGGCTTTTCTTCCTCGGTCTGGAGGAAGGTCATCTGGAAACGCCCCGTTGCCTCGTCGCGCGTACAGCCGATGATTTCAGTGTTCGACATCAGCATCGTGTCGACATCCCCGTTCAGCCGCTTGCGATAGCGCAGATCGTAGATGTCGTTGATCAGACAGGGATTGATGCCCTGGAAGATCGCCTTCATTTCCTCCACCAGTGCCGCACGCTTCGGCCGCGGCAGGGCGTAGAAGTAATCGGCGTAGTCCGGCGTCGTCATTTGCAGCGTCAGCTTGGTCAGTTCGCGCGGGACAAGACGCGATGACCGTGTGAGCCAGTTCAGCCGGTAGCCGTGGCGGTCGATGTCGCCCAGGAGATCATAGTAAACCTCGGCCGCGCTCTGGCCGCTGCCGACGATCGTGATGGAGGCTTTGGAGCGGAGTGCCTCGCGATGGCGCATGTAGTCGGCGGTGTGCACCACCCCGTCGCGATACGGCTCGCACGCCTCCGGCACATTCGGCACCATGCCCGACCCCAGAACGACGCGGCGCGCCAGCAACGTCTTGCGCTGATCCATCTTGGTGTTGAGGCAGGTGACGCGGTAGAGCCCGCTCGCCTCATCGTAGTCGATCTCCTCGACGTCGCGATTGAAAACGACATTGTCGAGCCGCCCCGCCGCCCAGCGGTAGTACCGGTTGAACTCGTTGCGGAGCACGAAAAAATTGTCGGTGTCGAGCAGGACGGCATAAAACGCGTAGATCCGCCCGGTCTGCTTGAGATAGTTCAGGAAACTGAACTCGTTGGTGGGGTCGGCAAGCGTCACCAGGTCACAGAGGAACGGGGTCTGGAGGGTCGCTGTTTCCAGCAAGGTGCCATCGTGCCAGTTGAATTGGTCGCGGCTTTCCAGAAAGAGGCAATCCAGGTCCCTGATCGGCTGCGTCAGACAGGCCAGGCCCAGATTGAACGGCCCGATACCGACCCCGATCACGTCATATGGTCCGTTCGTCATGCGCCACCCTTCTCGGTTTCGTCTTACGCAACCCTGACCATCGAGCCTGCGGCTTGTGTCGAGCGTCACCCGGAAGACAGGCCACGCCACATGACCGCGCTCGCATCGTGCAACGCGGACCTTGCCGCCGGCGGGGCGGAGGCACGGCTCTTCCGAGACTAGAACCACCACTCAAGGCATAGAAATATATATTTCACACAACCTTGGGTTCATTTTTGTATGAAAGCCTGATCCGTTTCTTGATTGCATTCGTTTGTCGCGCCAATCGACTATGTCGTCTTAATAGGAAGACGGTGCCGAGCCGGAGAAATCATGCGATTCCATACCCTCGATCGGCGGCGTGAAGATGCTCAGACAGATCGAGGCGTCCCGAACCACCATCCGGTGAGCATCATTCCGGTTCATGATGAAGACAGTGCCGCCGGCACCATTGGTGTCGATCGGATGGCGTCCCTGCTGCCAGACATATTCGCCGCTGCCGGCAACGTAATAGCAGGACTCGAAATGATGGCGGTACTGGAGAGGAGAATCCGTCTCCGGATTGCCAAGCGTCTGGCACAGCGCAAATCCATACCCATCCGCACGCACGAGCAACCGACGGCTCTGGCCATTGCCCCAGAAAACATCGCGCGCGGTTCCGGTGATATCGTCTACGCTGCGCACCAGCGTTCCAGCAGACACCTCTTGCGGGTCGCCGGCGAAGACGGAACACAAGCGCATCTGCGTATCCGCAGCGATCCGGACCCTGGCGCATGCCGGCGCAGCGACCAGCGTTTCCGGAATCAGCGGCCAGCACTTGCCATCGACACAAACCGTGCCCTCTCCGGTCACGCAATAATGCGCCTGCGCCCCGAAACCGCCGCTCGCCCCTTCGCGCACGCAGTCGTCCCGGCCTGCCGGAAACGCCGTATCGAACAGACTGTGGCCGACGTTGTCTCGACCGGAAACGATCTCGCGCGAAGCGATTGTCCGGAAGACCGGCGCGTCGCCTGCGGCCTTGAACGTTCTGACGATCATTGCAGACCTCCCTGCCCGGGCCGGGGATTGGATCCGGGACGTTGCCGCCTCGCCGAACCGTGATGGCGGACGCCCTTTCTTCCGACGGACTCCGCAAGACAGACGTCAGACATTTTTGCGCAAAACACACCAGGAAACCTGAGTTGAAAATATAAAATGCAACCCCTGATATTTCAGGAACATCGTTCAGTGTAAATCGCCAGAATACAAATACTTATTTTCGATCAATTCGTGATGGACAAGATATTTCATGTTCGCGTCGATCCCGCCTAGTTTCACTCCGCGTTCAGGCTCCGAACATGGCGGTTCAAGGTGAAGACCGATGCCGAATGGCGACTTATGGGTATTCGGATACGGGTCGTTGATGTGGCGACCGGGATTTCGCCATGACGACGTGCGCCGGGCACGGGTCCACGGCTATCGCCGGGCACTCTGTCTTTTGTGCTGCGAGCACCGGGGAACCCGCGACAAGCCGGGACTGGTGTTCGGACTGGAAAAGGGCGGCTCCTGCGTCGGGCTGGCCTACCGCATCCCCGACGAGATCCGCGCGCGCGCCATCGCCTATCTGCGAGCGCGGGAACTTGCCGGCGGTGCATACAGCGAACGCGTCGTGAGTGCGCGCCTGTGCGACGGAACGGAAATCCGGGCGCTCTGCTACACCGCGAATCCCACGCACGAACGCTATGTCCCGAAAATGTCGGCGCCGGCCGCCGCGCGGATCGTGACCCATGCCCGGGGCCAGGCGGGCGCAAACATAGACTACATGCTCAACACCCTGCGGCATCTGCAGGGTCTTGGGATCGACGATCCGTGGCTTTGCGATGTCGCCCGGCTGGTGAGTGCGCCTCGGCACCGCTCCCCCATCTCGACAGCGCCCCGCGCCCGGTGACGATGCCTGCCCGCCTAAACGACGGGTGCACGCGCCCGCATGGCCGGGCTGCGCCGCATCTCGATGCGCTTTCCCCGCCCCGGCCTTGCCAGAACGTCGCCGTCCTGGACGATTGTCTCGCCGCGCGACAGAACCGTGGTCGGCCAACCGTGAACCTCACGACCCGAAAACGGATTGTAGCCGACGTTGTCATGAAGGTCGTTGTCGGCGAAGGTCTTGCGCGCGGCCGGATCCCAGATCGCGATATCGGCATCGGCGCCCGGCGAAAGGTGTCCCTTGTTCGCCAGACCGAAAATGCGCGCCGGCGCCGTCGCCGTAAATTCGACGAATTTCTCGGCGCCGAGCCTGTCGCCATGAACCATCGCGTCGAACATCAAGGGAAGCCGCAGCTCCAGCCCCGGCATGCCGTTGGCGATCCGGTTGAAGGGCGCGTCCTCACCATTGGAGAACTTGCCGCTCTCATCCATGCGATACGGCGCATGATCAGAGGTCACAAGCTGAAGGTCGCCGAGCGCCAGCGCCTGCCAGAGCGCCTCCTGGTCGTCCGCCTGGCGCTGCGGCGGGCTGCACATGACGGCCGCCGCCTCGCGTCCCGGGCGGTCCAGCACATCCTCCGTCATCAACAGATAGTGCGGACAGGTTTCCGCGAAGACCGGCGCACCGCGGGCCCGCGCCGCCCGCACGATGGCAACGCCCTCCTTGGTCGAGACATGAAACAGCACGACCGGCTGGCCGGTCGCCTCGGAAAAACGGCACACACGCTCCAGCGCTTCCAGTTCGGCGAGACGCGGATGCGACGCCGCATGATACTTCGGCTCGGTCTTGCCGGCATCCAGCAAACGCGTCGTCGCCCAGCGGATCAGCCCGTCGTTTTCGGCGTGAAAGCAGACCATGGCGCCATGGGCGCGGGCGACGTCCAGAACGTTGAGGATCGAGAGATCATCAAGCCGCACCTTGTCGTAGGTCGTGAAGATTTTGATCGAGCGATGCCCGGCCTCGATGAGACGCGCGACGTCGTCGAGGTTTTCGCCGGACGTATCGGCAACGATCATGTGGTAGGCGTGATCGATCAGCGCACCGCGCTCGGCAAGCGCCGCATAATCGGCCATGACCCTGGAAATCCGCATGCCGGGGTGCTGGGCGGCGAAAGAGACCGTCGTGGTCGTTCCGCCAAAGGCCGCCGACCGAGTGGCGGTCTCGAACGTATCGGCATTCATCACGCCCGCGCCGGACAGCTGCTCGATATGGCAGTGGGTATCGACCCCGCCCGGCAACACCAGATTCCCGGTGGCGTCAATCTCGTCCCGGCCGCGCGACAGGCCCCGCCCGAGGGCGACAACCTTTCCCGCGCTCAGGGCCACATCGGCCTCGAAGCGCCCCCCGGCGGTTACGACGGTCCCGTTCCGGATCACCGTATCGTAGGCAGTTTCAGTCATGACGCCTCCTTTCGTTGTCCATTTGATATACACGCTGTATACCAGGACTGACAACGGGCTCGATTGCCGATAGACTAGGCAATGAGCAATGGTTGGGAAACGTGTCCGGGACAAGGGTCCGGCGGACCCGCGCGGAGCACAATGAATGAGCAGCACCGAACCCGGACAAACGCTTGCCGAAACCACGCATGACCGCTTGCGAAAAATGATCGTGAGCGGAGAGTTGCCCGCCGGCACCCGCCTGCAGGAAAAGCCCTTCGCCGACCGCCTCGGCGTGTCGCGCACGCCGGTTCGCGAGGCGATTGCCCGTCTTGTATCGGAGGGGCTCGTCACCCGCTCGCTGGGTGGCGTGCCCGTGGTGAACCAGATTTCCATCTCGGAAATCATTGAGATCCTTCATGTTCGCCGTCTCCTTGAGTGCGAAGCCGCACGTCAGGCCGCAAGCGTCAACTCCCCCGTCGAGCCGCTTCTGGCGCTTCGCGCCCGCACCCAGGCCGCCCTGGAGGGGGCCAGACCGGGGCCTGGCGAACATGCGGAACTCGACGAGGAACTCCACACCACAATCGCGAGGATCGCCGGATCGAAGCTGCTCACGGAACTCGTTCAAAGCATGAAGCTCAAGACGCGGATCTTTGACAAGGGGTTCATTCCCGACAGGTTCGAGCCCGGGTTGCACGAACATCTGGAGATCCTGGACGCGATTCTCGCCCGGGACGCGGACCGCGCCGGCGCCGCGATGCGGCGCCATCTCGACAACGTCCGCGAAGCGATTCTCACACATATCCATCGTCTGTACTGAGCCGTCCGTGCAATTGGCCGCGCGCGCCAAAATGCGCCCATTGACATGGCATTCTTTCGGTATACCATCGGCATTCAAATTGATCCAAGGAAGAGCGCCCATGACTGACACCCCCGCCATCCAGCGCCCGGAAGGCGAAGCGCAGCTCACCATCACGTTTCTCTATTATCGCGACATCCCCAAGGCGCAGGCCTTTTACGAAAAGGTCCTCGGCCTGACGCTCGCCATCGATCAGGGCTGGTCGAAGATCTACAAGATCGCCGGCACCGGCCACGTCGGCCTGGTCGACGAGACCCGCGGCGCGCATCGCGCGGCCGACACAAAGCCCGTGCAGCTTTGCCTGCGCGTGGATGACGTCGACGCCTGGCATGCCTGGGTGAAGAGCTGCGGCGTCGCCAATCTGACCGAGGCCAAGGACAGCCCGGCGCTGAAGATCCGGGCCTTCATGTTCGACGATCCGGAAGGCTACCAGATCGAGATCCAGACGCCGCTCGCCTGAACCAACGTTTCCCCTTTCGAACAATCAGCAAACGAGGGCGGACCACCGCCCCGCATCACCACCGGTTGGGAGTTCCCCGATGACATTGCATACTGATATCAAACGCCTTCTTGCCTCCGTCGCCGTCGTGGCCATGACCGCCACGGGCGCGATCGCCGCAGACAAGTCCTTGACCGTCGGCCTGACCTCCGACGCGGTACATATGGACCCGCAGGCGGGCGAGGAGCTCAGCTCCAACATCATGTACTACCACCTTTACGATCCGCTCGTTCGCCGCGACGCCGAGCTGCAGTTCGGACCGGGCCTTGCGGAAAGCTGGGAACTGACCGACGACGTCACCTGGGTCTTCACCCTGCGCGACGACGTGAAATTCCACGACGGTGACGCCCTCAAGGCCTCCGACGTCGTCTTTACCCTCGATCGGCTGAAGGGCTCGCTGATGGCCAATCTCGCGGCCAACATCGAGAGCTTTCGCGCCATCGACGAGCGCACCGTAGAGATCAAGACCTTCCGCCCCTACGCAGCGCTGCCGAATGACCTCGCCGCCATTCTCATCCTGTCGGAGGATCACGTGAAGAAGGTCGGCGACGACCTCGACCGCCAGCCGATGGGCACAGGCCCCTACAAGCTGGTGGAGTGGGTCAAGGAAGACCGTATCGCGCTCGAGGCCTTCGACGACTACTACATGGGCGAAGCGGAGATCGAGACCGTCACTTTCCGCCCGATCACAAATCCGGCAACCCGCACCGCGGCACTTCTGACCGGCGAAGTGGACATCGTGCAGGATCTGGCCGTGCGCGACGTCGACCGCGTCAAGCGTACAGAGGGCTATGAGGTCGTCACCCGACCGAGCCTCCTGAACCTGGTGCTGGCGCTCGACATGCGCGCCAAGAGCCCGACAATCGAGGGCGACAACCCGATGACCGACCGTCGCGTGCGCGAGGCCATGGCACGGGCGATCGATGTCGACACGATCTCCAAGATCATCATGAACGGCCTGTCGACGCCTTCCGCGCAGTATGTGCCGGAAAGCCACGTCGGACATCTCGAAGGCGAGAACTTCCACGAGATCTATCCGTTCGACGTGGACAAGGCCAAGGCGCTGATGGCGGATGCGGGCTACGCGGACGGCTTCACGATGACGCTGGATGCGACCAACAACCGCTATGTCAACGACGCGCAGATCGCCCAGGCGCTTGCCTCGATGCTGGCGAAGATCAACATCGACCTGCAGCTCAACCTGATGCCGAAGTCGAACTTCTTCGGTTACATCCGGGTGCCGTCCGACCAGTCGAGCTTCATCATGTCCGGCTGGGACGTTCCCTCCGGCGATGCCGGCTCGATGTATGGCGTGATGTTCTATTCGCGCGACAAGAAGGACGGCTACGGCCAGGTCAACCGCGGCGCCTACTCCAACCCTGAAGTGGATGCGCTGATCGACAAGGCCGACAGCACCCCGCGGGTCGCGGAACGCGATGCCTACCTGCAGGACGTCACCAGGATCCTGCTGAAGGACATCCCGATGATCCCGGTTCACTACGAGCAGGACATCTACGGCGCCAGCACGGCGGTCGAATTCGCACCGCGCACGGACAAGTTCCTCTGGGCCTACGACATGGACATCAAGGGCTGATCGCCAGCCATCGGGCCGGCGGCGCGCAAGCGTCGCCGGTTTTCTTATCTGAGACAGCCAGCCAGGGATCGCGCGCGTGCTCGGTTACACGATCAAACGTCTCTTGCAGATGGTCTTCGTCCTGTGGATCGTATCGGTCATCGTCTTCTTGATGATGAGCTTTACCGGCGATCCGGTGTTCATGGTCATCCCCATCGATTCCACACAGGCGGAAATCGATCAGGCACGCCGGATTCTCGGCCTCGACCGGTCCCTGTTCGAACAATACCTCGTCTTCATGCAAGGCATGCTCCAGGGCGACTTCGGCCGCTCCTACGTCTACCGGCAACCGGCGATGGACCTGATCCTGGAACGCCTGCCGGCAACGATGGAAATCGTCGTCGTGGCGATGATCTTCGCGGCACTGGTGGCCATCCCGCTCGGCGTCTATGCCGGCGCCAATCCCAACCGCACGACCAGCCGGGCGATCATGTCCGGCTCGCTTCTCGGCATCTCGCTGCCCAGCTTCTGGGTCGGCATGATGCTGATTTTCGTATTGGCGGTGCAATGGCAGATCTTCCCCTCCTCCGGGCGGGGCGACACGGTCGAGTTCCTCGGACTGAAGCTGTCGATCCTGACGCTGGACGGCTGGTACCACATCATCCTGCCGTCGCTGACGCTCTCTCTGGCAACGATGGCGATCATCCTGCGCATCACCCGTGCGGGCATGATGGAGGTCATGCGCCAGGACTACATGAAATTCGCCCGCGCCAAGGGCGTGTCGCGACGCGGCGTGCTCTACGGGCACGGCCTGCGCAACGCCCTGATCCCCGTGGTGACGATCTTCGGTCTCCAGCTCGGCGACCTGATCGCCTTCGCGACGATCACGGAAACCATCTTCGCCTGGCCCGGCCTCGGCAAGCTGTTGATCGATTCCATCTATCGCGCCGATCGCCCGGTGATCGTGGTCTATCTGATGCTGGTCGCCTTCATCTTCGTCGTGATCAACTTCCTCGTCGACATGGTCTACACTTGGATCGACCCGCGCATTACGGTGAAATGACATGAGCGCGACCTTCCTTTCCTCCGAATTCTTCCACAATTACAAGCGCAACGCCTCGGCCATCGTCGGCAGCATCGTCCTTGTGATCTTCACGGTGATCGTGATCGCCGGGCCGCTCTTCGTGGCGCAGGACCCCTATGACGTCGGCCAGCTCAATCTGCTGGACAGCTACAAGCCGCCGGTGTGGCTGGAGGGCGGCGACCCGCGCTTTCTGCTGGGCACCGACGGCCAGGGGCGTGGCGTGCTCGCCGGCATTCTCTACGGCACGCGCGTGTCGGTGATGATCGGTGTCACGGCGATGCTGATGTCCTGCCTCATCGGCACGACGGCAGGGCTCCTCGCCGGCTTCTACGGCGGGCGGCTTGACGCTGCGATCATGCGCATCGCCGATATCCAGCTCTCCTTTCCCTCCATGCTGATTGCGCTGTTCCTGATGTCCGCCTTCGGCACCGGCATCGACAAGGTTTTGATCGCGCTGACGGCGGTTGGCTGGGTGGTTTACGCAAGAACCGTGCGCGGATCGACGCTGTCGGAAGTCCAGAAGGAATACGTCCAGGCGGCTCGTGTTGCGGGCCTGCGCGACGGCAAGATCATCCGCCGTCACGTTCTGCCGAACGTGATGACGCCGCTGATTGTCGTCGCCACCGTCCAGGTCGGCACCTTCATCCTGATCGAGGCAAGCCTCTCGTTTCTGGGCGTCGGCGTTCCCATCACCCAGCCCTCGCTCGGCCTGTTGATCAAGAACGGCTTCGATGTGCTGTTCTCCGGCTTGTGGTGGACGTCGGTCTTTCCCGGCCTCTTCATTATGGCGCTGGTGTTCGGGATCAACCTGTTCGGCGACTTCCTGCGTGACGAACTGAACCCGAGGTTGAAATAATGGCCGAAGCACGAAAGGCGGACGCCGCCTCGTCCGACGCCCTGCTCAGGGTCGAGGATCTCCGCACCTGGTTCCACACCTTCTCCGGCACGGTGAAGGCCGTCGACGGTGTGAGCTTTGCGGTCAAGTCCGGCGAGATCATGGGGCTTGTTGGCGAAAGCGGGGGCGGCAAATCCGTCGTCGGTTTCTCGATCCTCGGGTTGATCGACCCGCCGGGGAGGATCGAGAGCGGCGTGATCGAGTTCAACGGCGAGAACCTGAAGGACGCGAGCGACGCCCGGCTCCGCGACATTCGCGGCCGCGACATCGCAATGGTCTTCCAGGACCCGATGACGTCGCTCAACCCGCTGCACACTGTCGGTGAGCAGATGGATGAAATGCTTCGTCTGCATTCGGACATGGATGCGGCCGCGCGCCAGGCGCGCTGCGTCGAGGTGCTTGAGGACGTCGGTATCTCGCGGGCGGCGGACCGGCTGAAGGCCTATCCGCATCAGTTCTCCGGCGGCATGCGCCAGCGCGTGGTGATCGCCATCGCAATGCTGGCACAGCCGAAGCTGGTGATCGCGGACGAGCCCACGACGGCGCTCGACGTCACCATCCAGGCCCAGATCCTGAAACTGATGCGCCGCCAGATCCGCGAGAACGGCGCCTCCATGATCCTGGTGACGCATGACCTCGCCGTCGTCTCGGAAATGGCGGACAACATTACGGTGCTCTACTGCGGCAAGGTGGTGGAACGCGGGCCGACGGACGATGTCATCCGCCGTCCCTCGCATCCCTACACCCGCGGACTGATCGACAGCATTCCCAACCCGGCGCATCGCCTCGCGCGGCTCAAGCAGATCCCCGGGGCGGTGCCTGATATCCGCAATCTTCCGAAGGGCTGCAATTTCCAGGACCGCTGTCCGCGCGTCGGCGCCCTGTGTCGCGAGACCGAGCCGCCGCTGGTCGAGAGCGATGCCCGCGCCCATGCCTGCCATTTCCCGCTGACGGAAGGGGAAACAGAATGACGGCCATGCTCCAGATCGAGAACCTGCACCAGGAATTCCGTATCGGCGGATCGCTCTTGGACCGCATGAAGTTCACCGACGGTCGACTGCGGTTCCCCGACACGCGGGTCAAGGCGGTGAACGGCGTGTCTCTCACCGTTAATCGCGGCGAGGTCGTTGCCCTCGTCGGGGAAAGCGGATGCGGCAAATCAACGGTCGCCAAGACCATCGCGCGCATCTATCGCCCGTCGCAGGGGGCGATCCGCATCGAGGGCGAGGACATTTCCGCCTATGGCGTACGCGAGATGCTTCCCGTGCGCTCCAGGATGCAGATGATCTTTCAGGATCCCTTTGCATCGCTCAACCCGCGCCAGAAAGTCCGCGATATCGTCGCCGAACCGCTGCTGGAGCAGACCAAAGGCCGGGCGGCGCGCAAGGAGGTCGCGCAAAAGACGCTGGATCTTCTGGCACGCGTCGGCCTCAACGCCGAACATGCCGGGCGCTATCCGCACCAGTTTTCCGGCGGCCAGCGCCAGCGCATCGGCATTGCCCGCGCGCTTTCTGTCAATCCGGGACTGATCATCGCGGACGAGCCGGTGTCGGCGCTCGACGTCTCGATCCAGGCGCAGATCCTCAACCTGATGATGGACCTGCGCGACGAGTTCGGCCTCGCCTATCTGTTCATCAGTCACGATCTTTCGGTGGTGCATCACATCGCCGACCGGATCGGCGTGATGTATCTCGGCTTCCTGGTCGAGACCGGGTCGCGGGAGAAACTCTTCTCCGCCCCGCGCCACCCCTACACGCGCGCGCTGCTTTCGGCCGCGCCGTCGATCGAAAAGACACGCCCGCGCGAGGAAATCGAACTCTCGGGCGAAGTGCCCTCGGCGCTCGACCTGCCGAGCGGCTGCTGCTTCCGCACGCGCTGCCCGCTCGCCTTCGAGCGCTGCAAGGTGGAACGGCCGACGCTTAAGGATATGGGCGACGGACAAGAGGTTGCCTGCCACCTCACCGACGAGCCGGAGCGCGATACCCAATGACGTATGCTGACGCCGCCCCCGTGACGATCGCCCTGCCCCGCCTGCCGCTCGGCGATCCGCATGACTGCACCGACGCCAATGACGAGCTAACACTGTACCAGACCTTCTACGACACATTGGTGAAGCGTCGCGACGGGACCTATCACGCTCACCTCGCCGAAGGCTGGCGCGTCAGCGACGATGCCCGCACATGGACCTTCGACATCCGGTCCGGCGTCGCGTTTCACGACGGAACGGCCTGCGACGCGGCTGCTGTCGCGCAGTCGCTGCATCGCATGGCCCGCGAGGACAAGGGCTATACGCTGGGATCGCCTGCCGTCTGGCGGCAGTATCTCGGCGGCGCGGAGATCGAGGCCGACGGCCTGACGCTCACCGTTCGCCTGACGGCGCCGATGGCCGATCTCCTCGACGTTCTTGTCCAGGGCTTCATCGTGGCGCCGTCCGTCTTCGACAGGCTCGACGCCGGCGACAAGACCGCCATTTGCGGAACCGGGCCCTATCGGCTGCAAAGCGCGGGCAAGGACCGTGTCACCGCGACCCGCAACCCCGACCATTTCGCGACGGCGCCCAAAAACGAGACGCTTGTCTTCGTCCTTGAAACGGATGCAAAGGAACGGGCGCGCATGCTGGCCGACGGGCGCGTGCAGGTCGCCAATTCGCTCGATCCGCATATCGGCACGGTTGCCGGTGCGATGCTGGTGCGCTTCACCGCGCCGGTGGCGATCATCTATCTGCTGAACTCCGCCAAGGGACCGTTGCAGGACGCCCGCGTCCGCCGGGCCCTTTCGCTCGCCGTCGACCGCCAGGCCCTGATCGATACGGTTCTCGACGGCGCCGCCGATCCGCTGCACGGGTTCGTCAGTCCGCGCCACTTCGGCGCCGGCGGCGATCCCGTTCCCGGTCCGAATGTCGCGGCGGCGCGCGCGCTTCTTGCAGAGGCCGGCCATGCCGACGGACTGACGCTGACGCTCGACTGCCCCACGCGACTGCCGGACGAGGCGCAAAAGCTCACCGCCGATCTCGGCGCGCAGCTTGCCGCCATCGACGTTCGTTTCGACGTGCGCATCCACAAGGACCGCGAGGCCTATGCCCATATGGTCCGGCGCAAGGAGATCGGCGATCTCTGCGTGTTCGATTCCAGCCCGATGTCCACCTTCCGCGTGCTCTACGAGAAGATCGATTCCCGCACGGCGGGCGCCTGGTGGCAGGGCTATCGCAACGAAGCCATCGAGGCACTGATCGACGAGGGACGCGTCACGTCGGACACGCAGGCCCGCGCCGCGCTCTACCGCAAGGCCTATGCGGAGCTGCAAAGCGACCCGGCATGGCTGACGCTCTACATTCCGCATCGTGCCATCGGGCTTTCCGGCAACCATCCCGGTTTCCGCATGCGCGAGGACGGCGTGATCGACGTCGCGGACCTCCCCGCATTCACCACCGACACGGAGACCGCCCATGGCTGATCTCATCGTCACCGGCGGAACCGTCATCGCAATCGATCCGGAGCGCCGCATCATCGAGAACGGCGCCGTCGCCATTTCCGACGGGCGCATCGTCGCTGTCGGAACGGCAGCGGAGGTCGCGGAGCGCTATCCGAACGCCGAGACGCTCGACGCCACCGGCAAGGTGGTTCTGCCCGGTCTGATCGACGTTCACGCCCATGCCGGCCACGGGTTGATCAAGACAATGGGCATGGACAGCGGCAACCGCTGGGAAGAGATTTGCGGCGAGGTCTATACCACCGGCTCGACCCCGGAGTTCTGGTATGCGGAAGCCCGGCTCGCGGCGCTGGAGCGGCTGACCTTCGGCGTCACCACCGGCGTCTCGCTGCTCGGCGGCGGCGACACGATCATGCGCACCGACGATCCCGTCTATGGCGCGGCCCATGCGAAGGGTGTGCTGGAGGTCGGCACGCGCTCCGTGGTCGCCGTCGGGCCGACACGCGCGCCGCATCCGCGCACCTATGCCAATGGCGGCGCGGACCCGAAGCCGGTCACCTTCGAAACCCAGCTTGAAACCTGCAAGCGCCTTCTGGCCGACTGGCACTGCGCGGGCGACAACCGGGTGATGATCGCCCTGCTCTATCCCGTGCTGCGCGACGAACACGAGCGCGACATGTCACCGGGCGACTATGCCGAAGCGATCCGCCAGGCGCAGGCGACGCGCGCGCTGTCGCGCGAGGCGAAGGTCGTCTTCACCCAGGACGGGCACTGGCGCGGTTCGGTCACGCGCGCCAAGGATCTCGGCCTGCTCGGGCCCGACGCGCTTCTGTCGCACGCCATCGACATCACCGCCGAGGAAATCGGGATCTGCGCCGATACACAAACCCGTATCGCGCACAATCCCTCCGCCGTCGCCTCGATCATGGGCCGCTGCCCGGCCATCGAGCTGATGGAAGCCGGCGTCACCGTCGGCCTCGGCTCGGATGCGACCGCGCCGGATCGATCGGGCGACATGTTCCGCCACATGCAGCAGGCGATGCATTATCACCGCAGGCATTTTCAGGATCCGAAGGTGCTGCCGCCGGGCAAGGTGCTGGAAATGGCGACCATCGACGCGGCCAGGGCGCTCGGCCTCGACGCGGAGATCGGCTCGCTCGAGCCGGGCAAGCGTGCAGACATGATCCTCGTCGACATGCAGCGCCCGCATCTGGCGCCCGACAACATGGCGGCACACCGCGTCATAAACTTCGCGAACGGCAACGACGTCGATACGGTGATCGTCGGCGGTGAGATCTGCCTCAGGAACCGCAAGCCGACACGCGTCTCAAGCGCTACGATCCTCGCCGACGCCGAACGCGAGACGAACGCCATGATCGCGCGCATCGGCGCGCAAAAGGATCTGGAGATGCACGAAGGTTTCTGGAAGCATCCGCGCGCAAGCGATAGGGAGACCCGCTCATGACCCTGCATATCCTCAACCCGAACTCCTCGCGCGTCGTCACCGACGGGATCGATGCGGCCATCGATCCGATGCGCGCGGGCGCGGGGGTCGACATCCGCTGCCACCTTCTCCCAGAGGGACCGGAGGGGATAGAGACACAAGCTCACGTCGACGGCGTCGTGCTGCCGCTGCTTGCACAGGCGCGCGCGCTGGAGGCGGGGGCGAGCGCCTTCGTTATCGCCTGTTTCTCCGATCCCGGTCTTGCGGCGCTGCGCGAGCAAAGCGCCCGTCCGGTGCTCGGCATCGGCGAGAGCGCCTATATCACCGCGCTGACCATGGGCCAGCGCTTCGGCATTCTCTCGATCAAGCGCGGCTCGGTCGCGCGCCACATCAGGACGCTCGGCGCCATGGGCCTTCTCGACCGGCTGGCCGCCGACCGTCCGATCGATCTCGGCGTGGCGGACCTCTCCGACGAGACCCGCACCCGCGCGCGCCTCGACGAGGTCGGCGCGCAGCTTCGCGACGCCGACGGCGCCGACGTTCTCATCCTCGGCTGCGCCGGCATGGCGCGCTACCGACAGGACCTTCAGCAAACGCTGGGCATTCCGGTCATCGACCCGTGCCAGGCCGCGACCGCAATGGCGCTCGGCCGCATCGCGCTCGCCCGCTGCGATTGAACGTGAAAAGGAAGACGACACAATGATCCGACTGAGCGAAGACGCCCGCGGCGTCTATGTCATTGCCATCACACCGTTTACCGACACGGGCGCGCTCGATCTGGAGGGCTGCGACAAGCTCGTCGACTTCTATCTGGAGGCCGGCGCCACCGGCCTGACGGTGCTCGGCATGATGGGCGAAGCGCCCAAGCTCACGGTCGAGGAATCCCGCACGGTCGTCGGACGCATCCTCAAGCGGGTGCAGGGCCGCGTTCCCGTCGTCGCCGGCGTCTCGGCGCCCGGCTTTGCCCAGATCGACGCGCTGACCAGGATGGTGATGGGCGACGGCGCCGCCGGCGTGATGATCGCCCCTCCGGGCGCGCTTCGCACCGACGACCAGATCGTTGGCTATTACACGCAAGTTGCGGAGCTGATCGGCGACGTGCCCTTCGTGCTGCAGGATTTCCCACTCGCAACGAACGTGCAGATGTCGGTCTCAACCATCGCGCGGATCGTCAACACGCTTCCCAGCTGCGTCTGCCTCAAGCATGAGGACTGGCCGGGGCTTGCCAAGATCACCGCTTTGCGCAAGGAAGGCACCCTCGACCGGCGCATTTCCATCCTCTGCGGCAACGGCGGCATGTTCCTGCCGGAGGAAATGGAGCGCGGCGCCGATGGCGCGATGACCGGCTTTGCCTATCCGGAGATGATGGCGACCGTCGTGGAGCATCACGCCAGGGGCGACATGGAGCGGGCCCGCGACCTGTTCGACGCCTATCTGCCGCTCGCGCGCTTCGAGCAGCAGCCGGGCCTCGGTCTTGCCATTCGCAAATACACCCTCGCCAAGCGCGGGATCATCGCCTCCCCCGCCCTGCGCAAGCCGGGCAACGCGCTGGACGCAACGACGCGCGCGGAAGTCGACCGCCTGATCGCGCGCCAGGAAAACCGATTGAAGGAGCTGAACTGATGGATCTGGGTCTTGCCGACAAGAAAGCGCTGGTGCTCGGCGCAAGCCGTGGTCTCGGCCGTGCCATCGCCGAAACGCTGGCGGCCGAAGGTGCGCATGTGATCGCCGCCGCGCGCAACGCCGACACCATCCGCGACTGGGCCGCCGATCTGCCGGCCGGCAAGGTCGAGGCGCTCGCGCTCGATCTCACCGACATCGCGGCGGTGGACAAGGCCGTCGACGACCTGCTGGCCAAGGGTGGCGTCGACATCCTCGTCAACAACATCGGCGGCCCGCCCCCGGGCACCGCACAGGCCGCCAAGCGCGGCGACTGGATCGCCCAGTTCGAGGGCATGGCCGCCAATCTCTTCCACATCACCGGGCGCTTCCTGCCGAAGATGCAGGAACGCGGCTTCGGCCGGGTGATCACCATCGCCTCGTCGGGCGTGGAACAGCCGATCCCCAACCTCGCGCTGTCCAACGGCATTCGCGCCGCCGTCGTCGGCTGGTCGAAAACGCTGTCCAACGAAGTCGCCAAGGACGGCGTGACGGTCAACGTCGTGCTGCCGGGCCGCATCCACACCGCCCGCGTCGACGAGCTGGACGCCGCCGCCGCAAAGCGCACCGGCAAGCCGGTGGAGGACGTCGCAACCGCCTCGGCCGCCGCCATCCCCGCCGGCCGCTACGGCAAACCGCAGGAGTTCGCCGACGTCGTCACCTTCCTCGCCTCGACGCGGGCAAGCTACGTCACCGGCAGCCGCATCCGCATCGACGGCGGCGCGATCAAGGGCATCTGAGGCGGGTTGGCCTCAGAAGCGGTGAACGACGAAAGCCGGGGCGCGACACGCGCTCCGGTTTTTTAGCTTTGCGCAGACCTGGGCTTCAGATCCATAAGACGACTGAGCAAATCATGTGAGATCTGATTCAAGCTCCTGAAAGGGAGTTTGGCGCTGTTTGATGGGTTATTTTGGCTCAACGATGAGAACATTTCAAAGTTGCAGCCGTTTCTACCAACCAATACGCGTGGTAAGGCACGTGTCGATGATCGACCAGTGATCAGCGGCATCATTCATGCCCTAAAGTCTGGCGACCACTGGATTGATGCCCCGGGAGTCTGCGACCCAAGGAAAACCCTCTACAATCGGTTCGTTCGATGGGCCAACAAGGATGTAAGGATGTCTGGAGAACGGTTTTCGATAGTCGTTCGCGAAATGGCGGTCCAACTCTCAAGGTCATGATTGATAGCACGGCGGTTGGAGCCCATCGGGTCGCACGTAGCGGAATAGGGGGCTAAAGTCCATTCCCGGGGGCGATCTCATGGTGGTGCGAGAACAAAGTTCTACGCCCTGAGTGATCATCAGGGACGTCCTGTTTCCTTCCACCTGACCGGCCCAAACGTGACAGACTTTATTGGTGCCAAAGCGTTTCTTCTGCTCTTCCAGCAAGATGGTACCATGCATTGCGACAACGGCTACAATAGCGATATTATCCGTCGTTCAGTGGAAGCGGAGGAGACATTGCCCTCTCCGCCCTGCCACGCAAAACAAGACAATGGAAAAACTGTTTCTCGCCAAAATTTTACAAAGGCCGGAATGTCATCGCGCGCAAATTTGGCATGCTCAAAAAGTTCCGCTGGATAGCACCCCACAGAAACACAAGTAGTTCAACCAAAGAAAATTGCCTCAAACCGCTTCAAATGAATATTTTTACAAGAAAGTCACCGAATCCATGAACAATCTCACCCAATAACGCCAAACTCGCAACTATAAGTGCAATAGACATTCGTTTTTGAGAGTAAAATAAGAATTTCTTATCGTTTCTTTTACGAAGCCACTTTTCTTTAACAGGCGACAGTTCATCACTGTCGTTTAATTTGCTCTCTTCTTTCTGCGCTTCAAAATTATTCTCGAGGGCAATCTGCAACAGCACAAGACACGCAGCATACCCTGTTGTAAGAGCACCAAAACGGCGAAATAAATACGGATCGTCGAATAACAAAGCAAAACAGAATCCAAATATAATAATAAATATTCCCACAAAAAAGCTGACTTTATACAAACTCATCGCGGCACAAACTCCTCGACGCCATCCGGATAAATAATAGTTTTCTCGTACGCACCTTGACGTATCAGTCCGTAGTAACGTGAAAATGTGGGGTGGAAACAATAAAGTGCATCGGTTGCGGCACCGATCTGGCCGCCCTCAACAAAATGAAACCTACCATAACTGTAGCGACCAACGCCGCTACCTCGACTGTTCTCAATGCGCCCTAAGATTCCAATCTCATATAGAATGTTCCACATTTGATGCGGCTCAACTTCAGTAAGTCCCTTGAGCCTCCCGAGCACCTTGTTAACCTCCTGGTAGGTAGCTACAGGACCAACATCTGCTATTACTCGCGGTAAGTTTTCTAAGAGAAGCGGATACAATACCTTGTAGGGCGACAGAATTTGATCACAAATAAGTTCTTCAGTCTCATGAATTCCTTTGACGATCGAATCTCTCAGCAGACGCCGATAGCCTCCGGTTTCCTCATGAGAATCAAGGATAATCTTGTTCATAATTAGCAAGACATGACGGGGAACGAGATGCGTATGCCGAATTATGTAGGCAAGAGGATCTTCCTTCTGGCCAAGTCTGTTTTCAACATCGGGAGGGAGAACTTTCTTAAAGAATGCTTGCACATCTTCTCTATTGGTAAGATCAATCTCTGACGCGAAATCTTTAAAAAACAAAGGGTCATGCTCTCTTAGAAAGAGTCTATATCGATGAGCGACAACTCTTAAAAGATCGATAGGTTTCCAACGAAGTCTATAGGCCCCTTTAAAGTCTTTGAGATAGTTTGACGATCTAAATTCAGCCTCCAACTCCTCTGGAAAGCAAAATATTATGTCAATATTTGGATTCGCCGCGTTGAATTTGCTTATAGACCTCAGAAATCCTTCTGCAACTAAATAAAAAAGTTGGTTTCGAACCGGATATTTTTCCATGCTATCAAAAAGAATATAACACTTTCTATTCATTTTCACCAAATAGCTTGATATTGCCTCCTTTGCTGACTTAAAAAGGCTATCAAATACTTTCGCATCGGATATCGCATCAAGCCCCATAGGCTCCGCTTCAAAATACTGCCTGATGGGCTCAAATAAACTCTGATCTGCATCCATTTCAATAAAGTGGTCATAGAACCACTTTATGATCTCGTCCCATTCCGCTTCAAACCAATACTCTGCAACTCTCTCAGGAGAAACAAGCTCAGGATCCGCCAATTCTTCTAAATCTAAAGCTCTTTGCCGAGCAACACTTCTTACCATGTCGTGAAAATGGTCCCAAGTGACGATTGGAACGACATAGTCGCCATTTGGCAGAGAGCCTATTGAAATTTTACTTGCTCGCTCTAAGAATGTTTTATATGATTTGTATCCGGAAAGCACAGAAGACTTTCCGGAACCTTTTCGGCCCAAGATAATAGATGCGCGACGCTCAAGCGAATGAAGAAATGGCGGAACCAATTCAATTAGTTCTGCGGCATCTCTTTCTTCGGAAATATCAGACTGATCAATCGGACCAAGGGGTTCTTTTGGAGTCAATAAATCATATAGTGACAAAACAGCGCCCCCCAGACTTACATCTCGTAAATAGCCATAAAAAAACCCTACGTCAACTATCTTAGCTCACCAAATGCTCTTTGTTTACTAAACTCGGTGCCAGAATGGCGCGGCCATACAACCGACGGAAGTATGCCCACTTTTATGTACTCAGTTGATCGTATCGCCGTGCGCTTCGAGGCCCAGTAGTCCCACCGCGTCGACCCGCGCAATGCGCGCCGCCCCTCAGCGAAACAGGCTGCTTTGCCCGCGCGGAAGATAGGCGCCCTGCCCCTTTTGCGCGACCAGTTCGCCGTTCTCCACCGCGACTTCGCCGCGCAGCAGAACCGTGACCGGATGCCCGGTGATCTCCATGCCTTCATAGGGCGTGTAGTCGGCGCCGTGCTGGAGGTCGGCGTTGCGGATGGTGCCCTTTGCGGTCGGGTCCCAGATCGCGATGTCGGCATCGGACCCGACCGCAATCGTGCCCTTTTGCGGATAGAGGCCGTAGAGCTTCGCGTGGTTGGTGGCGGTGAGTTCGACGAAGCGGTTGACGTCGATGCGGCCCGTGGCGACGCCTTGCGAGAACAGGATCTGAAGCCGCGTGCCGACGCCTGGAATGCCGTTCGGGATCCAGCGGAAGGACTTTCTGCCCTTTTCCGTCTTCTTGCCGGCGCTATCCTCGAAACGGAACGGGCAGTGGTCGGAGGAGAAGAGGTCGAAGACGCCGGTCTCCAGCCCCTGCCAGCAGGCATCCTGGCTCGGCTTGTCGCGCGGTGGCGGCGAGCAGACGTATTTCGCGCCCTCGAAGTCTTCCGTGTCGAGATCCTCGGCGGTGAGCACCAGATACTGCGGGCAGGTCTCGCCGGCGATTTTCTGACCGCGCATCCGCGCACGGCCGATCTCTTCCATCGCCTCGCGGTTGGAGACATGGACGATGACGATGGGCGTGTCGACGATTTCGGCCAGCGACAGCGCGCGGTGGGTTGCCTCGCGCTCGGCGGCGATCGGCCGGCTGGTCGCGTGGTGATAGGGCGCGGTGTCGCCGTCTTCCTCGCGCCGGCCGATCAGATAGCGGATCGCGTCCTCGTTCTCGCAATGCACCAGAACGACCTGCTTCGACCGGCGCGCGGAATCGAGCGTCGCCAGGATCTCGTCGTCGCGCAGGCGCAGGCCCTCGTAGGTCATGAAGACCTTGATCGAGGTGTAGCCCTCTTCCGCGAGCGCCGGCATTTCCTGCCCCAGAACCGTCGGCGTCGGATCGGAGACGATCAGGTGGAAGCTCACGTCCGTGTAGCAGTTTCCTTCAGCGAGGGCGTGGTAGCCGTTGAGCGCCTCGCGCAGGCCGACGCCCTTTTCCTGCAGGCAGAAGGGCATCACCGTGGTGTTGCCGCCAAGGATCGCGGAGCGCGTGGCGCTTTCGAAATCATCCGCCATGACGATGCCCGCGCCCGACGGCTGGGCGATATGCACATGGCTGTCGATGCCGCCCGGCATGACCAGCAGTCCGGTCGCGTCGATCTCGCGCGCACCTTTGGCGAGATCCGAGCCGAGCGCGACGATCCTGCCGTCGCGGATGCCGACATCGCAGGTGACGGCATCGGCGGCGGTCACCACCGTGCCGCCGCGAATGACCGTGTCGAAGGGGGCCGCGCTCATGCGCCACCTGCCCGCGCCTGTCGGGCACCGCCGCGCGCCGCGTCCAGAACCGCGTCCAGTTCCCGGGTCATGCGGTCGAGTTCTTCCAGCGTGTTGTAGTGGACCATGGAAACGCGCACGACGCCGCCGGCTTCGGCCAGTCCGAGATCCTCGATCAAACGACGGGAATGGAAGTCGCCGTGACGGATGGCGATGCCCTTGGGGTCCATCTCCCGGCAGAGCGCTTCCGGCACCCAGCCGTCCACCGTGAAGGCGATGGTCGGAATGCGCGTCGAGCCGGGCGTGTTCTCGCCCTGACCGACAAGATGCACGTCGTCGCGGCCGTTGGCCCAGGCGAGCAGGCGCTCGACCAGCGTGTTTTCCTGCGCGGTAATCGCCGAAAAGGCCGCCTCGATTTGGTCGCGCGGGGATTTGCCCGCCGCGCCGGCACGTCGGCCAAGCTGCTGCAGATACTCGGTAATTCCGAGAATAGAATAAGCGAGCTCGTAGTTCGGATTGCCCGGCTCCAGCTTTCCCGGAACTTTGTCCTTGCCGTAGAAATAGTGATAGAGCGTGTCGAGCTCGAGCAGATGGGAATGCTTGCCGTACATCACGGCGGTATGCGGCCCGTAGGTCTTGTAGAGACTGAAGGCATAGTAATCGACATCGAGCGCCTGAACGTCGATGGCGCGATGCGGCGCAAAGGCGACTGCGTCGACGCAGATCCTTGCGCCGCGGGCATGGACGAAATCGGCGATCTCGCGGATCGGGTTGATTTCGCCCAGGATGTTGGAGACGTGATGCACGCAGACGAGCCGCGTGCGCTCGCTCATCAGCGGTTCGAGATCGGACAGCTCCAGCTTCAGCGTTTCATGGTTGATCGGCCAGGTCTTGATGACGATGCCGAACTCGCTGAGCCGGTCCCAGGGGCCAATGTTGCTCTCGTGATCGGCCACGCAGATGACGACCTCGTCGCCCGGCGACAGCTGGCTGCGCATCGCGGCCGCGAGGTTCTGCATCAAAACCGTTGTCGAGGCGCCGAAGACGATCTCGTCCGAGCGCTCCGCGTTCACCAGAAGCTGCGCCGCCTCGCGCGCTTGCCTGAGCGCCTCGGCCGCTGCCTGGGAGACCTCGTAGCTGCCGCCGATCTGGACGTTCTTTTCATAGAGGAACGTGTTGATGCGCTCCACCGCCCCTTTCAGGATTTGCGACCCGCCGGCATTGTCGAAAAACACCCAGCCGCTTTGCAGGCCGGGGAACTGGGCGCGGACATACTCCATGTCGAGCGGCGCATTGGTGAGCATATCTGTCTCCGAAACTGTCGTATGTGAGGTCAATGATTGAGGACCGCGCTGAGAAAGTCACGGGTCCGCGGTTCCTGCGGCGCGTCGAAGATGTCTTCCGGCTTGCCGGTCTCGACGATCTTGCCGCCGTTCATGAAAATCACCCGGTCGGCGACCTGGCGGGCGAACCCCATCTCGTGGGTCACCACGATCATGGTCACGCCGGTGCCGGCGAGATCGCGCATGACGTCGAGCACCTCGCCGACCATCTCGGGATCGAGCGCCGATGTCGGCTCGTCGAAGAGCAGCACCCGCGGCTCCATCGCGAGCGCACGAGCAATGGCGACGCGCTGCTGCTGTCCGCCCGACAGGTGCCCCGGGTATTTGTCAGCCTGCTCGCTGATCCCGACCCTTTCGAGGAGTTCGCGTGCCTTCCTTTCGGCCTGCTCGCGGGAAAGGCCGCGCACGCGCAGGGGTGCCAGCATGATGTTGCGCAGTACCGTCATGTGCGGAAACAGGTTGAAGGACTGGAACACCATTCCGACCTCGGCGCGCACCTGCGCGAGATGCTTGCCAGGCTCCACCGGGATCTTGTCGACCAGAACCGTGCTCTCGTCCGAAAAGCTCTCCAGCAGGTTGATGCAGCGGATCAAGGTCGACTTGCCCGACCCCGACGGTCCGATCACGCAGACGACCTCGCCCTCGGCGATGTCGAGGTCGATGTCGGTGAGGGCTGCGAAGGCGCCATAGTGCTTGTTGAGATTGCGGATCTCGATGAAGGACGACATCAGCGGGCTCCCCTTTGTCCCATGTGCCGCTCGAAGCGGGACACGAGTGCCACCAGCGGCCACAGAAACGCCAGATAGATCAGCGCCGCCCCGATCAGCGGGCTGGGATTGGCGGCAAGCGCCTGGGCCTGCGTCGCCTGTTTCAGCAGATCCGGCATGGCGACCACGGAGGCGAGTGCCGTGTCCTTCATCACGTTGATGCAGTTGTTGGTCAGCGGCGGTATAACGATCTTGACGGCCTGCGGCAGCACCACGTCGACCATCATGTGCCGGTAGCCAAGACCGAGCGCGCGCGAGGCCTCGAACTGGCCCGACGGGATCGCCTCGATGCCGGCACGAAAGATCTCCGCCGTATAGGCCCCGGAGACGAGCGTCAACGCCGTCACCGCGGACAGGAACGGCGACAGCCGGATGCCGACGAAGGGCAGCGCATAATAGACGACGATGAGCAGCACGAGCAGCGGGATCGAGCGGAAGATGTCGATATACAGCCGCGCGATCAGCACAAGCGGCTTGGCGGCATAGAGACGGATCAGCGACAGGAAAAGGCCGAGCACCAGGCCGGCCAGGATGCTGGTCGCGCCGATCTGGATGGTGATCCACAGGCCCGAGAGCAGCATCGGAAAGGTGCGGATCAGGATCGGAACGTTGAAGAAGGTATCGAGCAGGTCCATGGGGCGTCCCAAGGTGCGGGGCCTGAAACAAGTGGCGGCGGGGGGCGGCCGGAACCGCACCCCGCTCCGTCGCAAGAGCTTATTTCAGGCTCGGCATGTCGAGAACCTTCACCGTCGAGGTGGTGTCTTCCGGCATCGCGCCGAACCACTTCTCGTGAAGTTTGGCGACGACACCCTCTTCCTTGAGGGTCGTCAGAACCGCGTTCACTTCCTTGGCCAGCGCCGCGTCCTTGGCAAACATCATGGAGTATTTCTCACCCGTCTCGATGCGCTGGATCACGGCGAGGTTCGGCTTGTCCTTGGTGTAGTAGAGAAGCGCGGGAATATCGCTGATGTAGCCGTCGATCCGCCCTGCCGCGAGGTCGAGCATCGCGGGCGCCAGCCCCTCGTAACGGCGAATGTCGGAGAAGCCGTATGTGTCGGTGTTCTCGGTTGCCCACATGTCGCCGGTCGAACCAGTGTCGACGCCGATCACCTTGC
Organism: Stappia sp. ES.058; assembly: GCF_900105595.1. Taxonomy (GTDB): domain Bacteria; phylum Pseudomonadota; class Alphaproteobacteria; order Rhizobiales; family Stappiaceae; genus Stappia. The sequence goes on along the minus strand of NZ_LT629784.1, from coordinate 1,288,899 downwards.
CGGACATGTCGTCGAGCGAGGTGAGGCCGCTCGCCGTCGTCGCCGTCAGCGACTGGTCGCTGTCGTAGTAGGGCTGCGCGAAGGTCACCGATTCCAGACGCTTGTCGGTGATGGTGATCGACGAGACGGCAATGTCGATCCGGCCGGACTGAACGGCGGAAAACAGGCCGTTGAAGGGAATGTTCTCGAAGGCGACCGACTTGTCGAGACGGCCGGCGACCTCATTCACGAGATCGACCTCGAAGCCCACGGTCTTGCCGGCTTCATCCTGGAATTCCCACGGCACGTTGCCGATGTTGGCGCCGACGGTGAGATCGGCGGCGAGAACCGGCGCGCTGCCGGCCGCAACCGTCATGAAGCCCGCAAAGGCGGCGGATTTGAGCAAAGAACGGATTTTCATGTGAAGTCCCCTGGTGGCGAGTGTTTTTAATTTGGTCTAACTGGTCTGACCAGTTAGACCAAATAACCGCTTTGCAGCGATGAGTGCAAGGTGGAATGTTGAGCACTCCCGGCCGGGTCGGCGCGCGCGCCCCGCACCGGCGCACATGCGTTCACAAAGACAAAAAGGCGACAAAGCGGATGTTCACGCGGATCCCGGTGCCACAGGGCGTGGCGCGCAAACTCCAGACGATGATTCTCGAAGGCGACCTGAAGGCCGGCGAAAAAATCCCTTCACAACGCGAACTTTCCGAACGGTTCGGTGTCAGCCGGGCCTCCCTGCGCGAAGCGCTGATGACGCTCGAGACCATCGGTCTGGTCAAGACTGAAGCGGGACGGGGCACCTTCGTCGTCGGCACCTCGCCGGCGTCGGCCAAGACGATGGCGGAATGGCGCTATTCCCATACCTATTCGCTGAAGGAGGTGTTCGAGACGCGACTGATGCTTGAAGGTGAAATTGCCGCGCGCGCGGCCGGCCGCCTCGTCGCCGACGATCTCGACACGCTCGCGCGTCTCACCGACGACATGGAGCGCTCATGGGCGGCGCGCGACTATCTCGCCAACGTCGAGGCGGACCTGAAATTCCACGCGATCATCGCGCGCGCCTGCGGCAACAAGATGCTGAGCGAACTCTATGGCCAGGTGCGCGACCAGGTCACGGAAACGCAGCGCCAGCCGATCCCGATCACGGATCCCAAGCGCATGGAAGCCTCCGTGAGCGAGCACCGGCGGCTGATCGACGCCCTTGCGTGCGGCGATTCCGTTGCCGCCCGTCGCGCCATGAGCGAGCATGTGGCAAACACCGCCGCCTGCGCCGGCTACGACATCTGCGAATGCGGCACGCCCGGCGACCGGAGCTGACACACGACAGGGCTGCCCCGTCAGCGTGCGGCGAAGACAAGAAGCGCAAGAAGCACAAGTCCGTTCAGGATCCAGAACACGATCAGTCCTCGCGCCTTCGACCCGTATCCTTGATGGCGGTCAGTCATAGTGGAACCTCTCCGCCAGTATGTTTCGTGGGGCGACGCCGATCCCGATCAGCGTGTCTTCGACAATTTCCATCATCGCCGGCGGTCCGCACAGGACGAAAAGCCAGTCGCGGTACTGTTCCTCGCCGAAGAGCGCACGAATGCGCGCAGCATCGATGATCCCGACTTCGCCGCTCCAGTCCGCGGGCGGATCGCTCAACACCTGGACGACCTGCGTCTTGTGCACGCGCCGCAACCTTGCCAGTTTATCGCCAAGGGCGATCTGGTCGGCGGCGCGGTTGCCGTAGACGAGCACCGTGGGCCGGGTGTCAGCCTCGAGGACCAGTTGGCCCAGAAGCGAAAACATCGGCGCGATCCCGACTCCGCCCGCGATGAAGGCGATGCCCGGTGCAGCACGACCCTCGAGGGTCAAATGGCCATGCGGGCCATCGAGATGAACCTGCGTGCCCGTGCGAACACGCGACAGGCTGCTGGTGAAATCTCCCAGTTCCTTGATCAGGAACCGGACTTCGCGGCCGTCGCCGGGGGCGGAGCAGATCGAGAACGGATTTTCATTCAGCGAAAACGGACTGTGGCCGACGTTGAGCCAGACGAACTGTCCGGCGCGATAGTCCAGCCCCTCATGCCCGTCAGGCGCGATTGCCAGCTCCCAGGTCCGCTCCGCCACCTGGCGCACCGCGCTCACATGCCACTTTCTCCGGAGTTGCAGGAGCGGCTTGACGACATAAACGACCAGCAGCGACACGACGGCGAGACCGAGCAATCCGCTCCAGAACCAGCGCAGCATCCAGTCCTGGCTGTAGCGCCCGGCCTCCACCGCATGCAGATACACCAGACCGGCGACGGCAAGCGCGCCCATCCCATGCAGGAACCGCCATGTCTCATAGCGGAACGGGAGCTTGTCCCGCCCGATGGAGAGGATCACCAGCGACGGCAGGAGCAGAAAGGCCAGGACCCCCGTGACAAGCCCCTCCCCCTCGAAGGTCAGCGTCAATTGGCGTGTCGGGTCATAGGGCAGCGGACGATTGAATGGCAGTGTGTAAAGAAAAGGATGGACCACCGCGAGCGCGAGCGCCGTGCGCGCAAGTAGCTGGTGAAACCGCATGGTGACATCCATGCCGACCCGCCCGGAAACCGCGCGGAAACGCCCCGAGAGCAGGAACTCGGCGAGCAGGATTGCAAATGCGACGAGACCGGCCCCCGCGGCCAGTTCATCCAGCACCGGACGCGGCGGCCAACCACCGGCGACGGCAAGGCCAAGCGGCGCAAAAACGACCAAGAGATAAAGACCTATCAGGGCAATCGCGGGCATCCACACTCCGTTCGACATCGTTGACAACCGCTGACAGCGAAGCGGCAGTCGTCCGGCGATAGGGCCACATGGTCCGGAGCGATGCAACCTGACACCCCTGCGGTCGCGTTTGTTCAGGCCATCCCAGGGTGCGGACTCACGCGGACAAGCGCGTCGGCGAGATCCTCGAGCGTATCGATCACGCAGGTCGCGCCCAGGTCTTCCACCGCGATGTTCGTGTACCCGCCCCGAACCGCGATGCTCGGGAAACCGCCTGCCAGCGCCGCATCGATGTCGGCCGGACTGTCGCCGACAAGGATGGCGTCTTCCGGCGCCACGCCGAGTTCCCGACAAGCGTGAAACAGCATTTCGGGATCGGGCTTGCGGGTGGCGCAGGTATCTCCTCCGACAACGACGGTGAAGGCTGTTTCGAACCCGAAGTGTTTGACGATTTCACGGGCAAACGCTTCCGGCTTGTTGGTAACCACGGCAAGGCGATGACCGCGCTGACGGAGCCAGGCTGCCGCCGCAGCGGCGCCGGGCATCGGGGTCGTGGCGACAGTGAGCCCCTTCCGGTAAACCTCCATCATGCGGGCGGTCATCGTCGTGAGTTCGTCTTCCTCCAGGGATTTGCCCGATGCCTCGAACGCGCGTTCGACAAGCTTGCGGATGCCGTTGCCGACCATCTTGCGCACGTCCGCAACCTCGAGCGCGGGGAATCCGTTCGCGACCAGAACCGCGTTGATGGCATCGGCGATATCCGGAACGCTGTCGACAAGGGTCCCGTCGAGATCGAAGAGAAGTGCGCGCGGCCGAGGCGTGTCCGATATCGGTGGGTCGATGGACAAGCGGTATCCTTCCATTCTGCAGTCAGGAAAAATTTTGCGGCACAAACCGGAGACGCCCTAAAAATCTGTGGAACAGCTCCTCTAAAAGACAACTATTCCGCTTTTAAAGCAAAGACTTGCGACGTGCAATTCACATCGTCGGACCGTTGTGGAGGCTGGTCACCCCGCCCAAAGATGCCGTTGGGTCTGGATCGGGCGACACTCCAACGGCACCGCAAAGATATGCACAAGTTTTGCGCACCAGTTTGCGCTGATGTCATGAATATGCCAGTTTCAGCGCGGTTTAGCGCAGCGAGAGGCTGGGGCCAATTGTCTTGCGAACCGGGTTTCCGGCAATGTGAGCGCACATTGCAGCGGTGACACGATTGGAATGGATGGCGCGATCCGGATCGTCCCAGGCGATACCGCGCCATTGGTGAAGCCGTGGCACTCCGACCGCCGGGTGCAACAATGGCCCCGCTTGTCCATCAATGACGACCGACCCTCTTGCCCGCTGTCGTGACGCGGAAGGAGAGTCGGTTTTCGACAAGGAGACGACGCCAGGAGATAGTCGAAAGACGGACATCGGGCGTTTAATTGGAAAATTCCAAACATGGAGGTGCGAGACACCAGTATGTACAAGAAAATTATTGTTCCAGTCGATCTGGCGCATGCCCAGAAACTGGCAAAAGCGATGAAAACGGCAGCCGACCTCGCGCGCCATTATCAAATCCCGGTCTGCTACGTGGGTGTCACCACAGAAACACCCGGATCCGTCGCTCATACGCCCACCGAGTATTCGGAAAAGCTGGCGACCTTTGCCAAGGCGCAGAGCGAAGCGAATGGCATCGAGACCTCCAGCCACATGGTTGTGACACATGATCCGTCAATCGACCTCGACCCTGCGCTCCTGAAGGCGATCGACGAAACCGGGGCAGACCTCGTGGTCATGGCCTCGCATGTGCCGAATGTCGCGGACTATCTGTGGCCGTCCAACGGCGGAACAGTCGCCGGGCGATCGAAGGCATCCGTTTTCGTCGTTCGCGAGAGCTGATCCTGCTCCAATGGAACCGCCGCAAAGGCGCATGACCAACTCACACAGGAACAACAAATGACAGACCAAGGCAGCACAGGGATCCCGGATCCCGAAGGCGCGTCCGACCTCATCGATACCGAATTCGAGATTGGCCAGGACAACATCGAGGGCAATGTCGGGCCGTTCGGTTTCGACATCCACAATCCGGTTTTCATGATTTCCGGTCTCACGGTGACGGCCTTCGTCATTTACGCGCTTCTCGCGCCCGACCAGGCGGGCTCGTTCTTTGGATGGCTGCGACCGACGCTCACCAGCACGTTCGACTGGTTTTTCCTGAGTGCCGCCAATGTGTTCGTGATTTTCTGCCTCGGCCTGATCATCAGCCCCTGGGGCAGTGTCCGTCTGGGAGGCAAGGAAGCCTCGCCCGATTACAGCTACATCGGCTGGTTCGCCATGCTCTTTGCGGCCGGCATGGGCATCGGCCTGATGTTCTTCGGCGTTCTCGAGCCGGTTTATCACATGGCGATTTCCCAGCCGCTGGGCGTTCCTTCGCCGATTGCCGAGGACGGCAGCATCATTGCCGGAAACGTTGACGCCGCCAAGAAGATGGGTCTGGCCGCCACGATCTACCATTGGGGCCTGCACCCCTGGGCGATCTACGCTGTTGTCGCTCTGGCGCTGGCGCTCTTCAGTTTCAACAAGGGTTTGCCGCTCTCGATCCGCTCTGCGTTCTATCCGATTTTTGGCGAACGCGTGTGGGGCTGGACCGGTCACGTCATCGACATTCTCGCGGTCTTCGCGACGCTTTTCGGTCTCGCGACCTCGCTCGGCCTGGGGGCCCAGCAGGCCAACGCCGGTCTTGAGTATGTCTATGGCGTGCCGAACACAATCACGGTTCAGGTGATCCTGATCATCGGCATCACCTCGATTGCCCTGGTTTCCGTGCTTCGCGGCCTGGACGGCGGCGTCAAGATCCTGTCGGAAATCAACATGGGCATCGCGGCCCTTTTGCTTCTCTTTGTCCTGATCGCGGGGCCGACGGTGGCAATTTTCACCGACTTCCTGAGCGGCCTGACAGCCTATGCGACCGACCTCGTGGCCCTGTCCAATCCGGTCGGACGGACTGACGACGGTTACCGTCAGGGCTGGACGGCCTTCTACTGGGCCTGGTGGATCAGCTGGTCGCCGTTTGTCGGCATGTTCATCGCCCGCGTCAGCCGCGGCCGTACGGTGCGCGAGTTTCTCACCTGCGTGCTGATCATCCCCTCGCTCGTCTGCGTGTTGTGGATGGCTGTCTTCGGCGGCGTCGCCATCGACCAGGTGTTGAGCGATCCGGCAACGAGCGCGGTGAAGGCGAACGTGATCGACAGCTACCATCCCGAGCTTTCGCTCTTCGCGATGCTCGAAGGCCTGCCGCTTGCCGCCATCACCTCGACGATCGGCATCGTGCTCGTCATCGTGTTCTTCGTGACTTCGTCGGACTCCGGCTCGCTGGTGATCGACACGATCACCGCAGGCGGCAAAGTGGACGCGCCGGTTCCCCAGCGCGTGTTCTGGTGCACCTTCGAAGGGCTTGTCGCGATCGTGTTGCTCATCGGTGGCGGACTGGGTTCGCTGCAGGCGATGGTGATCTCCACCGGACTGCCCTTTACCCTTGTACTCCTGCTGATGTGCTGGGCAATCTTCAAGGGACTGCTCACCGAGGAACGGTGATAAACTAGGGCTGACGTTTCCGGGCGCGGCTTTGGCCGCCGCGCCCGGTTGTTTATTCAACGTCGCTGAAGGACCCTTGCGAGATGATGCATCTGCTTATCCCACCGGTTCTTTGGCTCATTCTTCTGGTCGCGATGGCCGTTCTGGGCGAAACCGCTCCGGTCGCGACCGTATTCGGCACGCCCGCAAGGCTCCTCGGCTGGGCGATAATTGTTGCCGGGCTGGCACTGCAAGCAGTGGCGGCCGGTCAATTCGTCAAGGCCCGCACCAATCTCCACGCGTTCCGCGATCCGGACAAGCTCATCACCACCGGCGTTTTCGCGATGAGCCGCAATCCGATGTATCTCGGCTTCGTCCTGACGCTTGTCGGCGCCGCCCTGCTGCTCAACACGGTTTTCACGCTCATCGGCCCCCTGGTGTTCTTCGCGGTGGCCAATTTCTGGTACATCCCCCGGGAGGAGCGTATCGCGGACGACCTGTTCGGGGAGCCCTATCGCGCCTATCGCGCCCGGGTGCGCCGCTGGCTGTAGTCACCAGACCCGTCCGCTCGGGCCACATCCTGGGTGCCGACGTAATGCACATGTGCCTTCGCAAGCATGGATGAAATCTCCGCCAGCAACTCGGACCGCCGCGGGCTCTTGTCTGACGCGTAATTGAGGTTGCGGAACAGTCCCGTGAGCTGGATGAAGAACGCGCGCGCCGCTTCCTTGTCGTCGAAGGCAAACGTATGACCGATCGCACGGCAGACGAGATCGAATGTCTCGCGCTGGCGGGCAAGCGGCGCGGACATATCGACATCGTCGAATGCGTCCTGCTGCAGATAGACCATATCGACGAAGAGCGCCTTTTGCTGGGTGACGAAGTCATCAAGGGTAACCCCATCCTCGCCCGTCACCTGCATCATCCGCGAGATCTCGTCTCCCTTGTGCAGCAGGTCGGTCACCGCATCGACCTGGCCCGCCCAGTCGGGTCCGAGTTCGCGCGCGAACCAGTCGGCCAACTGGGTGCGGTAACGCGACCAGGAGATCAACGGATCGACGGCCGGGTAGAACCGTTTGTAGGCGCGGTCATAGGACAGGCCGAGGAAGGCCTTCACGGTGCCAAGCGTCGCCTGGGTGACCGGCTCCTCGAAGTTTCCACCCGCCGGCGACACCGTTCCGATCACCGTCAGACTGCCGGTCGATCCGTTGCGCGTGCGCATCACCCCGGCGCGTTCGTAAACTCCGCGGATCGCTGAATCGAGATAGGCCGGAAAGGCCTCCTCACCCGGAATTTCCTCCAGCCGGCCGGATGTCTCGCGCATGGCCTGTGCCCAGCGCGAGGTCGAATCCGCGATCAGGAGAACGTCCAGCCCCATCTGGCGGTAATATTCGCCGAGCGTGATGCCGGTGTAGATCGAGGCCTCGCGTGCCGCCACCGGCATGGAGGACGTGTTGCACACCAGCACCGTGCGCTCCATCAGCGTTCCGTCGCCGGAGGGATCCGGCTGGTTCGGAAACTCGGTGATGGTTTCCACCACCTCGCCGGCCCGCTCGCCGCAGGCCACCACGATCACGACGTCAACATCGGAAAACCGGGATATCAACGACTGAAGCACGGTCTTGCCCGCACCGAAGGGCCCCGGTATGCACCCGGTGCCACCGCGTGCGATCGGAAAGAATGTGTCGATCAGGCGAATGGTCGTGATCAGCGGGTCGCCCGGGTAAAGCCGCTCACCACGCCCCATCCGGTTCAGCGTTTCCGGGATCGGGCGGCGCACCGGCCAGCGCTGCGCCATCGTGAGTTCATGCAGTCGGCCATCATCGTCACGCAGCGTGGCGATCACCTCGTCGATCGTATGGGCCCCTTCGCGAATGCGCTCCACGGTGAGCCCACCGCGCGTGGCGAAGGGTACCATGACCTTGTGCGCGAAACGCCCCTCCGGAACCGTTCCCAGCTCGTCGCCGGCGTGCACCGTATCCCCGGACCGAACGGTCGGCGTGAACGCCCATTTGCGGCGGGTATCGAGTGCGGGAATGACAATGCCGCGCGGCAGAAAGAAGCCATGGTCCGACGCGACATCGGCGAGCGGCGTCTGCAATCCGTCGAAGACACCGCCGAGCAGCCCCGGGGCCAGCGTGACAGACAGCATTTCACCGGTCTGGATCACCCGGTCGCCGATGCGCACGCCCTGCGTGCTTTCAAACACCTGCGCGTCGGCGGTCGCCCCTCGCACACGCAAGATCTCCGCGCGGAGATATTCCGCGCGCTGACCCGCGCGCTCCGGCCCGTGGGGAATGATGTAGACGACCTCGTTCTTCATCAGCGGCTGATCACCGGTCGGGGCGAGAGTCACCAGGTCATCCTGGACCGCAATGATTTCCGCGCTCGGTGCCGGCAGTTCCGAAAGTTCCGTCATTGCGACAAGCTCCCCGCCGTCCCTGCGCTCGATGGTGTGACATTGCCCGCGCTCCATGCACCGGCCAGCGTCGAATGAAGCAGCGCTTCCAGTCTGTCGCGTGCGCGCCCGGCATCGTAGCGCTGCCAGCGCTCGATCAGTTGAAACCGCAGGACGTAAAGCGTCACCGCCTCGAAATCGAACTGGTGATGGGCCGCGGCCCGGTCGATCTGCCGATAGATTTCCGTCAGCACCGCGCGCTCCAGCCCGATGTGGTCTCCCCCGGCACACAAGGCCTGGGCCTCGCGAAGCCAGGGGCGTGCACGGCCCAACCCGAAGGTCGGATCGCTCCAGTTTGTGCGGATCGCCCGGGCGACGGCCATACGCCGCCATCCGGAAACCGCACCGGGGTCCTCCGCCCCGTCCCGGCGCAGGCGAAGGGCGGCAACCAGCATCCGCGTTTCAAGCCGCTCCCGCAGAATGGCGACCAGGTCCGGAAAGACCTCAGCCAGGCCGCAGGTCTCCTCGAACCGGGCGACGACCTCCGCATCGCTCTCGCAACCGGCGACGCCCGGCCAGGACGTCACACGGGTGACACGGTCGAGAAGCCGACGGTCGTCATCGTCGAGCATCGACAATCTCTCTTCCAGCCGATAGCGCGACATCGGCAGATTCACATTGCTGAAGAGCGCGCCGAGGTGCGGCAGGCTTGCCGCCAGCGTGATGTATTGGAACGAACCGTCACCCATCTCCTAACGCACCACGCCTTCCATGACGGCCCGAAAGCGGGGCTGAAGATGCTTGACCAGCAGTGGCGCGATCGCCGCTTCGGTCACGTCCACTTCCAGATCCTGGTCGCGCAGTATGATGCGAACGCCCTCGAAGCCCGCCCCGGCCGAAAACGTCACGCCGTCCCGCAGCACGTTGGCGGCAAGCGACACAACCAGATGCGTCAGGGTGCCTTCCGTCACAGTTTCCGGATCGGCCTTCAGTTCCTCGAAAGTGATCACCTGTTCCGGCAGGACGAATTCCAGTTCCTTCGCGTCGTCGAGCCCCGCGTCGGCGCGCACCTTGCCGGCAAGAGCGAGCACCAGGCGCTTGAGAAAGGCCTCATCCGCGAAGGCCTCCTTCAGCAGGCGGGACGTCTCCTTGTCGATGCGCGCGGCGATTTCGTTTCGCAGAGACAGGACGACATCGCGCGCAGCGATCTTCAACGCATCCTGTGTCGCCGCACGTTCCGCGCGTGCCTCCTGCCGCGCGGTCTCGCGGATCTCGTCTGCCTTCGCCTCCGCGTCCTCCACGAGCCGGTCCGCCTTCAGCCGCGCGTCGGCAAGCACGGCATCCGCCTCGCGCTGTCCGGCCTCGACCCCCTCCTGTCTCAGGCGGTCGATCAGGGCCTGCACCCCCGCCCCGGCTGAATGGACATCGGCGGGGGATCGCTGATCCGGCGTGGCATTGGGCTTGGATGTCGCGTTCATTTCCTGCTCCCGCTTGAAACAATCATCCCGGTATGGAGCCGCTCAGAACGAGGGCAAACACCAGCGCGAAGACGGCAAACCCCTCAAGAACCGCCGCCGGCGCCAGCGAGATGCCGAAGATCTCCGGCTTGGCCTTGGCGGCAACGATGGCGGAGGCGAGCACCTCGCCCTGGCGAATACCGACATAGAGCAGCGCGACGCCCGCCAGCACCCCGACGCCGAAGACACCGGCCGCAGCTTCCGCCGTCATGGGATCCCGTTGCAGGGAGAACATGATGACGATGCCGTAGATCACCTGCGAGGACGGCATCAGCGACGCGCCGATAAAGCGGCCATAGCCGGTTTCCGTATCAAGCATCGCGCCGATGGCGGCAGAACCGGCGCGCGCGCAGCCGATGCTGCTGCCGATGGCGCCAAATGCCACCGGTGCGAACAGGCCGAACCAGCCGAGTACCAGAACCAGGTCAGTCACAAGCGTGTCTCCTCCTTGCGGAACGGTCTGAAGGGGCGCCCCTCGCCCTTGAGGCCCCAATTGAAGAATTCGATGACGTTGAGGCGCAGGCCGTGAACGGTGCCCGCAACGATGCCCAGTCCCATGTTGACGGCATGGCCGATCACGAGAACGGTGATGGCGACCAGCACCCCGACGCCGGGCACGGCATGGCGCACCTGTTCGGCCAGCATGTTGATCGTTCCGGCCAGCGAAGCCGCCGCCAGTCCGAGTGCAAAGAGACGCATGTAGCTGAGAACGTCGGAAAAGAGGTTTACCACCCTGGCGCCGCTGAGCAGACCGCCGCCGAGCCGCCGGGCGAATGTCGACAGCGAGGTGACCCGCACCTCCCCACCGAAGGCCACGACCAGCACCACGCCAACGCCCGCCAGCGCGATGCCGGCTGCGGTCTGCGCGCCGCCGGTCAGATAGACGAGAAGCCCGCCAAAGGCCGCGCAACACCAGCCGGCGGGCACGAGCCGTCCGGCCAGACTCCCCGCATTCCAGGCATTCAGAACATTGGCCGCGACGACATGAGCGACACCGATGGTGACCGTGAGGCGCATCATCGCGTCAATGTCGGACAGATCGATGAAGGCGGCGTGCGCGATCAAGCCGCCCCCTGGCGGTTGCCAGCCGAAATAGCTCCCGGTGGCGACGCCGAACGCCATGGTCGAGACGGCAAGCCAGTAACCGAGCCGCACCATGCGCCGCCCGAGCGCCGAGCCCTGAAACCGGCCGCGCAGCAAGAACAGCAGCACCAGCAGGAAAAGGCCGTAGCCGGCGTCCGTCATGATCATGCCGAAGAAGACGATGAAGGAGACATAAACGACCGAAGACGGATCCCAACTGCGGTAGCCCGGGGTCTGGTAGAACTGGACAAGGTCCTCGCCCGCCGCCATCGCCGGCGCATTTTCCAGAAGCGTCGGCGGATCGTCTTCCGGGGCGGGGTCCTCGACGAGAGCCGCGATGCCAAGCCGGTCGGCGAGTTGCGCGATCTCCGCGACCCGATCGGCCCGCGCCCAGCCGCGCATCACAAAGACGCGTTCGGCATCGATCGTCTCGAGTGCAGCGCGCCGCCGGGCCGCCGCGTCGCGGGCGCGCGCCAGGTTTTCCGCAAGCAGCAGACGCCATTTGGTGAGATCGCGCCGTTCCAGCCAAAGATCGTCGAGCAGGATCTCAACGGCCTCGAGCTGCGCCAGCAGGGTCGACAACGCATGCGAGCCAATGTGAACGCGTGGAACCGGCATGCTGTCGACGGGAGGTTCCTCCGGCGACAGGACAACCATATAGGCAATGCCGCGCTCCCGATGGACGGTCTCCACGATGGCGCCCGATGCAGTGACCACCTTCTCCCGACCGAGCGGCACTTCGTAGAACCAGAAACGATAGCCGCCGATATCGGACATGTCGGGGAAGGTGAACTCGCCCCAACGCGCGACGTCGCGAATCCGCTTTTCCAGCGCGGCCTTGCGATCCTCGGTCTCCATAAGCTCGTGGCGGTTCCGATTGGCTGCCGAAACGACACCGGAGAGATCGAACAGTGGATCGCGAGAGACCACCCGGCGCGGCGCCGGACAATCGACCAGCCAGCGCAAGGCCTCCGTCGCCTCGCGGCCGGTTCCGCTGGGCACCGCCTCAAGATCCTTTTGCGCGGCGCGCAAGGGCACGAGGTGGCAGCCGCCAAAGGCCTGGACCGCGTCGAGGACGGCCGCCTTGTCCTCCATGACGCCGATGAGGCTGATTTTCCTGAGCGCGACGATGGTCATATCGCGGCAAGCCTCGCTTCCCCGGCACGCGCAGCGGTCTTGCGTTTGGAGAGTTTGGCGCGGATCACCGCTTCGCGTTCCGCATCGGCCAACGCCATGCGGATCCGGCGGATCGTCTCCTGCGAGCGCGGAATGAGAACCTTTTCAAAGAGGTTCACCCGACGGGCGATCAACGCCTCGGCCTGTTCAAGCTCGCGCAATCTCCGCTCGGCGACATCGCGGGCAATCCGCATCCGGATCACCTCCCGCAAGGCGACCACCGCAGCATCGACCCAATGTGGTCGCGTCAGGCGCGCATAGACGACTTCGGCGAAGCGAACCTCCTTCAAGACCGGAAGACGCGTGCCGGAGAGGTTCTGCGTGGACAGATCAATCGCCTCCACAACCACCAGCGTGTCGAGCGCCACCTCCTCGTTCGCAAGCATCGGCAGGTCGCGGGCACTGCCGACGAGCTGCGCCTCCAGCTGCGCCCGGCACTCGGCCAGATGCGCGCGTGCCCTCAGCCGTTCGGCAACGATCTGCCGGCGCTTCAGTTCCAGCGAGGGCAGAAAGCGCTGATACTCCGACAGCTTGACGCTTTCGCGGGAAAGCACCGACTTGTTCAGCGAGGCGCGCGTCACGCCCCCGCCCCTTCCCGATCGGGAGACAGGACGCCGGTCTCTGCATCGTCTTGCGGGAAATACCGATCGACCAGATCCTGCTTCATCAGCAGTTGCTGGGGGCGGAAACATTCCGCGAGCGTTTGCCAGCACAGGTCCAGCGCCTCTTCCAGGGGCATTGCGATGCCGATATCCATGAAGCGGGTTCGGAACAACGCGCCGAAGCGCAGGAGCTGCCGATCGTAGTCCGACAGGTCGAAGGCCATCGACTGTTTCTGCTCCGCGTCGCGCGCCTCGGAGTAAAAGCGGATCATCGCGTTCATCACCTGGCCGTGATCTTCGCGGGTTTCCTTGCCGATGACATGCTGCTTGAGGCGGGACAGCGATCCGAAGGGATCAATGGCGCCGCCGTGCAGGTAGAACTGCCCTTCCGTGATGTAGCCGGTGTTGTCGGGCACCGGATGGGTCAGATCGTTGCCGGGCATGGTGGTCACCGAAAGGATCGTGACCGATCCGGCGCCGCGAAAATCGCAAGCTTTCTCGTAACGGCGCGCGAGCTGCGAATAGAGATCTCCAGGATAGCCGCGGTTGGCCGGCACCCGCTCCATCGCGATGGAGACCTCCTTGAGAGCATCGGCGAAGGCGGTCATGTCGGTGAGCAGGACAAGCACGCGCTTGCCCTCCTCGACGGCGAATTTCTCCGCTACGGCAAGCGCCATGTCCGGAACCAGCAACCGTTCAACCACCGGGTCGGAGGCCTGATTGACGAACATCACCGTGCGCGGAAAGACGCCTGCGTCCTCGAACTGCTGGCGGAAGAAGGCATAGTCGTCGAAAATCAGCCCCAGGCCGCCGAAGACCACCACATCCGCGTCCGCCTGGATGCCGATGCGCGCGAGAAACGCATTGTAGGGCTCGCCGGAGACGGAAAAGATCGGGATCTTCTGGCTTTCGACGAGACAGTTGAAGACGTCGATCATCGGCACGTCGGTGCGGATCATCCTTGAGGCGAGAATGCGTTTCATCGGGTTCACGGTCGGGCCGCCGATGGGCACCGTGGGATCGGCTCCAAGATCGGGGCCGGCATCGACCGGACGCCCGCCGCCATCGAAGACACGTCCGAGAATGCTCGGTGAATAGGTGACCTGCATGGCGCTGCCCATGAACCGCACAGCGGCATTGTTGGGAAGCCCCTTGGTGCCGGCATTGACCTGGAGCGTGACCAATTCACCGTCGATCATGATGACCTGGGCAAGCGAATCAAATCCCCGGCCTCCGGTGACCCGCGCGAGATCGCCGAGGCACGGACCGCCCGCGCGCCCGCTGCCGGACATCGCCACGCGGATCCGGATGATGTCGCCGACGATGTCGACGATACGCGTATGAACCACCAGCATGGCGTTCCTTTCCGTCGCGGCCCTCAACTCCGGCAGCCTGTCGAGCACGGGCGTCCACCATGCGTCGCCACCGATGTTGCACCGCAACAGTTTCACGAAAAAGGTCAAGAGTGGAAATGATCAGGATCAATCGAAAATTGAACTTGTCACGGTGAAGGACGACAGCCTAGCATCATCCGCGATGGTTCCGTGCGGCAAAGCCGATGCACGGATGAAAAGGGAACACGGTGCGGCGTACCCATCAGGGGCCAAGACCGTGGCTGCCCCCGCAACTGTAAGCGGAGAGCGGCGCCCACAAGCCACTGGCCATTTCGGGCTGGGAAGGCGGGCGCAGCAAGGATTCGCGAGCCAGGAGACCTGCCATCACGTCCGGCGCACCTTGCGCCTTCCTCGAACCGGCGCACGGCGGGTGCGCATGGGAGACATGACATGCATATCGAACCAGGTGTCGTCGACGGCGCCAAGATCCTTCTCAGCATCGGCACGGCAGCCGCATCAATCGGCCTCGGCGCCCGGTTGGCCTGGACATCCGTTCGCGAGGACGGCGGGCTCGCGGCCTTCGGCCTGCGCTCTGCTGCGGCCACCGTGGCGGTTTTCGCTTTCTTCGAACTGCTGCCGCATTATCCGGTCGGCGTGTCCGAGGTCCATCTGATCCTCGGGTCGACGCTGTTCCTGTTGCTGGGCGCGGGCCCGGCGGCGGTGGGTCTGGCGCTCGGGCTGCTCGCACAGGGGCTGTTCTTCGCGCCCTTCGACTTGCCGCAGTACGGAATGAACGTCACCACGCTTCTGGTGCCGCTTTACGTCATGAGCCTGATTGCGGCCCGGGTCATTCCTGCCCGCACCGCCTACAAGGATATCTCCTACGGCCAGGCGCTGGCGCTTTCGACCAGCTACCAGGCCGGAATCGTCGCCTGGGTCGGGTTCTGGGCCGTCTACGGCGGCGGGTTCGGCACAGAGACGCTTGCCTCCGTCTCGACCTTCGGTGCGGCCTATCTGATCGTGATCGCCATCGAACCGCTGGTCGATCTCGCCATCCTCGCCGGCGTGAAGACGTTTCATGGCGCACGGCAAGGCCCATTTTTCCCCAAGCGGCTGCATCGCGCCGCCGCCTGACCTGAACATGGCGGTGCCGACCGTCTGCGGGGCCCCGCCCCGATAACGGTCGGCGCCGCTTTCCATACGGACCCGCATGAGGTTCGTTTTCACGAGGCACGACCCATCCCGGGGTGCCCAGATCGACTTGATTGAAGGATCGACCAAATGACCAGACGTTCCCTCCCCCTGCTTGCCATTGCGTCCGCCGCCATGGTCACGGCCGCAACACCCGCTCTTGCGCATTTGAGCCCGGGCGAACACGGCTCGTTTGCCGCCGGCCTCTCACATCCGCTGTTCGGCGCCGATCACATCCTGGCAATGGTCGCGGTCGGCCTTTGGGCCTGGCAGATCGGCGGCAAGGCAGTTGTGGCAATTCCGTCCGCCTTCGTGGTGACGATGGTTGCAGGCTTTGGACTGGCGCTTGCCGGCGTGTCGCTTCCCTTCGTGGAACCGGCGATCCTTGCTTCCGTTGTGGCGCTCGGCCTGCTCGTCGCGCTTGCCGTGCGGCTGCCGCTTGGCCCCAGCGCCGCGATCGTCGGCGTGTTCGCCCTGTTTCATGGATACGCCCATGGTGGCGAGATCGGCTCCGCGGCACAGGCGGCCTACGGTCTTGGCTTTGCGCTCTCCACCATCGTTCTGCATCTCTGCGGCATCGCCATCGGCTGGACGGCCGGACGGCTTGGCTCGAACCTGACCGTCAGCCGCGTGCTTGGCGGCATCACCGCCCTTGCCGGTGTGGCGCTGATTTCCGGCTGACCAGGCCGCAAGAGCTTTCCTACAAACGGACCGCCGCGGGACGATACCCATCGCCCGCGGCGTTTCTTTTCAGGGACACTGTCAGGAGGTCGCGGGTGCGCTGTCCAGGATCTCGAACACCGGCACCGGTTCGTCATAGCCCTTGATGCGGATGTCGCCGGCGCTCTGGAACACGAAGCGGCCTTCGACCTGCTCCTTGAGATCGGCGCTGACCAGGATCGAGGTCTTGAGATCGCGGTTCAGACCTTCCAGCCGCGAGGCGAGATTCACCGTGCTGCCGAGCGCGGTGTAGTTCATCCGGTCTGAACTGCCAACATTGCCGATGATCGCCTGCCCGCAATGAATGCCGATCCGCGTGCGCACCTTCGGCGCGCCCTCACCTGTCCAGCCGGATGTCATGGCTGAGGTTTCCGCGATGATCTCCAGCGCCGCGGCACATGCCTTCGCCGGATGATCGGGGGTGTTCATCGGAGCATTCCAGAAAGCCATCACCGAATCGCCAATGTACTTGTCGATCGTCGCGCCATGCGCCTGAAGGATCTGCGTCACGCGCTCGAAATACTGCGACATGCGCAGCATCACCTCTTCCGGTTCCAGATGCGAAGACATCGCCGTGAAATTCTCAAGATCCATGAAGCAGACCGTCACCTCGCGCCGCGTCCCCCCCAAAACGGGTGGTGTATCGCTGGCGACCAGCTGGCGCACGAGGGCTTTCGGAGCGTAAAGCGAGAACACGGAGAGGCTGTGGCGCATGCGCTCCATCGCCCGTTGAAGCAGGTCGACTTCCCGGATAATCGAACCGTCGGCGATCTCGCGGTCGAGTTCGAACCGGCCGATCCGCTCCGCGGCCTCGCCCAAGGCATGGATCGGGCGGGAAATCCGCCGCGACACCAGCCAGATCAGGGGAACGCTTGCAAAAACGATCAACAGCGACACGAGAAAGGTGCGCTGCGACACCGCCTCGATCGGGCCGACGACCGCGGCGCGCGGCATGGCGACGACAAGGTTCTCCGCCGCCCCTCCGCCAAGATCGATGGGATTGCGCCGGACCAGCCAGTCGTCGCCGTTCACATCCACCGTCGTGGCGCGCAGCAACGGGTCCTCCGCAAGCCGGGTGACAAGCCGCTTTAGTTTCTCTCGCCGGTCCGGCGGAACGGCGGCGTCGCCACCGGCCGCACGGGCGCCAGGCGTCGAATGCGCAAGAATCCGGCCATCGTCGTGAAACAGCGCGACAACGCCGTCGCGCGCCTGCGGCACAGCATCGAGGAATGCCGTCAGTTCCGCGAGCGTGACATCCATGCCGACGACCCCGCCGGGAAAGCGCCGCGCCACGGTCAGGCCAAGCTTTTCGGTGCCGGAAAACCGGTAGGTATCCGTGCGCACAAGTCCAGAACCATTGCGCGCAAGCCGATACCAGGGGCGTTCACGGGGGTCGTAGGGCTCGCCTGTCTCGACCCGGGTGGCCAGCAACGTGCCGTTTTCGTCGAGAAAACGCGCGTAGCTGATCGGGACTTCCCGCCCGGAACGCAAGACGACGCTTTCCTGATAGACCGTTTCTGCCGGTGCGCCCTTATCCGCGAGAAAGCCCGGGGGCCGATGCACGGCGGCGGCGATCTGATAATGATCGCCCCCCTCGAACCCGACGAACACGGCCGAGGTCTGCGGCAACTCCTTCAGCAGAGAGAGCATTTGCGCGCGCAGCGGATGGCCGGAGATCGATGGCGGTGTTGAGAGC